>CAYOWC010000029.1:4892-27579 GCA_964407525.1 uncultured Desulfobacteraceae bacterium | reverse complement strand
TTTCAGATTCGACGTCCGATTTTCAACCAGAAAACATACCCCATTTCCGGGAAAAATGTAAACTTATGGATGAAGGATGCCGACAACT
Organism: uncultured Desulfobacteraceae bacterium; assembly: GCA_964407525.1. Lineage (GTDB taxonomy): Bacteria > Desulfobacterota > DSM-4660 > Desulfatiglandales > Desulfatiglandaceae > DUZB01. The sequence goes on along the minus strand of CAYOWC010000029.1, from coordinate 27,491 downwards.
GAATGAATTTCTGTACAGGGGAAAAAGATGTTTCGTTTCCTGCACGCTGCCGACATCCACCTTGACAGTCCTCTAAGGGGGCTGGAAGGTTATTATCAAGACGCACCGGTGGAACAGATCAGGAGCGCAGTAAGACGCGCCTTTGACAACCTTGTAGACCTTGCCATCCAGGAAGAAACTGCATTTATCCTGCTGAGCGGGGATCTTTTTGATGGAGACTGGAAAGATTACAACACCGGCATCTATTTTAACAGTCGAATGGGCCTTTTGCGGGAAGCAGGCATCCAGGTTTTCATGGTCTCCGGAAATCACGACGCCGCAAGCCGTATCACACGCGCACTCCACTTGCCGGATAACGTGGTACTCTTTTCGGACAGAACAGCCGAAACCAGAATCATGGAAGACCTTCAAGTGGCCATTCATGGTCAGAGCTTCCGTTCCCGCGTTGTATCGGAAGATCTCACGCGGAACTATCCTCAGGGAAAACACGGCTTATTCAATGTGGGCCTTCTTCATACCGCCCTGACGGGGAGACCGGGACATGAGCCCTATGCGCCATGTACGCTGGATGGACTTCATTCTAAAGGATATCAGTACTGGGCGCTGGGACATGTCCATTCCCGTGAAGAAGTATCCCGCGATCCATGGGTCATTTTCCCAGGAAACATTCAGGGGAGACATATTCGTGAAACAGGTCCCAGAGGTTGCACCATTGTCGCGGTGGACAATGGGCAAGTGACGGGAATCGAGCACCACAATATCGATGTTCTCCGCTGGGCCGTCTGCAGGGTCGATCTGAGCGGATGCGAAATCCGTGAAGAATGTCTTGAAAAGGCAAGGCAGGCCTTTGAGAATGAACTGGGACGTGCTGAAGGTCGACCGGTTGTCGTGCGCCTCATTCTGGAAGGTACAACCTCCCTCCATAGCGATTTTCATGAAAGATCGGTTCATTGGACGGAAGAATTCAGGGGAGTTGCCGCAAGTCTCCTTGAAGTCTGGCTTGAAAAGACCATTTTTCACACACGCAGGAAAGTTTCAATAGATACAGCGCCCCTGAATGATACTCCTATCTCCGCCCTCAACAGCGCAGTGGACGAAATCAGGACGGGAAGCCCATACCTACTTGATATAATACCTCAATTTGAGAAACTGCGAAGCAAACTTCCCCCCGACCTGTTGAACGAAGAAGATCCCTTTCACCTGCAGGAGGAAGAGCTGGAGACCCTGTGTGAGGAGGTGAGAGAACTCCTGATGGGGAAAATATTAGGGCAGGAGGCTCATCGTGAGAATTAAGACTCTCGATTTACGGGCCTTTGGACCCTTTTCAAACCGTGTGCTCGATTTTTCCTCGAAACTTCCCGGGCTGCACATAATATATGGCCCTAATGAGGCTGGAAAAAGTAGTTGTCTTCGAGCACTCTATGCTCTTTTTTTCGGTATCCCTGTCCGAACCGGCGATAATTTCCTCCATGCCTATGACCAGTTGCTGATCGGAGGATGCCTTCAAAAGGAAACCGGAGAATCCCTAACGTTTTTCCGGCGTAAGAAACGTAAATCAGACCTGTTTGACTCCCACGACAACCCCCTTGATCCCACACACCTCATTTCGTTTCTTCAAGGCATGGAATCGGAAACTTTTGAATCCCTCTACGGAATAGACCATGAGGCGCTGATTCGCGGCGGGCAGGATATACTCGATCAAAAAGGAGATGTGGGGCAAGCTATTTTTGCGGCAGGTGCAGGACTTACATCCCTGCATGCCATCCTTGATGCCCTTGAACAGGAAGCAAATGACCTTTTCAAGCCCCGTGCGTCCACAAAAGCCATAAATGAAGCCCTCATACAATACCGAAAATTGCAAACGGAAATGAAACACGCCACCCTGTCCGGCCGTGCCTGGCAAGAACATAAAAAAGCCCTGGTAAAGGCAGAAAATGGCCGGGAGGACTTGAGAAAGAAAAGAGACGAAAAAGACCACGAAAGAAGACGTTTAGAGCGTTTACAGCGAGCCTTATCACACTTAGGGAAGCAAAACATCATTCTGGACGATCTGAAGGAGCTTGGCCAGGTGATTGAGTTGCCTTCTGATTTCAGGGAACAGTACAAGAATCTTGAGCACGAAAGAAACGAAGCTACAAACCGACAAACTGTGGCTGTTACCAGGCTTCATGATATTCAGAAAAAAAAAGAAGCGGTTTCTCTCAACCAGGATATCATTCATTATGCCGATGAGATTGAGGATATGTTTCAACGTGTGGGGGAGCAGCGTAAAGCCGGCGCCGACAGGCCAAGACTGGAAGGCATGAGGATCAGTCTCAGGACCGAAGCAGGCGCTCTCCTGAAACAGGTCCGACCGGACCTGACGTTGGATCGAGTAGAAGAATTACGGCCCGGCCTGTCAAAACGTAGAACGATCCTTTCATTAGGCAATCAATACGAAGCGTTGGCCCAGAAAATTGAACAATCCGATGAAAACATCAGCAAAAACCAGACGGCCCTGAAGAATGCCCGAACCGGTCTTTCTCAACTACCGGCTGCACAAAACCCGGATGGGATGATTCAGGCAATTAAGATCGCTCAGAGGGCCGGTGATCTGGATCAACAGATAAAAGACAGGCAAGCGGAGAGGGAGCTTTCCAGAAAATCCTGTCTGGAGAAACTGAGTTGTCTGGGGCTCTGGAATGGTTCCCTGGAACAGGTTGGAGGAATGACCGTTCCCCTGCAGGAAACATTGAATCGGTTTGAGCGAAAACTGGATGCCATCCGGGAAAAGAAAAAACAACTTAGCACGGAAGATGAAAAACTGAAAATAGATTCAGAGAGGTTTTCAGCCCAATTACAGGAAAATCTCTTTGCGGGAGGGGTGCCTTCGGAGAAAGATCTAATCCAGATTCGTTCCAAAAGGGATTCGGGATGGCAACTGCTTCGGAGACAATGGATGGAGGGTGAGGATATTTACGAAGAAATTAATACGTTTTCTCCCGGAACGCCCCTGCCTGATGCGTATGAAAACCTCGTGGTGAAATCCGACCAAACCGCTGACCGCCTGCGCCGGGAAGCAGATCGTGTACAAAAACACGCCTCTCTCAAAGCCAACCTGCAAGGAAACGCAAAACGCCGCCGGATTCTTGGTCTTGAAATGGAAGGAGTAAACGCAGATCTTGCCCAAGTCAGCAACCAATGGCAAGAAGCCTGGAAGCCCTTCGGGTTTCACCCCCTGTCGCCTCGAGAGATGAGGCAGTGGGGCTCTGATTTTGAAAAAATCCGTTTCAACGTCAGGGAAATCGAAAAGGCTGCATCGGAGATTGCCCATAAAGAAGAGAAGCGCCGGGAAATCAGGGAAAAACTGGTGCATGCTTTCCGTACATTGGGTGAAAAAGAGGATGTTTCACCCACTGAATTGTTTCCGATCCTTCTTCATGCCGAACAGCTTCTGGATACCATCCGGAATAATCAAGCCAGGGAAGACAAACTTCAGATCAGAAGTACTGAGCTTTTGAAGGATCTGGAAACCCTGAAAGACCAACAGCAGAAGGCGGAAAAAAAACTGCGCCAGTGGCAAATAAAATGGCAGGGGGCACTTGGCCCGCTGGCTCTCCCTCCCCACACAAACACTGATGAAGCCAACAATTTCATCGATACCCTTCAAAGCTGTTTTGACAAAATAAAAGAGGCCGTTGACCTTCGAAAACGCATCGATGGAATTGACCGGGATACTCGAAATTTTCAAAGGGACCTGGAAACCCTCCTTGGGAAAATCGCCACTGACCTCGCAGGCATGGAGACCACCCAGGCCGTCTCAACTCTCCATGCACGCTTGAATAGCGCTCGACAAGAGCAGGCTATTTTAGAGCGACACCTTGAAGAAATTTCCGCGCTTGAAAAAGAAATCCTTCAGACACAGGCTGTCTTGAATACCAACAAAGAAAGGATGGCGGTTCTGATTGCTATGGCTGAATGTGAAAACGAAGAGGCACTGGACGATGCGGAACAGCGCTCCAGAAAACATGGTCAGCTCAAAGAGAAGCTTTCCGGTGTGCAATACACCCTGGCGCAAATTGCTGAAGGTGTGCCCTTGCCGGATCTCGAAAAACAGGCACAGGCGATAGATCCGGATGCTCTTCCCGGAACAATCCAAAATATCATCCATGAAATCAAAGACACACTTGATCCTGAAATTCAAAGTCTTACGGAAGAAATCGGGCGCGAAAAAAACGAAATGGCAAGAATGGACGGAAGCAGCCTGGCAGCAGAACTCGCAGACAATTCGCAACAGGTGATAGCCAAAGTTCGCCGCCTTTCGGAACGTTACATTCGACTGAAACTTGCCATCAAAATCCTCCTGGATGTCATTGAAAAATACAGGGCGGAAAACCAGGACCCAGTACTTGAAATAGCCTCGGGATTTTTCAGAAAAATCACAAGGGAATCATTCAGTGGACTGCGAACGGATATCGACGATCATGGGAAAGCCATTCTGATTGGTGTTCGGCCGGATGGGTCCTGGATCAAAGTGGAAGGCATGAGCGTGGGGACGCGAGATCAACTCTATCTTGCGCTGCGTTTAGCCACCCTTGAGTGGCGCCTGAATTTCAGCGAACCCATGCCGTTTATCGTAGACGATATTCTCATAAATTTCGATGATGACCGCTCCGGATCTACGCTCGAAGCACTCGCCAACCTGGCTGAAAAGAATCAAATCATACTCTTCACCCATCACAGGCGGGTTGTTGAAATCGCCCGTTCTCTGAATGCAGGGGAAAAGATCTGCATCCATGAAATTTAAGACACTCGGTAAAAAATGACCTTTGAACCCTAAACCTGGAACCACTCACTTTAATACAAGAGAAAGGAGTTTCATCATGAATTATGAAGCAATTACCGTTGAAGTCGGAGATGATTTTGTCGCTGAAATCACCTTGAATCGTCCGGACAGCCTGAATACGTTCAATATGGCTCTTGCCACAGAACTAAACCAGGCCTTCATGGAACTGAATGAGGAAAACCGGGCACGCGTGATTATTCTGAAAGGGGCGGGAAAGGCGTTCTGTGCCGGGATTGATATCAGCGATTTCGACGGAAAGAGCGTAAACGAGTATCGGGACTGGATAGAGTGCATGGAAAATCCCCTGGTTACCATCAGCCGTCTAAACAAGCCGGTCATTGCCCAAGTTCATGGGGTTGCCGCAGCAAATGGGGCAGGTCTCGTGGCGGCCTCCGATCTTGCCGTCGCCGGTGAAAAGGCGCGCATGGGCCTTACAGCCATCAATGTGGGGTTGAACTGTGTGGGACCTGTCGTCCCCGTCACCAGGTCTGTAGGCCGAAAGCGAGCTCTTGAGCTGCTGTTTTACGGCGATCTGATTTCGGCAGGGGAAGCCCTGGGCATGGGGCTTATAAACAAAGTCATCCCGGAAGCGGAGCTGGACAGCGAAACGCGCAACTGGGCTGCAATCCTGGCAAAGAAAAGTCCGGTGGCATTGCAAATCGCCAAAAAAGCCTTTTACGGGGCAGCGGATCTCGATTATTATAAGGCGTTTGACTATATGAACGAAGCGTTTGCCCGACTTTGTTCCACGGAAGATGCAAAGGAAGGAATCCATGCCTTCCTGGAGAAACGGGCTCCGGAATGGAAGCAAAGATAATGGAAGAGCCGACATCAAAGATCTAAATCAGGCATAGGGAAAGCTTTTCCAGAAATCCTTGTCCCGAAATTGCCAGTCTTTTTCAAATTTTTCATCATAGTAATCAGCAAAACGGTCGATCCATCGCCACCAGGTACTCTTCCCTTCCTGCTCGGCTTCGAGAACGTCCTCGAGATAGGTGGCGATATCGACTATTTTATCTTTGGGTACATAGAGGGCAGCCCCTCCCTTTTGAGACCTGGCAGTATGCTCCGGACTCAGAGCATGGGCTGTGAGGATGACGGCTGTAATCTTTTTTTCCGTCGCAATCTGGAGTAGTTCATATCCGTCAACCCCCATAATATCAAGGACTGCAATATCAAACCTTTTTGTTTCCAGGAGCTGTTTCGCATCCTTATAATTATCGACTTTGGTAATTCGAGTCGAGTCGAGTAGCTCCTCAAGGGTTTCCAACACATCGGGTTCGTCATCTACGATCAGAATTCGTTTTCCCGACAGCAATTTTTTTCGGGCCATACCCCCGTCCTCCATGGGAAGTCAGTTGTTTGCTACTGAGAAGACCACACTTAAAAGATGCTATTAGCTTTTAGCTATTAGCTTTTAGCTATTAGCCTTTAGCTTAAAGGGTTCAGGAATTTGAAGCCTTCTTTTCATATTGGAGCTTTCATTTTTTGATACCAATCTAATGTAATCGTAACCAACCGATATCGTGTGGCTAAGTAACCGCTAACCGCTAATTGCAGATTTCAGGTCACAGTAGATTATGAAGTTCCTCTTTGAGATAGGCAAGTCGATCCACATCTTCCATTTCCAGGCCATCGGGGGAGAGCTCCCCGCTGATCTTTTTCCTCAAACGCTTCAATTCATTTTCGATATCGATAAGGCTGTTCAGCATCATGTTTTGTACGTCCGGTGCAGGTATTTGTTCTTCTGATTTTTCGACGGTCATTTCCTTCGATTTGAGAATCAAACGTTCCTTCCACTGCGGGACATGAACTTCCAACTGAAATTTTTCTTTCAGCTTTGCAGCAAGGGTTTCACTGGCCTCAGATTCCCCGTGAATCACAAATACTTTCGGACTGCTTTCGAAATGACTTACCCACTCCAACAGATCTTTTTGGTCCGCGTGGGCTGAAAAGCCGCCAATCGTAAATACTTTGGCATTCACGGACACATTCTCCCGGAAAATTTTCACCTGTTTTGCGCCATCAACAATCTGCCTTCCGGTCGTACCCTTCGCCTGAAACCCCACAATAACAACGCTCGCACCTCCACGCCACAAATTGTGTTTCAAATGATGTTTGATCCGTCCGGCCGTACACATGCCGCTCCCGGCGATGACAATAGCGGAACCTTTGTTTTCATTGATGGCAATGGACTCATTGGTACTCGGGGTATACTTGAGATTCGGCATGTTAAAAGGGTCATATCCCTGGTCCACAATAGCCCGAGCTTCCGAATCATAGTATTTCTTATTTTTCCTGAAAATCTCAGTTGCCTTGATGGCCAGCGGGCTGTCCAGATAAATCGGGATGTCCGGCAGGAAACCCTCCCTTTGAAATTCACCCAGAATATAAATTATTTCCTGGGTCCGCTCCACTGCAAAGGCGGGAATAATCACCTTCTCATTGTTGGAAACGGCATATTTTATGGCTTCCAGCATTTCCTGCTTGCTGTCTTCAAAAGTGCGATGAAACCGGTTTCCATAGGTGGACTCCAGGAAAAGATAATCCGCATCGAATACTTCCTGAGGATCTCGTACAATCAACTGATCCTTCTTTCCCAGATCTCCTGAAAAAACCATCTTTATGGATTCATCATTCTCTTCGAACCACAGCTCCAGGATGGAAGATCCAAGGATGTGCCCGGCATTTCGAAGACGGGCTTTGATGCCAGGCTGAATCTCCAGAATATTATCTCTCTCTACGGGATGAAGACACTTGAGACTTGCCTCCGCATCCTCGGTCGTATAGAGTGCCGAGATTCCTTTCCTGCTCTGACGTTTGTTTTTCCTGCTCTGCCATTCCGCATCCATTTCCTGGATATGGGCCGCATCGAGAAGCATAATCTTACACAATTCTGCGGTGGGCGGAGAGGTGATAATCCTGCCTTGAAATCCGTCACGAACCAACTTGGGGATCTTACCGCTGTGGTCGATATGGGCATGGGTCAAAAACAGGGTATCGACGCTTTTTGGATCAAACCCCCAGGCATCCCAGTTTCTACTCTCCATCTGTTTTCCACCCTGGAAAAGGCCGCAATCCACAAGGACTTTTTTCCCTTCCGAACTTTCAATAAGAAAACAGGAACCGGTTACGGAACCGGCACCGCCAAGACAGGTTACTTTGACCATATTCGTCTCCTTTACAGCATCAGGTGCTTAGCAAAGATATATTCCATGTATCTCGTCAGTCTACCATAATTCTGCAGCCAATACCATGGGTAGTTTTTTCAGATGGAACCGTTCCCGGTGAAGGCTTCGTATCGCCCCGGAAAATGCGTTTTCTGTCTGCTTCCGAGACGATGGCCCGCCAGGACGGATTGATCGGCATAGTTAAGAAGGAGAAGCATCAATTCCCGCCCTCTCAGAGATCCAACACAACCCTTGGAAGCTTCTATTTCATCAAAGATTTCCACCGAATCCCGTCTCGCGCGGCCGCCCACAACCGTCACCGGTACCGGTTCGCCGGAGTGAATGAGTGTCGACTCACAAGGCGTGGAGTGATCGGCTGTCACAGCAACAATCAGGTCATCTCTGGTTTTCACCGCATTGACCAGTTCATCTAAGCCTCGGTCGAGTTTAGATAGAACGGTTTTTTTCAAAAAAGGATCACCCTTGTGCGCGGCCTCGTCCGGAACCTTTGTATGGACGTGAAAAAATTCGTGGGCACTATCCGCAAGAGCAATACGGATACGCTTACGCAAATCAAGGCCCGGATCAGAACTGTCTTCCTGCCTGTTGAACATAAGTCCCAGCTCGTGGGCAAGTCCACCGTATATGGCTCCGGAAGCGATGAGCATTCCCCGCAACCCCCAGAGTTCTTCAAAAGGCCTTTGAACAATCCTTCGACCGCAACGCTGAGTAGCCAGGAAATTGGCCCTCCGCCCACTTACCGCATCCTTCCCCAGCCTCAATTGACGCTCCGAAAGCACACCGTGACAATAGGAAAGGTAGGCGTTCAAGGCACGAGCCGTCTTTACCGCCTTTTCCGGCTCGGGATTCCCGAAAAGGGGTTTGATCCTGGCCATGGGATACCCTGGTATCATAGGGTCTGAATCAGAGACATAGGGCGACACATCACCACTCATCACCAGAATGGCGTCATTATGGTCCGTGCGGTGGAGATGAAAATCAATGCCATGGAGTTGAACGGGTTTCACAGCCGCATAGAGGGAAGAAATCTCGACCTCGTTCTCCTCAATACGCTTCCGTGCCACAGTCAACAGGGGAGTTTGTCCGCGAAAATCAACCCCTGACAGATGGGCAAGAGAAAGCACGTCTCCATCATTAAAGGGGGTCCCATATCCCACAGCTTCCAGCAACCCTCTTCCCGGAAAATCACCAAGATCATATCCAAACAGGAGGTAGTGAGCCGTCTCGCTCGGAAGGCACTGTCCGATTCTTGACGCATGAAAAAGTCCACTTCCGCCAAGGGCAGCCAATCGATTCAGATTCGGCGTATCGGCAGCCTGAAGGGGCGTCCGATTTCCAAAAATCTGACAAGACCGGTCTCCAGCGCCATCCAGGAGAACAATGATGATTTTCATGCCAGAAATCCTTATGTGCTCTTAAATAATTCCACCGACGGTTTCAGAATTTTCCACACCACGATTCAGGTACTCGTCTATGATCCTTTTTGTCTGCAGCAACCCTTCCGGCTCCCTGATTTCAAGAACCCACCATGAGCAACCGACATGCTCAAGAAGCGAAAGACGATCCGCAATATCATCCAATGTCCCCGGAGGAACATGGCCAACTCCCGGAATCTCCGTGTGGTAAATATGGGCATTGAAAACACGATCGCCATGGGGACTTACAAAATCCTCAATGGTATACTGTTGACTGCTCACCGATTCACATGCATAAGCATGACCTATATCCAGGGTCACACCGGCGCTGCTCCTGCGGATCAGTTTTTCAAACAGGTTCGGTTTGCTTGTCCAGCCCCACGCCAGATTCTCCAGGCAAATCTTCACCCCATGGTCAGTACCAAACTGGACCAATCGTCTGAGATTATTTAGGGTAGCATCCCAGGACAACGGTTCTGTGGAAACCTGACCGAGACCGATGTGTATAGAAAGAAACCTTCCTCCGGCACGAGAGAGGAGGCGTATAATTCTCCGGAATACGGCATCGGCCTCTTCCGCCTGGGCGGGATCATCATGCCCCAGATCGATTCGGTGAAAAGGACAATGATAGCGCACTTCATAGGGATTCAGACGCAGCTGGTCTTTGATCCATCTCGATTCCTCAAGAGGCGTTTCGGGGAGAGTCTCCATATCAAAGGACCAGTCAACCCCTTGGAAACCGTTCTCGCCTGCAAAGGCTTTCAATTGTTCAATTTCTTCAAACAGGTTACACAAGACCACTTTCGGCTTCATATCACAAGACCTTTGTTGGTTAAAACGGTAGACGGTTCACGGTTCACGGTTCACGGTTAGCACATACTAAGGCCCAGGAAACAGGTTCAGTCAAAAACCTTCCCATGAGACCTTTTCTGTTCCGGTTTATCCAGGTTACGATCGGAGCAGATCAGCAGCAACCTGCAGGTGATCAGGTATCCGGCCTTCCACATAGGCTTTCACAAGGTTTCTCGATACGGGAAGCGCAAATTCTTTCACGTATCTTTGGATCTGGTACCCAACAATATCCACCTCAGAATTCAATTTCCGGTAGTTCCCCGACAGGACGCATCCCAGTTGTTCTTTATCCTGTGCCCATTTAAACCCTAATATTTCCTCGATCTGCTTTCCCTTTTCGATCCGTCTTAACGGCAGGATCAGCGGCACGTCAAATTCCCGAAGCAGGGCCTTATACCCATCCAGCGCGGGTGGGGCCTGGTTGACCTTTACGGCGCCATCATGAAGTTCTCTCTCCCCCGCAATAATGGGTGCCCTTCCCAGAAGGATAGAAAGAGAAATCCGCACAGCATGCAGATAGAAATGGCACCCGATACATGGTGTGAAAAATTGGTAACGGGATATCATTTCGGCCATAAATCTCCCATTCAGGGCCTGCCAAAACCGCGTTGATCCAAGGACAACAAGTTCGTGAACCCGTATCCCAGGCAACCGTTCCGAGAGTCGATCGACAGCCTCTGTCACGCTTTCCCAGTCTCCATACTCTGTTCCGGTATAGGCATAAGTGGGAATAAAATCCGTATATTCTCCCTCAGAGGCCGCACGGATAGCTGCGGCAACACTGTCCCTTCCAGCCATTTCCACAATGGCCAGCCCCGGGAGGCTCTTATAACCCCTTATTTTATCAGGGGAAAGAAGCCAGTTTGGAAAATCGATCACGCATTCTCTTTTCTCGAGATAGGCATCCTTCAACATGGCCTCATATGTGGTCATGAGAAACGTTCCTTTCCTTCCCAACCTCTGTGGCTGCTGTTTTGACGGCAAGTTTCATGGGCACACAATCGATTGCTTTTGAGATATCCATGGGGTCCATGATAAGCATCGTGCCTCTTTTCCCCCCGTTAATAGCCACCTTTTGAAAGGAGAGAAGCCCCTTTTCCATCACCACTTTGCAGGACTGACGGGTTCCGAATGGACTGATCCCACCTACAAGATAACCTGTAATTCGTTCAGCCACTGAAGGATCCACCATGGCCGCCTTCTTGACCGAAAAACCGCGGGCGAGAAGTTTCAGGTCAAGTTTTGTGTTCCCAGGCATGAGGGCAAATACAAAGGTTTTCGAGCCGATATCGGCAACCAGGGTTTTGATGGTCTTTTCCAATGGAAACCGGATCGCCTCGGAGGCAAAAAGAGCCCCTTTTTCCCTGTGTTCGTATTCAACAACTTGAAATGGGATTTTTTTCTTTTTGAGAAATTGGATTGCTCTTGTGGACATCGTTTGCCTTCACGGCCTGTCGCAATAGCCGCTGCTTGATTTTGAAAAGTTTGGGGCTCAAACTTACATGATAGGTGTGGGGATTACTGAACCGCCTGTAAGCGGGGTCCAGTCCTTCCAGATTTTTCAGGGTATGGTTCCTGATCCCATGGACATCCGGCCTTTTGTAAATCAGTTTTCCTTTCCTGAAAATAGGAACCATGAGTTCTTCTCCCCTGAAATTTCGAGAGTAGGCCTTGGAAACATGGGGGAAAATAGGGTGGTTTACCCGAAACGAGCGCCCTTCAGGGACCAGCTCATCATTAAAAAAAACCACGTCCCCTCTCATGCGGCCGTTTCGATCGTACATCCTCACCGTTTTTTTTAAACCCGGGTTCGTGATTTTATCCTGGTTGTCCGACCGCTTTATTTTGGGAATCATACGTTCACCCTCTTCATCCAGGGCAGTCAGTTTATAGACACCCCCAAGGGCAGGACAGGAGAAGGAAGTAACCAGTCTTGTACCCACGCCCCAGCTGTCTACCCGGGCGCCTTGTCTTTTCAGGCTCTCAATGATCCATTCATCCAGGTCGCTGGAAGCAACGATAACTGCGTCTTTAAAACCTGCTTCATCCAACATTTTACGAGCCTTTCTGCTCAGATAAGCCAGATCCCCACTGTCCAGGCGGATTCCCCACAGATCGTTTCCATTCTCTCTTAATTCGTGCCCCACCTGAATGGCATTGGGTACCCCACTGTTCAACGTATCGTAGGTATCCACCAGAAGCAGGCAGGCATGGGGATACACATTAGCATAAGCACGGAATGCATCCAGTTCATTGGGGAAACTCTCCACCCAGGAATGGGCATGGGTTCCACGAACCGGTATTCCGTAGAGGCGGCCGGCAAGGACATTTGATGTAGCATCCACACCGCCAATGTAAGCTGCACGTGATGCCATCAGCGCCCCATCCGGACCCTGCGCCCTTCGCAGCCCAAAGTCACTGACATGATCCCCGTTAGCAGCCCAGCTGACCCTGGCCGCTTTTGTTGCGACAAGGGTTTGAAAATTCATAATATTTAGGAGAGTCGTTTCAATAAGCTGTGCCTCAGGCAGCGGGGCCGTCACCCGGATCAGGGGTTCATGGGGGAAAACCACCGTACCCTCCGGCATGGAAAACAGGTCACCTGTAAATGTAAAGTCTTCAAAATATTTAAGAACATCCTCCGAAAAAATACCTAATCCTTCCAAATACGAAAGATCCGTTTTATTAAACCTGAGCCTCCGGACATAGTCGATAAGATCGTTCAAACCCGCAAGAATGCAATACCCGCCATCATCGGGAATCCGCCGGAAAAAATAATCGAAGTTAACCCACTGATCCTTCTTTCCCTTTACGACATATCCCCCAACCATGGTGAGCTGATAAAGATCCGTCAGCAATGCCCACTTTGCCCACATGACTCGCGCTCCCTTCCTCGATAAAGGCGCTGCAAAACCACAAAAAAAAGGGGCTGGACCCGTATGCAGGTCCAGCCCCGAGCGTCCATATTAACACACTCTATAGCCTGATTGGTTACAGGATTAGATCATGAGCAGCAATACGGCCCTTCTGTTCATGGCCCTTCCCACCGATGTGGCGTTTGTATCGGCAGGTCTGTCTTCCCCGTATCCTATAACGGAAACCCTGTCTGCATCAACTCCTTTACTGGCAAGATAGGCCTTCACAGCATTCGCACGCCTGATGGAGAGCCCCATATTATATGCAGGAGTTCCAATATCATCCGTATTCCCGGAAATGGTCATTTTCACGGAAGGATTGGCATTCAATACCGCGGCTACATCGTCCAGTGCGGAAAGAAATTCCGGTTTGATTTTGGTCTTATCAAAATCGAAATAGACCTTATCCACTACATAGCAACCCCGGGGATCAACATTTGCTCCCTTAGGAGTATTCGGACACTGGTCCTTGTCATCGTAGATTCCGTCTCCGTCGCTGTCCATGGGGGAAGGTTCTCTCACCACCACAACCTCTTCAACTTCAACGACCTCCACTATTTCCACCTTTTCCAGGAATGCATCCACCACAAACGCAGCCATACCCTCGGGGGCCATGAGCTCGTCCGCACTTACAGCATATCCGCATCCACCCGCCTCGGCAATTTTCACCAGAAGCTTTTTGCCGTCCGGATCATTTCCCATCTGGATTGCGTAGATGCAGAGTCTGTCGCCGTACTGGCCCTTCATATTCTTGGCCGCAGCAAGGACAGCTTTTCCATTCATTTGCTTGGCGTCACTGAAAATAATCAGTGAAATCTGCCCCTGTACGTTCTGCATATCCTTCGATGCCATGTTAATGGCGGAGTCCAGAGGGCTCAAACCTCGAGCGCGGTCAGCCTTGGCCAACCCACTTGCAAATCCGTCCTTTGAGTAGGCCGTAGGACCGTACAGGAGTTTTGATGTTGCGTATTGAGCAGAAAATGTCTTCATTCTTCCAAATATCGCCAACCCACCCGTCAGAGGCATATTCGGCAGGGTCTGGTTCATACGCGACAACAACTCTTCAGCAGCTTGCAGCTTCACATGGCCCTTGTACATTTCGGCCATGGAGCCAGACCTGTCGAGAATTGCCATGAAAGCGCCTGTTTTCTGTTTCAACTCTCCCGCCTGCAATGCAGGGTTCAGATTGACCGGCTGAAACGGCTGCGGAGCTTGTTTGGCAACAGGCTTTTGACCAACGCAACCCATCAAGAAAAGACCAAGCGATGCAACCAACAACGTTTTAAAATAAATTTTTCTCATACCCTTCCCTCCTTATTCTCGTTAAAGTTAATGCAACTCCTGCTTTGGAAAACCCATAAATCCAGATTACTTGCAGTACAGAGTATCATTAGAATATAAAATACCGCACCTCCTTTTCAAGTAGGGACAGGTAATCTTTTACAATAATAGGGGCAAACAAGCAAAGGATTTTCCTCCTGTGTACTTATGATAGCATCTTCAGGGGTTGGATTCAAGCGTCACACAACTATTTTTTTCCCAAATCGATGCACAAAGCATGTATTATAGAGGAAAATACTTTGATCCCCTTGCGTTTTAACAGTTTGCTAACGACTGGTTCATGAAATTACAGTTTCATTCGCATAAGAAAAAGTCATTTACCTGTAAAATTTCCCTTGATAGGCAATACAAAGATGCGGTAATAGAGAGAAGATCTATTAAAAAACAAAACGTAACTATTTCAAGAATCTTTTGCCCGGGAGAATAAAACTATGCACCATATCCTCATCATCGACGATGAGTCTTCCATACGAAAACTGATACACATCATGCTTGAACAGAACGGTTATAAGGTAGACGAAGCCGCCGATGGCGCTGCGGGAATAAAAAAGATCAAAATAGATCCGCCGGACCTGATCATTACAGACCTCATTATGCCTGGAAAAGAGGGCATTGAAACGATCATGGAACTTCGCCGTGATTATCCTGACTTGAAAATAATCGCCATGTCCGGCGGCGGGGTCATAGGACCGCAGAAATATTTAAAGATTGCCAAGAGCGTCGGCGCCCATCGAACATTCAAGAAACCTTTCAAAATGGGTGAACTTCTTGAAGCCGTTGAAGCCTTGCTAAAGCAACCTTAATCTATCTTATTATCTAAGAAAATTTCCATTAGGAAGTTCGACCATAATGGCAAAATTAAAACATACTATTGCGGCCTCTTTCCTGCTGGCGACCATCTTTTTCATCTCTTTTCAAAATGCACGAGGAGAAGAAACGGGCAAGGTGCCGCCCCCTGAAAAACCAACACTGAAATTGGTCGAGGCAGTCATGTGCGAAGATCTAAAAGATCTTGAATCGAAGGGCGAAAGCATTGTCTTTTCGGTAAAACTTGGCCATGTAATCTGTTTCACATCCTTCGATCCGGTACCCGAAAAAACGGATATTTACCACAGCTGGTTTAAGAGAGACCAGCCGGATGCAAAAATGAAACTGGTCTTTAAACCTCCCAGGTGGTCCGCCTTCAGCAAAATTCGCATTCGAAATACGGATACGGGCCCGTGGAGGGTCGAAATCACCGATAAGGAAGGAAAAATTCTTCGAATTCTGCGGTTCAGTGTAACGGAGTAGCCTGGCTTTGCAAAAACTGCTGATATTTATTTCCAGTATTCGATGGCAAGATATTGTAGATGTCTCGCTAAACAGCTATATCCTGTTTCGCCTTTACGCACTTTTCCGTGGGACAGACGTATTCAGGGTGCTGATCGGAATCGCTTTTTTCTGGATATTGCAAAGGCTGGCGGTATCCATGGGCCTGATCCTGACCAGTTGGATGATGGAAGGCATTATTGCCGTTGCGGCATTGATTGTCATCGTTGTTTTCAGGAACGAAATCAGATCCGTTTTCCGGGCAAGAAATATATGGACAGTTCTCTGGGGCCTCCCCCATAAACAGACGCAAACTCCCGTGGAAATCATAACCGAAAGCGTCCTTGATATGGCCCGCAGACGCATCGGCGCTCTCCTTGTTCTTCCGGGGAGAGAAGATCTGGAAGAGGTCATCCAGAAGGGGATAAACTGGGATGGAAGGATTTCCACGGAAATGATCAGGAGCATCTTCTGGCCAAACAACCCGGTACATGACGGGGCCGCTGTCATTCAGGGAAACCGGGTCGTGGAAGTGGGCGTGATTCTCCCCCTTTCCCACAGAAAAGACCTTCCCACATCATACGGAACCCGTCACAGAGCAGCAGCGGGTCTTTCTGAAATTACAGATGCACTGGTCATTGCAGTATCCGAAGAAAGGGGAAGTATCACCCTGACCAAGGGCAGCGACATATACCAAATTAAGGACAAAGAAGAACTGGCCTGGGCCATACAAGAACACCTTGGAATACAGGAAACACAGCCCCACTATATTAAGAAACGGAAAATTGAATTAGGAATTGCAGCAGTCGTATCTCTCCTCATCATTTCCGGAGTATGGTTCAGCATCAGCAGGGGATTTGATGCCATCAAGACATATGATATCCCTGTTGAATATACCAACCGCGACCCGCGGATGGAACTGTTGAATAGTTCTGCAACTTCCGTCAAGCTCTATTTAAGGGGATCAAGGGCGCTTCTACGATCCATCAGACCGGAACAGATCCAAGTAAGGATGGATCTTGGAAAAGCCGTTGCAGGGACCAACACATTTTCCATCTCAACCGAAAATATATCCATTCCTCCCGGACTTTCCCTGAAAGAGGTGTGGCCAATGGTCGTTGATGTGAACCTGGACACCCGTTCTAAAAAGAAACTTCCCGTACAGGTGGACTGGGCAGGAAAACTTCCTGCAAGCCTTACCCTTGTACGAGCCGGAATCAGCCCCTCGGAAATCGAGTTGACGGGCCCGAAAAGTATCCTCGACAATATGTCGACTCTGTACACGGAAGGCGTTCCCCTGAACGCCATAAACAAGACAGGGGAAACAGACGCGAAAATCATCATACCTTCCGCATTCCTGAAAATGGAACCGGGATACAAGGACAAAGTTACCGTGAAATATGAAGTAAAGAAAAGAAAATAAGTGAGCCTTACAATCCTTCCCCCTTCAGGTTTTTGAAGATGGTTTTGACCATCACGGAAAGATCATAACGAAGTAGTTTGGAGGGAGTGTATACTCGGCATTGTCCCAGATACTTCTCACTTAAATACCTGGGGTTGTTCTCAATTCCTTTCGCCAGTTGATGGGGCCCTGTAATGGATCCCCTCAGGTATTTGAGGGCCGTAAACCCGTCTTGAAGATCTTCTTCATAAACAGATGGAATCCGCGGCCTCGGCCCTACAAACGACATCTGCCCCAAAAAAATATGAAAAAACTGGGGAACTTCATCCAGGTAAAACTTGATGAGCAGTTTCCCTGTCCATGTGGTGTTTTCCGTTTCGAACTGGAGAAAAGTTGCAGAATCGGTTTCCGTCATTTCCCTGCTCACGGACGTTTTGAGCACCCTGAATTTCAGGAGACAGAAACGTTTTCCCTGAGAAATCCTTTCCTCCTTGTGAAGCACAGGCCCCCTCGATTCCCGGCAGAAAAGCCCCTCAATCCATATGGACAGGCATATGAAAGTAATAATTGGGCTGAACAGGATGCCGGCCAACAGGGCGAAAACCTTGTCCATGGTAAATTTGAGCCGAAATTTCGAATTCAAATCCCGTTCATCTTTCAAAGCCATATTTGCAAACTCCCTGTTCTCGATACTTTTGGAATCCAAACCATGGTCTTCCCACACTACCCGCGCATGGTCAAATTCCTCCCAAAATGGAAAAAAGGACCATATTAACTGTTTTCAAAAAGCTTCCTGTGCTGTAAGATGATGGATAATAGGCAAATGCAGATATTTTTGCAAGGCTCAAAAATAATGGCCGCGTAGAAAACCGAAGGGAGAAGAAAACCCATGATAGAAGCACAAGGCAAGGTCTTTGACTGTGAAAGCCCGGACAACATCCAAACGGATTTCCTCGAAACTTTTGATTTTGACAGCCCGAATCAATACATAAAAACCGAGACCTCCGAATTTATCGCGGCCTGCCCATTCAGCGGTCTTCCAGACACCGGCCGGTTGGTCATCGAATATTATCCTGAAGGGGGCAAGTGCATAGAATTGCGGTCCCTGAAATACTACATAGTAAGCTTCCGAAATGTCGGTCTATACCAGGAAGGTGTAACCAAACGGATCTACCATGATCTAAAAACCATTCTTTCAACGGACCGCATCAAAGTAACGACTGCTTATAAAACACGCGGTGGTTTCGATACCACCTGCAGTGAAGGAAAGCTCTGAAAAATCATGGCCCCACAGTTACCAAAACATACCGATCAGGAGCAATAACTTTTTCCACGGCTTTTTTCACATCCTCCAACGTAACCTCACGGATCTCTTCGAGATACCGGGTATAGTGGTCAAACCCCAATCCGTACAGCTCATTGAGGGCCATCTGCATGGCCTTGCTTCCATTGGTCTGCGAATTGATCTGCATATTTCCCAGAAGGTAGTTCTTTGCATCTTTCAGTTCCTCATCGCCGATCCCATTTTCTCTTATCTTTTTAAGTTCTTCGAAAATTGCCTTTTTTGCGATGGTAACCTTGGATGGATCACACCCGAGATACACCCCGAAAGCTCCGGTTTCGAGACCCGGCCTCCTGAAAGCCGTAACCGCATAGGCTAGGCTTTGCTTATCCCTCAGGTTATAGAAGAGGCTTCCTCCCTGCCCTGAAAGAGCGGTTTTGACAAGTGCCATGGCCGCATCGTCCCTGCTCCGAAAATCTACCCCAAGGTATCCTGCCACAATGTGAGTCTGGGCACCCGGCCTGTTCAAGTGCACTTTCCTTACCTTTGCCAAGGCTGGTTCAGGTTCTACCAAAGGCAAAGTCTTTTCAGAGACCGCAAACGTTTCAAAAAGAGTCTCGATAAAAGAAATTATTTGCTCCCTTTTCACATCCCCGACCACCGCAAGGACAAAATTCGAAGGCATACAGATCTTTCGATACCACTTCTTCACATCGCTCTTTGTAATAGCTCGTATAGTTTCCATGGTCCCTGACTGCGGATGACCATAGGGATAAGAAAGGTATAGGGTTTTATAAAACAGGTCGAACAATTGCGCCATAGGTCTATCTTCCTTAGCTCTTATACCTGCAAGAATATCCTCCCTGACTTTTTCCATTTCCTCTTCAGGGAAATCCGGGTTCAAGACAACATCGGCCATGAGTTCAAGCCCCCCGTAAATATCCTGACTAAGGAATTTTCCTGAAACTCCAAGGCTGTTTCTCCCGGAAAACGCAGAGAGGCTCCCTGCCCAGGATTCTACGGTGGAAGCGATTTCTGAGGCGCTCCTTTTTTTTGTCCCCCTGGTAAGCATCTGCGCAGTAAAATTGGATATCCCCCATTTTCCCGGACCCTCAAGACGGGTTCCTCCAAGGAGGACAGCCGAAAATGAGACTTCCGGCAAACGGTTATTTTCTTTTATGATTACCCGCATACCATTTTTAAAGGCAACCATCTCCCCCATGTTACCCGTTTCACCGGAAAGCACCGATTTGGCAGGTTCAACATCCGAGACTCGGAAGAGCCCGGCAATGGCCTGATCGTCCATTGGGAAATCAGCATCTGAGGGCATCAGCACTCCGACTGTAAGATTTTCCGGATTGAAGCAGGATCTTGCCACACGGAGGATATCCTCCGCCGTAACCTGTTTCAACCGCTCCAGATAGTTGTCCGCATTATCCATACTCCCCGTCATGGTCTGGAAAAATCCAAGTGTTCTGGCCTGCCCTGACATATCTTCAAGATCAAAGACGAAACTGGCTTCAGCAATAGTCTTGGCCTTCGTCAATTCCGATTGGGAAACCGGTTCCTGTATAATCCTGCGCATCTCTTCACCGATTCCTGCGAATGCCTCTTGAATTTTCTCAGGCCCAAGCGTGGCATCAATGGAAAAAACTCCAGGATCCTTCAGGGCATAGGTCCCTGCATCCACACTGTACACCAGGTTTGCGTCCATTTTCATCCTGTTGTAGAGACGCGAACTCCTGCCATGCCCCAAAATCACCTCCAGGAGATCCAGTGAATAGATTTCCTCCTGGCCTATCGAAGGAATATGCCACAAAAGTTCCATATAGGCCTGTTTCACCCTATCTTTCTTCACGGTCTTCCTGAGCGCTGTCTGCGGAGGTTCTACCGGACTTTTGAACTGATGTAGCGGCTTCTCGGGAAAATGTTTCACGAGGGCACGCACTTTTTCAAGGGCGCTGTCCGAATCAAAATCGCCAACGGCCACTATGACTATGTTTTCCGGAACGTACCATTTGTCCATGTATTTCAGGATCGCCTGCCTGTCAAATGATCGGATGGTTTCTTCATAGCCTATGATGGGCCTTCCATAATAATGCTTCTTGTATGAGAGGGCCATAACGGCTTTTCCAAGCTGTCTCTCCGGAATATCGAGAGATCGCCTGTATTCTTCCAGAACCACTTCTTTTTCTTTCGCAAGTTCTTTTTCATCAAAAAGAGAATGCTGGACAGCATCCAGCAGGACATCCAGCCCGGTGCCAAAATGAGAGGAGGCAATTTCCACGTAATACACGGTCCTGTCAAAAGAGGTATAGGCATTAATATGCCCCCCCGAAGCCTCAATGGTTTTCGCTATTTCCCCCATCTTTCTGGAAGGAGTCCCCTTAAATATCATATGTTCTATAAGGTGGGTTATTCCCGCCTCCTGTTCCGTCTCATTGGCGCTTCCCGTCTTCACCCATACCTGTATGGCGGCAACGGAAGCACTGTGATCTTCTTTCAAAATGACAGTCAAACCATTTTCCAGGGTGACTTTTCTTGCATTATCAGTGACAGAAAGGGCGTAAACATTGTCGACAAAGCAACCAGCAAATAGCACACATACAAGAAAACCAAATGCCATTACGGGGAGCCATTTCCTTCCAATAAAATTTTCATCAAAGACTTTCAAGGGTTAGATCTCCTTCCATATAAAGTTAGATATTGTACCATTTTTTCGTTGACACACCACATATTGTGTATATAATGGTCTTCTCTTGATATCGAGCGTGCAATACCCGCAACTTTCAAACGCCTGCGGATTTCGCAAAATAAACAGAAATTCGTGTGGTTTTCCACACCTGAAAAAATAAAATTATGACGCGAACACTGCCCGCAGTCCTTCCTCTTACTATTCATAAAATAAGGGGGAAAATCAGAATTTCAATCTTGTCCGCGAAAGGACGGGAATTTTAACAGGAGGCTATCCATGGGTCAAGCAGGCAAAATGCTGGTTACAGAAGAAGGGGTTTTCGATCTTGCTAAATACAAATGGGACGATCGCAGGTGCTCGGACCTCCTGCGCAAAGAAAATCCAATCAACACCGATCAGGCCATGGATATAAGCAGATTCCTGAGCGAGCAGATTGCCAGTATCAACCTCCAGACAATCACTCTTCCGTTCATCGAAAACATGATCGACGCAAAACTGATGGAATATGGGCTGTCAAAGACATCACCGGTCAGGCTTGACAGATCCATTTTTAAAAAAAAGGGACTGAGACTTTCCGAAAATGCGCAACGCGTGCTGGAGAGAAGATACCTCAAAAAGGATGACAATGGAAGAGTCATCGAATCTGTTGAAGAGATGTTCACGCGGGTGGCAAAACATATCGCCCTGGCGGAGGAAAAATTCGGAAACGGCCCGGAAAAAGTGGAAGAGATGGAAAAAGTTTTCTACAAACTTATGACTGACTTTAAATTTCTCCCAAACTCTCCAACCCTGATGAATGCAGGACGTGAATTAGGCCAGCTTGCCGCCTGCTTTGTTCTTCCGGTTGAGGACAGCATGGAAGGCATTTTTGATTCCTTGAAAAATGCGGCGCTCATCCATAAATCCGGGGGCGGAACCGGATTTTCTTTTTCCCGTCTGCGGCCCGTAAGGAGCAGGGTTGGAACAACGGGTGGAGTCGCATCCGGGCCGGTCTCTTTCATGAAGATTTTCAACACCGCCACCGAACAAGTAAAGCAAGGGGGCACTCGAAGAGGGGCCAATATGGCCGTTCTACGAGTAGATCATCCTGACATCATGGAATTTATCCACTGCAAGAAACACGATAAAGATCTGAATAATTTCAACATATCTGTTGCTGTTACAGACGCATTCATGAAGAGTGTAAAGAGAAAGACCACGTATGATCTCATTGACCCGCGGGAGAAATGCAAGGTAGGCGAATTGAACGCGGCGGATGTTTACGAAGCGCTTCTCGAACAGGCGTGGGAAAATGGTGATCCGGGCATCATCTTTCTGGATAGAATCAACCGCGACAATCCAACCCCTTATCTTGGAGAGATAGAGAGCACCAA
>CAYOWC010000029.1:0-4792 GCA_964407525.1 uncultured Desulfobacteraceae bacterium | reverse complement strand
GGCGTCATGGGTTTTGCCGACATGCTGTTTCAGCTGAAAATCCCCTACAACTCCGAGAAGGCCCTTGAAACAGCGGAAGAGATCATGGGCTTCATTCAGAAAGAATCCCATCACATTTCTCGAATACTCGCTGAAGAAAGAGGGCACTTTCCAAATCACGATGATGTCTATTTCAAGGGTAGTGAAGACGTCCCCATGAGAAATGCCACGACCACAACAATCGCCCCTACCGGCACCCTGAGCATTATCGCCGAATGTTCCAGCGGCATAGAACCCCTGTTCGCCCTCAGCTTTGTCCGGAACGTCATGGACAACGACAAACTGACTGAAATAAACCCCCATTTCGAAAAAACCGCACGGGAGAAAGGATTTTACAGCCCCGAACTGATGGACACCGTGGCGAGCGAAGGAAGCATCGCACACATAAATGAAATCCCGGAAGAAGATAAAAAGATCTTTGTCACGGCGCACGATATCGTCCCCGAGTGGCACATCCGCATGCAGGCAGCCTTCCAGAAACACACGGACAACGCCGTTTCAAAAACAGTCAACCTCCCAAGGGACGCATCCGTCGAGGACGTTGAAAAGGTCTACGACCTGGCCTATGACCTGGGGTGCAAGGGTGTTACCATTTACAGGGACGGCAGCAAGGAAAACCAGGTACTTTCCGTCGCCCATAAAGAAGAGGAAACAGAAAGCACAGGGTTCATGACCGCCGTAAAGGAAAGGCCCGAAACCCTGTTCGGATTTACAACAAAGATGGAAACCGGCATGGGGGCGCTCTACGTAACAGTCACCGAGTATGAAGACAGGCCGTTTGAGGTCTTTGCCACCATCGGAAAATCGGGCAGGTCTACTACCGCCAAAACCGAAGCTATAGGAAGGCTGGTATCTCTCGCACTCAGATCAGGGGTAAGGGTAGAGAAAATCGTGGAACAGTTAAAAGGCATCGGGGGTGAACATCCGATATTTCAAAAAGATGGACTGGTCCTGTCCATCCCCGACGCGATCAGTATTGTCCTTGAAAAAAGGTACCTGGTTGATAAACCACTGAAGAACAACGGAAAGCACAAACACAGCCTCCTGGGAGAAACGTGTCCCGAATGTGGCCAGACCATCAGTTTTGAAGAAGGCTGCATGACCTGTCACTTCTGCGGTTTCACCAAATGCGGGTAATTGTTCACAAAATCCGGATGAGCACTTCTGTTCCTTTTCCAGGATTGCTCCGGACCTCCATATGTCCCCTGTGCTCCGAAATGATTCTGTGGGCTCTGCACAGCCCCATCCCGACACCCACTGCCTTGGTAGTAAAGAAAGGATCGAAGATATAAGGCATGTCCTTCTCCAGGATGCCCCCCCCTTTATCTTCTATTCTCAGACAAAACCCGTCCGCTTCCTCAAAGGCGTGGACGGCGATGAAGGCTTCCCCACCATCAAACGCCTCAAGAGAGTTCAGGAATATTTCGTCAAGAGCAAGAGAAAAAAGATCAGGATCGATCTCTCCGTATTCCATATCCATACGTATGCCCCACGAGACTTTTCTGGTTTGTTGAACCGCCTTTTCTTCCAGCCGTCCCTTTGCCCCCTCCACAACCTCCCGCAATGGGGTCCTCACCAGCACAGCCGGTTTTAAACCGGCATAACCGCTCACTGCCCGGACAATATCTTCCAGCCTGCCGGCATCGGACAGGATATTCTTGAGATAACCCACCATATGGACATTGACATCCGGCTGTTTAAGCGTCAGGTTGGCAAATCCTCCTATAGCCGTTACCGGATTTCGAATCTGATGGGCAACTGCCAAGGCGAGCCTTTCAAGGCTTTCCGCTCTCTGCTGCTGGACCCGATGTTTTTCTTCAAGAGCAAGCTTTTCTCTCTCGTAGGCGTGATGGATCTCAGTCATGTCATGAATCAGGACGACAATGGCTGCAGTTTTATCATCTTCTGCAAGAAAGGAAGTGGTTAGAGAAAGATGGAGGGTACTGCCGTCAGGAGTTACATAATCCACATTGCGGCATAAATTCACGCGTTTTTCCCGTATGACATCAATAAAGACCTGGTTGAAATCGAGATTGTCCGTACCAAAGATAAACAGATCCCCCCAGCCCTTTCCTTGAAGCATGTTCCCTGCGTAGCCAAGAATCTGCGAGGCCGCTCGGTTGGTTTTTACGATCTCTCCGTCCGGATTGATGACCAGGATACCCACTGGGATACTCTCCAGAATATTCTGGATGACAATCGATTTAATCTCATTTTCCACCGCGATTCAGACCTCAGGCGATGTTAAGTGGTTGAGTGATTCAGAAGTTAAATCCTACATTCCGCACGTGCAGAGCGACTTTTTTTGAATTATAAACTGTCTTTATGTACGGGATAGTTGTCGATTTTAGTAGACATCGGTATTTTAATATTCCATAATACCCTCAAAACTATATTTCTGGGGGCCGTTTATGGAACAATTGAATGTCATTACTAAAAAGGTCGATGTCCTTCCCATGGTAAAGTACTACATGGATCAACTCAATATATATGGCCTTTTTGCCAAATATGTTGAAAAACCGAAACGCTCGCTTGTTGATCCTGCCCAAATTCTTTCTATTATGGTGGCCAATATTGTGTGTGCATCCCACCCCCTATATAAAGTTGAACAATGGGCAACCGATTACATGGATGGGCTAAATGAATATGGTCTCAACGCTTCAGACTACAATGACGATCAGCTTGGCAGAAAACTTGATTTGTTGTTCAAGGCAGATCGAAATTCCTTCATGGCCGAATTGTCAGCAAACGCCATTGATGTATATCTGGTTGAAACGAATCAGATTCATAACGATAGCACATCGGTTACTTTTCAGGGCGCATATGAAAACGAAGATGCCGAAGCCGTCAAACTCAAACACGGTTTTAACAAAGATCATCGACCCGATTGTAAACAAATCGTTTTCGGCTTGAATATATCGGCTGATGGAAATGTTCCCTTATCATTTGAATTATTTGATGGAAACCGCACCGATGATACAACCCATATCCCCAATTGGGATGCCCTTCGAGAATTCCTGGGAGAATCAGATTTCATATATATTGCCGACTGCAAACTATGTTCACAAAAAAATCTGGATCATATTCATGAACATGGTGGAATATTCATTACGATCGTTCCCAAAAATCGTTCTGATGTCAAACAGTTCTACGAATTCCTAAAAACAAACCCCATTGAATGGCAATATGCCTATGAAACGCCAAATAGCCGAAAAAAATCAGAAACCATCACTTTCAAAACCTACGAGGGAATGCCGTCTAAAAATGGATATCGCATCATTTGGGTTCACAGTAGTGCTAAAGAAAAACAGGATAAACGCCGAAGAGAAAACAGAATTGCAAAAGCTCAGCAGC
This sequence comes from uncultured Desulfobacteraceae bacterium, assembly GCA_964407525.1. Lineage (GTDB taxonomy): Bacteria > Desulfobacterota > DSM-4660 > Desulfatiglandales > Desulfatiglandaceae > DUZB01. The sequence goes on along the minus strand of CAYOWC010000029.1, from coordinate 1,399 downwards.
AACTGACTGAACTTTCTCCTCGACTCAATCAATATAAACTCAAAACAAAAGAACAGATCGAAAAAGCAATTAAAAAAGCAACTAAGGGTGCATCTGATCTATTCCAAATTCAACTCATTGAGAACAAACAAATCTTTAAACGCCAGATAGGTCCGGGAAAGCCGGGACCCAACACTCGGTATAAAGAGGAAGAAAAAGTCTCCTACTGCTTGGACTGGGAATTAGATCATAAAGCCATAGAGGACCTGGCTACTCGTGACGGGATTTTCCCTCTTATTACCAATGCTGATATCGAAGCAGCGGAAGTACTGAAGGCCTATAAAAATCAACCTTATCTTGAAAAAAGAATGTACACAGCCAAATCAATTCTCAATATCGCCCCTGTTTTCCTTAAAAAACCAAAACGAATTGAAGCCATGACTTTTCTCTACTTTATTGCCCTGATGATTGTCAGCCTGATGGAGCGTAATATCCGGAAAAATATGGCGGAGGAAAAGGTCGAAAAACTGCAAATATTGCCCAGCCGTATGAATACCAAAAGGCCAACCTGGAATAATCTTAACTATTTTTTCAAAAATGTTCATCTTAGCCTGATTGAAAAGAACGGTCGGACTATTCAAACAATAATAAGCGGTGTTACAAGCCTACATGAAACCGTACTCCAGTTACTTGGAGTTTCAGTTTCAGCTTATACTAAAATTCAAGACCAATGGTGGCGTTTTAAAAATCCAGCTTTCGCTCAAAATTTTGATTCTACATAATTCGCGAAATAAGGATCAAATCGTGCGAAATGTAAGTTAAATAGCGGCTATGGAAGGATTTCCATCTCAAACAGCATGGGGGAGAGGATCCCAACCTTTAAACCTCTGAACAGTGAACCTTTGAACCTCTAAGCCTGTACCTTTCGCCCTATTCTTTTTGATCGGCCCCCAGATGCGTTGAAAGATATTCCAGGGCAAGGTTCTTATCTTTTTCATTGAGAATCAGACCGTTATTAACCATCTCGTCCAATATTTCAGCCCAATCCGCTCTGGAACCTCTCTCGTTTTCTACCAAATCAAGGCCATGACAGGCCTGGCATTTTTTGAGAACAATCGTCTTACCCGGGCCTTCAGGAAGGGCGTTCTCTCCCAGAACCTGGCAGGGAACAAAAATAAGCAACAGGCATATTGCCGCAAAAATTAACCTCAAAACCCGACCTCCTAATTCCGATATCACCCAAAAAGCTGCAATTAGCTTTTAGCCGTTAGCTATTGGCCACACAATATCAGCTGTTTACGATGCAATAGGTAAGCATCAAAAAGTGAACCCCCAAATAAAGGGAAAAATTATGCAAATGATTGAGATCTTTAAGCTAACGGCTAATAGCTAAAAGCTAATTGCATCTTTTAGGTGTTAA
>CAYOWC010000028.1:0-27731 GCA_964407525.1 uncultured Desulfobacteraceae bacterium | reverse complement strand
CCCTCACCTATACTTGCTCCGATCTTTTTGCCCTATCCGCCTTTATATCCACCATTATAGAAACAGGAGATCTGATGGAAAGTTTAAAAAAAATAAGGTCGCGGGTCGGGGATATTTTCGACATTCTGGATCCACTTTATACCTTTGAAAAGACGGCACTCAAATACAAAACCCCTTTTCAGCTCCTCATAGCCACCATACTTTCGGCTCAATGCACAGATAAACAGGTGAACACCGTGACGGAATCTCTTTTTCAGAAATATGAAAAACCCGGAGACTATCTTTCCGTGGAAATTCCCGAACTGGAAGCGGATGTTCGGTCCACTGGATTCTACAAGAACAAAACTAAATCGATTCGAGGATGCTGTGAAAAGCTTCTGGAGCTGTACGAGGGCAAAGTCCCAGGCACCATGCAGGAATTATTAAAACTCCCAGGTGTTGGAAGAAAAACGGCAAACTGCGTTTTGGGCGCTGTGTTTGGTGTACCGGGTATCGTAGTTGACACCCATGTAAAGAGACTCTCTATCAGGCTGGGACTTACTAAAAATAAGAATCCGGACAAGATTGAAAAGGATGTTGAGAAGCTATTGGAAAAGGAAAGATGGCGCCGGTTCTCAGATCTTCTGATCTATCACGGCAGGGCAGTTTGTTCAGCCAGGAAACCGAAACACGGGGAATGTGTTGTCGCCCGGTATTGTCCTTCAAACACACTCTGATTTTACGAAAGGTTTTAAAAAGGAAAAAAGATGAGAATAAAAATTTTTGCTATCGTTATTGTTGGCCTGTTCATGATGATCGCCGGGTGTGCACAGAAACCTTACCGGGCATCAAAAATTCGTTCTCAGCACCCGAAATGGGATGAGCAAACCATCAACAGGGTGGCGGATCGACAGGTGTTACCTGGCATGACAGGCGACATGGTCCGTTCGGCCATCGGCCTTCCAGATTCCATTTCACGGGACGGTGACAAGGAAACATGGGGATATGCCGTCCTCGAAAATGACTTCCAGCCGGAGAAAAAGTACGTTTATTTTGTGTATTTTGACCTTGGCATAGTCACAAAAACCTCTGGAAACAAAAACCAGTTGAAGACATTGAACTGGTACCAATGATCCATGTAGAAACGGGATGGAACTGCCATGCCCAAAAAAGACAAAACAGTATTTATATGCCAGGATTGCGGTCACGAAACAGTAAAGTGGATGGGCAGGTGTCCTGAATGCAATCAATGGAACAGCATGGTGGAGGAGACCCTCAGGTCTCAGAAAGGAGAACGCCCTACCTCGCCCGGCATGGGACCGGAAAAAATTTCGGCTGTTTCCCTGGAGCCCCAGAAACGACTCAAAACCGGAATAGCCGAATTTGACCGAATTTTGGGGGGCGGAATCGTTCCGGGATCGATGGTCCTTGTGGGGGGAGATCCTGGAATTGGGAAGTCAACCATCATCCTCCAAGTGCTCGACAAGCTCGCCCAAAGCGGGCACAGATGCTTATATCTCTCCGGAGAAGAATCTGCCCAGCAGATAAGAATGCGCGGCGACAGGCTGCACGTTCATTCCGATCTTCTATACGTGATGACAGGAACCTGCATTGAGGACTTCTTTGACCGGGCAGCTCCTTTGAAGCCGCAAATTGTTGCGGTTGACTCGATTCAGACTTTCTATACCGCGATGTTATCGTCAGCCCCCGGGAGCGTCGGACAGGTAAGGGAGGTGGCCTCCCGACTGATGGCTTACGCCAAAGAGACCGGTGTTCCGGTGTTCCTTGTGGGGCATGTCACCAAAGACGGCGCCATAGCAGGTCCAAAGGTTCTGGAGCATCTTGTAGATACGGTCCTTTATTTCGAAGGAGAGAGGGGACATATTTACAAGGTTCTCAGGTCGGTGAAGAACCGGTTCGGGTCCACCAATGAAATCGGCGTCTTTGAAATGAAAGACTCCGGCCTCGAAGAAGTGGGAAACCCGTCCCGCATTTTCCTCGAAGAAAGGCCCGAAAATGTGTCCGGTTCGGCGGTAATTTCCTGTGTCGAGGGAACAAGGCCTCTGCTTGTTGAAATCCAGGCCCTGGTGAGCCCCAGCCCTTTTGGTATGCCGCGCAGAACAGCTGTAGGCGTGGACCATAACCGGATTTCTTTGCTTGTTGCCGTCCTGGGAAAGCGTCTTGGTATGGAACTTGGAGATCAGGATATCTTCGTCAATGTGGCAGGAGGTTTGAGAGTAGACGAACCGGCAGCGGACTTGGGTATAGTATCTGCCATGATCTCCAGTTTTCTGAATCGACCACTGGAGCGTAATCTGGCCATGTTTGGAGAAGTGGGACTTGCCGGGGAAATCAGGGGAGTCAGCCAACCCGATATTCGAATTGCTGAAGCCGGAAAGCTCGGATTCAATCGTTGTCTTCTTTCTCACAGCAACCTCAAGGGTTCAAGCCGATCTAAAGAAGTTCAGTTACACGGGGTTGGGTCTGTACAGGAACTTTTTGAACTGCTGTTTCAGTAATCAATCACCTGAGGATTTTCCATGACCACAGAAATTCGCACCAAATATGGCTTTGAAACCGGGATCTACCGCCCTCCCAGTGAAGGAGGAAGTGCCTCCCTGCTCGTCAGGGTAACCCGCAATTGTCCCTGGAACCACTGTACATTCTGCAGCATGTATAAAGGAAAGAAATTCGAATTAAGGTCTCCGGAAGAGGTAAAGGGAGACATTGACGCTATAGCGGCCATTTGCAGCCACCTTAAATCGATCTCACACGATCTCGGTTACAACGGTGAGATAAACCGAAACGTGGCCTATGCTCTCCTTGAAAGAGAACCTGAACTGAACAAGACCTATGGATTTCCCATGGTCTATGAATGGCTGCTTTCAGGCGGAAAGACCGCATTCATTCAGGATGCAAACAGTCTGATCGTTCCCGTCAAAAAGTTAGTCGATATATTAAAGTACTTGCGAAAGACATTTCCGTCTCTGAATCGGGTTACCACCTATGCCAGATCCAAAACCCTTGTCCAGCGTAAACCGGGAGAACTTTTAGAGATCCGAAAGGCAGGACTGGATAGATTGCATGTGGGTCTTGAGACAGGAGATGATACTCTGCTTGAAAAAATCAACAAGGGCGTAACCGGCGAAGGACATATTCGAGGGGGCAGAAAAGCAAAAAACGCTGGGTTTCAACTATCCGAGTACTGGATGCCCGGCCTGGGCGGCAAGGAAATGTGGAAAAACCACGCTACGAACACTGCCAGGGTATTGAATGCGATAGATCCGGATTATATCCGATCTCGCCCCTTTTACCCTTCACCTGGCTCCTCTCTCTTTGAGGATTACCAAAAGGGAGTTTTCAAACCGCTTTCCTCCCTTGAGCAGCTGCTCGAACTACGGGTGATGATAGAAACGTTACAGGTTACATCCAGAGTCTGCTTTGATCATGCAGGAAATCGCTGGCGGGGCCGAACGGGTGGACTTTTGTTCAGCCAGAGTTATGAAGGATATAAGTTTCCGGAAGAAAAAGAGCGTGTGCTCAAACTTGTCGATGAAGGAATTGAAGTCCACGGGTAAAGTAACATTCAGAAATGCACTTGAAAGCGGGCCTGCAAAATATCTGCACTGCCATCACTGATTTCAGGTGCGTTTTGCCGGTCGCTCACTTCTGCTCGAACGTAGTTGAACAGAAAACGCATGTTGGGATTAAGATACCAGTTCAAACCAGCGGTGAAATCCATTTCCTTTCCACCTTGGATGGCCCCGCTATTCAGATCAATAAAAGAAACCTGAAATGCTGCTTCCCAGGCCCCCCAGCCTGATTGCATAAAACGGAAATTCTGATTAGGCTTCACAGTGGAAAAGATGCCCTTCGTGGTATTATAGGGCCGATGCTCCCCCGTAATAAAATAACTCCCGTAGAAATAAAAACCCCAGAAGTCTGGGTCATCCGCTTCACCTGAACTCGTCAATTGATGGAAATACTCCCCCTGCAAAGAAAATGGCCCCATAACAAGAGCTATCTCAGGATTCACAAAGTCAGCATTGCTTATGTGAAACTTCCCCGTGTCCACCAACCTGTCATCCGTAAGGTATGTTTCCGGCCGCACCTTAATCTGCATCTGATCATTGTCTCTGTTTTCATTCCGAAACTGGTGGCTGTAGGAAAGACCCAGGTGAAAGAGTTTTTTCCCGTTCCCTTCATACCACAGCAGGCCGGTTACACGTCCTGTCAGGGCGGTTCCCATAGGATCGGTCAATGCGTCCTTGCCCGATCCCACATCATTGAAAGAGCCGGTTACCAGGAAAGCACCCGCCGCCCAGGTTAACCTTTTGTCTTCTCTCACATCCGAATAAATAAGTCCTATGTCCCTGCCGGGTGCAAAACCGTTTGTGGACAGAGACCTTTCCATAAAAGTAGTGACACAGCTGGACGTGATTTCCTCCAGAGAAAAAGGTTCCTTCACGTGCCCCAAAAGGAAATGGCTCAGAAAAGAATTTCCCGTGTAGCGGACCCAGATATCCTTGATATCGGTCAAATTGGCAAAATCGATCTCAAATTTGAATTCCAGGTCATTCCAGAAAGTCATCAGCGTATATACCCGCAATCTTCGAAAACGGTGATCGAAACCGCCAAGACCTGGAAAAGCGCGGTCTAGTTCCCCATCCGGTCCAATGTATCCGGTATCGAATCCTACTTTTGTACCAATCTTGACAAAAATATTTTTCTTTCGACTTTCGATAAACAACCCGTTTTTCCAGTAATAATGCCAATGGATAAGGGGGTCTTGAAAACCATCTGCGGCTTTCTCCTCCCAGTTATACCAGATTGAACCGGTATTCTGGGGAGTCCCGGAATCGGAATTCAAAATCTGCGGAAATGCAGAAACAGGAAGCATTAAGAACAAAAATAGAGTGCAGGCTGCAAATTTTGCTTTCATAAATAGTAAATGGTTGCAGAGGATTTTTTTGCCAGTGCCTCAAACCTTTCCTTCCTGAACAAGACGCGCAAAATTTTGAAAAGAGCGGTCAAATGTAGCTTCTTCCGCCGAAGAAAAACAGCATCCCGGCAACTGTTTCATTTTCAGATGATAAGAAATGCACTCACAACAGATCCCTTTTCTCGAACAAGGTTCATACGAACAGTTACATCTCTCTAGATTCGTTTCACGATTACATTCCATGAACAACTCACTCCTTTATCAAAATCAGGTTTTGATTACTATAGAAGACCCGTTACAACGGTTACTAAAAAGGAAAAAATCATAAAGCCCAAACGAGAAAATGTCAAATTATCCTTGACAAAAACGTTCAAACATTGAACATTTATCTCCATTAATTTTTATAAGGAAATAAAATAGTTGCTGATAAAGATATTTGGCGAAATGAAAAAAAACTGCATTCATTCCGTCATTTTTTTTGGGCTTGGAAAAACAGCCGAACTTGCCTACTTCCATATGCTGCTTACCGATAAAAAAACGAACAGGGGTGGTAGAAAGATGAAATGGTTTTAAAATATGACGATAGAACAACCAACAGTAGATAATGAGCAATATAAGAGATGGTATGCACTACATACCAGAAGTCGTTTTGAACAGAAGGTCCATGACCAGCTCTGTCGTAAGTCAATTGAGACCTTTCTGCCCCGCATTGAGGTCTGGAGTAGAAGAAAAGATCGGCGCAAGAAAATACTGGTGCCCATGCTTCCAGGGTATATTTTTGTCCGTTCTCAACTTGAGGTAGAGGAATATTATCACATCATCAAGACTATCGGGGTTGTTCGAATGGTAGCTCTTAAAGGAAAACCCCTTCCAGCCAATGATGTTGAAATCTCGTCGCTGATGATTCTTGACGGAACGAACCGCACTGTGCAGAATCGTTCTTATATGGCTAAAGGTAACCAGGTTATGATTATGGATGGGCCCCTGAAAGGACTGATAGGAATTTATTTGCGGCATAAAGCCAAAAACAAAGTAATCGTTAGCCTTGATCTTCTGCAACGATCTCTGGAAGTTGAGATCGAGGATTGGGCCCTGGAAAAAGTAGAGTAATTCCTTGAATAACCGCCCAAAAAAGCGATTGGCTATTAGCTGTTAGCCATTAGCTTTTTGACACCCTGAAAAGTAATGATATAATGGTTTTTTCACTTAAAGATTTCGATTACTGAAAAACTGGAGGGACAGGTTGTTCAAAAACACCTCTGGACGTTAAGGCATGAATTTTGCATAAAACTTGTATCGGGGATCCAGTACTGGTCTTCTTTCTGACCCCAGATCTTTGGAGGAGAATATGAAAGTATTAATTACCGGCGGCGCAGGTTTCATAGGTTCGCATCTCGCCGAGAAACTGTTAGAAGATAATCATGAAGTGTTTGTCATAGACAATCTCTGGACAGGAAAATTAGCAAACCTTGAAAAAATTCAGAACCATAAAAAGCTGCATTTAATCGTAGACACGATTTTAAATGAATCTGTCATGAATGAACTCATCTTCAAAGCCGATCAAATCTATCATCTCGCAGCGGCGGTTGGTGTCCGGAATATCATGGATCATCCAGTGGAAACGCTTGATATTAATGTTAAAGGGTCAGAGGTTGTTCTCCGTCTGGCTAACCAGTTCAAGAAAAAGGTTTTTATAGCTTCCACCTCGGAGATTTATGGAAAGCACATGGAACACGATCTGGCAGAGGATAATAATCGTGTAATGGGCTCCGTCAAAAAACGACGTTGGGCTTACGCATGCTCAAAAACTCTGGATGAGTTCCTGGCTCTTGCCTATTTTGACGAAAAAAAATTACCGGTACTTATCGGCAGGTTATTTAACACAGTCGGGCCAAGACAAACCGGTCAATACGGCATGGTGCTTCCCAATTTTGTACAGAGTGCGCTTCTCGGAAAAGCCATTACCGTTTTTGGAGATGGAAACCAAAGCAGGAGCTTTGCCCACGTCAAAGACGTGGTAGAAGCTGTGACCCGACTGATGGCTGAGCCGTCCTGCGAAGGGGATATTTTCAATGTGGGCAACAACCAGGAAGTGACCATCAATGATCTGGCCCAGATGGTAAAAGACATGACGGGCAGTTCTTCAGAAATAGAACATATTCCCTATGAAAAAGCATACGGACCTGGTTTTGAAGACATGGAAAGGCGTTGTCCTGATATCAGCAAACTGAAAAAGGCCATAGGTTTTGAACCCGTACACGATCTGAAAGCAATTATTCAGAGCGTAATCGACTATTTTAAAGAATAGGTATCATTCGTCTCAAACCCGGAAAAGCACGATGACGCCAATATCTTTCAGCGACTACCCAAAAGAGCCGGTTGTTCTGGACAACCTGTCCGACAAAATGATGCGGGATGCCCGATTTGTCCCCTTAAAAGTGGGCAAGGACTATCTCCGCATTGCCATGGCGAATCCCAATGATTTTTACACTGTCGAATCATTGGAAATTGCCTATGGCCTGAACGTGGACGTGACTTTAGGAAAGGATTCCGACATCCTTGATACCATTGAACGTCTTTACGGGGCAGGAAGTCAATCCCTTGAAACAATTATCGAAGAAGCTGACAAAGACATTTATGATCTATCGTCAGAAGGAGTTGAAGATGCAGACCATTTGAGAGATCTGGCCTCTGAGGCTCCTATTATCAGACTGGTGAACCGCTTAATACTCAACGCGGTAGAATTGAAAGCCAGCGATATACATTTTGAACCATTCGAAAAGGTGTTTAAAGCAAGATACCGAATCGATGGTGTTTTGCATGATGCTGATTCACCTCCTAAACGGTTACAGGCTGCCATTATATCCAGAGTCAAGATTATGGCAAAACTGGATATAGCGGAGAGGCGTCTTCCTCAGGATGGAAGGATCAAACTCAAAATTGCAGACAAAGAAATCGACTTCAGGGTTTCCACTATCCCTACGCTTTATGGGGAAAGTCTTGTCATGAGAATACTGGACAGAGACTCCTTGATTCTTGATCTTGAAAAAATTGGTTTCCCCGGCGACCTTCTGGAAAAATATATGGAATTGGTTACGCAACCCTACGGGATGATACTGGTAACCGGTCCCACAGGAAGCGGTAAAACTTCCACACTCTATACCACCCTGGCCAAAATCAACACCCCGCAAAACAAGATCATTACCCTGGAAGAACCGGTCGAATACCAACTGGACGGTGTAAACCAGATCCAGGTGAAACAGAAAATAGGCATGACTTTCGCCAATGGACTGCGCTCCATTGTTCGACAGGATCCCGACATCATTCTGGTCGGAGAGATCAGAGACAGGGAAACCGCTGAAATTGCAATCCAGTCCGCCTTGACCGGTCACCTGCTCTTCAGCACCCTCCATACAAATGATGCAACTGGAGCCATTACCAGACTCCTGGATATGGGGGTGGAAAACTTCCTATTAAGTTCCACGCTGTTAGGCGTACTCGCTCAAAGGCTCGTCAGAGTGATCTGCACAAACTGTAAAGAAGAGATCGAGCCGGACGAAAAACTGCTTAAATCCATGAACATACCTCCTGGAGAGGAAAAAAGCATCGTCTTTTATGCAGGAAAAGGGTGCGAAGAATGCAGATACACCGGTTTCAAGGGCCGGACAGCCATCTTTGAATATCTTGCTATAGATGAAGATATTCGCAGGGAAATCTCAAAGAGCTCTCCCACGGAAACGATCAAGGACGTGGCTTTAAAAAAAGGAATGATTACGTTACGACATGACGGCTGGAAAAAAGTAAGGAGAGGGGTGACGACAATATCTGAGGTGCTGAAGGTGACCCTCGAGAAATAAAATGCCGACATACTCATACAAGGCTACGGACGAATCGGGAAAGATAGTCGAAGGCGCCCTTGATGCCACTGAAGAAAGAGAGGTGGTCAAGGAACTTCACAGTAGGGATCTAATTCCCATACGTATCAGCCTAGCAAAAGGCTCCAGCGGAAAGCTGAATATCAACGTCTCAGAGCAGGTTCTTTCTCTTTTTAAGGGAATTTCATCCAGGGACCTGATGATCTTTACTCAGGATCTCCCTTCTCTGCTGGAGGCGGGCCTGCCTGTGGACAGGGCATTAGCCATATTGATTGATGCCACTGAAAATGAAAAATTTGCAGAAGTTCTTCGAAGTATTCTCAAAACCATTAAGGGCGGCGGATATCTTTCAGAGGCCATGTCAAAACATCCGAAAATTTTTTCCTCTTTCTACGTGAGCATGGTCAGGGCAGGAGAGGCAGGCGGGGTATTGGAATCCGTATTGACAAGACTGGGAGAATTTCTGGAAACTTCAGAGGAACTAAAAGACTATATTAAGTCATCTATGGTTTACCCTCTTTTTCTGGTCTTTGTCGGGGGAGCTTCCATTATTATTCTCATGACTTTTGTTATTCCAAAGTTCTCCATGATCTTTTCTGATATGGGGCAGGCTATTCCATTCACAACAAGAGTCCTTCTGGGATTAAGTGGGATATTGAGCAATTACTGGTGGCTCATCCTCTTCGTATTGGCCGTTCTTATTTATTTTGTTAGACGGTACTTTAAATCTCACGCAGGACGTCTCGTTTTGGATCAGTATAAACTTACCCTCCCGGCCGTAGGAGATCTGGTCAGAAAAATTGAAGTGGCTCGTTTTGCCAGAACCCTTGGAACTCTGACACAAAGCGGAGTACCCATTTTGCAGGCCCTGGATCTCGTCAAAGACATTATGACGAATAAAATTATCACCCATTCCATGGAGAAAGTCCATGAGAGGGTAAAAGAGGGGGAAAAGCTCTCAAAACCCTTGAACGAAAGTGGCGTTTTTCCTTCCCTGGCAATTCAGATGATAACAGTTGGAGAGGAAACCGGAAAACTGGACAGCATGCTGCTACGAATAGCTGAAAACTATGAAAAAATGGTACGGACTACAGTCAAGAGGTATATCAGTTTCCTCGAACCGGCAATGATTCTGGCCATGGGCCTGGTAGTTGGATTTGTAGTGTTGTCCATGCTCATGGCCATATTCAGCATGAACGATATGCCATTTTAATTTTTAAGGAGTGGTTATGAAAAAAAGGAAGGAACGCGGTTTTACTTTAATCGAATTATTAATCGTAATGGTAATACTTGGCCTGCTGGCTGCCCTTGTCGGCCCGCGTATGTTTGGAAAAGTTGGAAAATCCAAACAGAAAGCGGCAAAAGCACAAATGGCATTACTTGAAACCTCCCTGGATACATACAGATTGGATGTTGGAAAATATCCCACAACAGACCAGGGCTTGAACGCCCTCAGGGTACAACCGGACAGCGCGGGAAAATGGGATGGCCCTTACCTAGCAAAAGAGGTGCCCTTAGACCCCTGGGGCCATCCTTATGAATACCAAAGCCCTTCGGAAAACGGTGATTTTGAAATCATGGCCTACGGAGCGGATGGAAGTTCCGGGGGAGAAGGGGAAGATGCTGACATCTTTAACTGGAAGGAAGTGGCTGAGTAGTCGGGGGTTCACCCTTTTTGAACTGTTGATTGTCCTGCTGATCATCAGTGTTGTAGCCGCTTTTGTAGGTCCGAGGCTCGGAGGTTCCATGAGCAACATGGAATTGAAAGCCACGGCAAAAAAAATTGCAGCAATTTTACGCTTTGCAAGAAGCCAGGCAACATGGGAAGGGGTGACTTACACGGCGATTTTCGATTTTAGTGAAAATCGTGTGCATGTTTCTCCAGTCAAAAGCCAAACGGACGAGTCGAGTGAAGACACTGAAGTCAACGGAGACAAGAGCACAAACGTATCAAAAATCTATGATCTGCCCAAAAGAATTCAGATTGAAAAAGCCGTTTCAAACAGCGGTGAATACAAATCCGGTCTTTTTGAAATCTCTTTCTTTCCGGCGGGTGGAAGCAGCGGCGGAGAAATCAGCCTGATCAATGACAGAGAGCGGCACTATTTCATCAAGGTGGATTTTATTACCGGAACAGTAGGTTTGAGTGAAGATGAATGGTAAAAGAAGGCATGTTCCAGCATTTTTCCAAGCCGATGATGGGTTCACTCTCATAGAAATTCTCGTGGCTATATCTATCATGGCCATCTGCCTCACAGTCATCCTCCAGCTTTTCTCAGGTGGGCTGAGAGCAGGCAAACTGTCAGATGATTACACAAGGGCAGTGTTTCATGGAAAAGAAATCATGGAAGAAATTCTTCTTTCAAACATGTTGGAAGAAGGCATAAACGAAGGTCGGTTTAATGATTCCTATGGTTGGAAAACTGAGGTGGTCAGGATTGAACAGGACGAGGAGGAAGAATCCAAATTGCCGATTGACACTTTTACCATAAAGGTACAAGTCACGTGGGGGGGGACCGAAAAAAATAAAAGTTTTGAACTGGAAACAATTAAGATCCAGCAAAAACAGGAAGAAGAAAGCGTTGGATAACAAATGTGGGCTTTCCGATCAACGGAACCCTACCCATTCTTAGCAGGACTCTGTATTGAGGAACATGAATTTGAAATATTCCGAATTTCATAAGAGTTCGCAAAACGGCGTGCTCCTTTCAGCCTCCTTCGGTTTCACCCTGTTGGAACTTATGATATCCCTTACCATCCTCGGCTTAATCCTGCTGGTCGTGTTCGGTGCTCTTCGTATCGGGGTCAGAGCTTGGGAAAAAGGAGAAAAAGACGTTGACAAGCATCAAAGGGAACGCGTTGTTCTTGATCTTGTTAAAGCACAAATTGCCTCAGCTTCTGCAACAGAGATAACGGGGAAAGAAGCAGAACAATTTCGTTTTAAAGGGGAAATAGACTCCATGGCTTTTGTCTCCGACCTTCCCATCGTACCAACCAACAAATCTGGCATGGTTTATGTGAAATACATAATTCAACCAGCAAAAGGGGGGAAAGGGCACAAGCTCATGGTTTATGAGAAAAATATGGTCTTTGTCGACAAGGATAAGAAAATGGAAAATCCGGATGAGTCGGAATTTTTCGATCTAATTGCAGCGGCAAAAGAGATACGGTTTGAATATCTGCAATACCCGGAGAATGAGCAGGAACCAGCTGAGTGGCAGGAAGACTGGGATCCCGAAAAACTTCAAGGAAGCCCATTTGCTGTCAGGCTCATTCTTCAACAAGATGAAATGGATTTTCCTTTAACCGTGATTGCCCGCATTGAGGCTGTTGACCAGTAACACAATGTCGAGAATGGTTCTTCAAAATGAGAAAGGTATTGCCCTGTTCATGGTGCTTTGGGTATTGATTTTGCTCTCTGTCATTGTTGGGGAGTTTTGCTATGCCATGAGAACAGAGGTGAATGTTACTCGAAATTTCAAAGAACAAACGGAAGGTTATTATATTGCCCTTGCGGGTTTGAACAGGGGTATCAGCGAACTTATTCGGAATGAATTCATTCCAGCATCTTCCTCTACAACAAATGAATCCGCAAACAATGGTTCAGGGGATAGTCCATTTGGACCATTCCCCAGCAATGAAGAAAAGAACGAAGAAGCTGAAGACGACGACTCAAGATGGAGGATTAACATGCAAATTCCTCCGATTCTGTTAGGACCAGGTCGTTTCGAAGTGATCATCGGCAATGAAAGCGGGAAGCTTAACATCAACGAAGCCGGAGAAACTTTGCTTAAAACCATGCTGGAAAATGTTGACATAGAACAAAGAGAAAAGGAAATCATTGTTGATTCTATTTTGGATTGGCGTGATAAAAATAACTTACACCGCTTAAATGGGGCTGAAGATGATTATTATAGGTCTTTAGAAGAGCCTTATGAGTGTAAAGATGCTGACTTCGATACTGTTGAGGAACTCATGATGGTCAAGGGAGTAACCCCCGAGATCTATTTAAGCAGACTTAAAGACATGGTAACGGTTTCCAAGACCAAAGGCACTTCTTCCAAAACCAAGAGTACTTCTTCCAGAAAAAGAACAGGGTACAGGAAAACAGGGGCGGAAAAGAATAAGATCAACATCAATGCCGCGTCAAAAGCCATGCTTCTTTCACTTCCCTCCATGACGGAAGATCTTGTCCAGTTGATCATAGATTACAGGAAGGAAGCTGATTTCAAGTCGTTGACCGATATTTCCGCATTGCTTGGATCAGAAGTATACAACGACATATCTCCTTATATTACATTGGATTTGAGTCCTTTTTACACAATTACTTCCGTGGGAAAACTAAATGACAGCAGGATCAGAAGAGGAATTGAAATCATGGTTGAAATTGGGAGGGGCTTCGAATCCGGATACAGAATCGTAAAATGGCGCGATCGTGTCAGTTTCGAATAGCTTGGGATTATAGGTAGAGGAGAACTGTTTTGCTTTTTCAGACGAGTCTCGGAATCAATTTTCAGGATACTTCCGTTTCCGTTGCACTCTTAAAAACTTCAATAAATGACGTAAAATTAGCGTCTTCTGGGATTTTTCCCCTTTCGGATAAAATCACTGCCGCAGAAAAATTCGATCAGGCCGCAGACTTCATTGGCGCCTTTTTAAAAAAAGCCAGAATATCTCCGGGTTGTGTTTTTTTGAGTTTGCCACGTAACGTAGTCATCATTCGGTACGTAACTTTGCCGGTTGCCTTAAGAGAGAACCTCCAAGACAGCCTGCGTTATGAAATGGAGAGGTTTATTCCCCTTCCTGAGAGTGAGATATTTTACGATTACCAGATACTCTCCGAAGAGAAGGATACTGATGAACTGAAAATTCTTCTGGTAATCATTAAAAGAAATACTTTAGATCCTTATCTCACTTTGCTGAACCGGTTGAACCTCAGAATTTCCGGAATCGAATTTTGTTCCACTGCGATATCCAATTACTTCGCAGACCAGAAACAAACAGGGATGGCGGACGAGGTTCTTATTGTTCTAACAGGGGATGGATTTGTACAACTGGAGTTTTTGAAATCAGGTTTTCTGCAATATTCAAGATCTATCAAAGGCGATTCAAGCCAACCGGATTTTGCTAACTGCCTGTCACAGGAAATTAAGAACCTTGTTGGGGATCACCAGGGGGAGGACTCTGGTCAGCTGGAAACAATTTTTCTGGGGGATGAATCTCAGGAGAATCTATTGGAACATTTAAAAGGAATAGATGAGATTGACCTTCATATGGTAGATCTCTCAAAAAAACAAATTCCTTCGGCCGCTTTAATTCCGGCATATGGGTTGGCTCTCAAAGGCATCCGCAATGTTCCCACAAATATCAATCTCATGCCTCTGGGATTGAGGAAAAAACCTAACAAGGCGGGGCAATACATCATGCTGGTTCTATCTTTGCTTCTCATTCTTTCAGCAATGGCTTGGGGGGGAGGAGATATACTCTTTAAACGAGTTTATTTTGGAAAACTCAATGAAAAAATTAGTCAGTTGGAGGTTCAAGTCGCAACCATTGAGAAAACAAGAAAAAGCGTCGAGGAAGTTGAAAATCAGATCGATTATCTAAATACCATTTACAATGGAAACGCGAGTGCACTGGATATCCTGAAAGACTTGAGCGAAAGAGTTCCAAAATCAGCATGGTTGAAAAAATTCAGCCTTTCGGAAAAAGGCGTAACCATCGATGGCTGGGCTGAATCTTCTTCTGAATTAATTCCGGCCCTTGAAAGTTCGCCCCTTTTCAAAGACGTGTCTTTTAAATCCTCCATCACGAGAGACAGAAGCGGCAAGGAAGTTTATCGGATCGCATTTCAGCTCAATTGATAAAACTGAATTCCTATGGTCCATAGCTGGCTCATTATGTTGGTGACTTTGTGAAGAAATTGGTATGCAATTAATTAAATTAAAACTTGATAAACAGAGAAAATACCTGTTTGCCGCCCTAGCAATTTTGGTAGTTGCGGGACTTACATATCGATTCCTGCCGGTTTTTCAGGACCTGGTCCCATCCTTGCAAGAAATTGAATTGCAGGAAAGGACGCTTATAAAATACGAGAAAATGGTTCGCGCTGGAAAGGAATTGGACGGTCGGCTTACATCATTGAAAAGCACGCTTTCTCAACAGGAATCAAGGCTTCTGGTAGGAAAAACTCCTTCCCTCGCCGCGGTGGATATCCAAATGATTTTGCACGATATTGCCCAGAAAAGCAATGTTGAGGTCAAAAGTGTAAAGGTGCTGAAGCCTGAAAATCTTGATCAAAAAGGATACTTAAGCATTCCGGTAACCTTTCATATGATTGTCAGCGTCAGACAGTTCAAAGAAATACTGTATTTGATAGAGAATTCGAAAAAGATACTGTCGGTAACGAAAGTAGAAATAAAATATCACACACGGAAATCGCGTGATATACGCTGCAATATAACCGTAGCAGGGTACATGAAGCAGAAAGAAATCTGAAAGAAAAGGGAATTCTGACACCAATTTACTGCTTCAATCAAACAAGTCAGTTTTGCCACTCCCCTGAGAAGGCAGGCATTCATGTTTTCGAAAATATGGGTAATCAACATTATTCTAACCGCCATGGTTGTGTTTGGAGCGTTTCAGGCATATGGAATCTGGTTCGGGGAAGAAAAAACAATTCCCACTATTAATCCTGCTAAAAAAACATCTTCATCATTTGAGAAAAAAACAATGAAGAAAAAAATGATTCCCTCAGCAAATTATGAAACGGTTGCCACAAACAATCTGTTTGCGCAGGACCGATCTGAGATCATAGCGGAAGAGAAGACAAAAAAAACGGATGCAAAGCCCAAAGCCGACGCAAAATTAATGGGTATCATTGAAAAAGAGCTGGAAAAGATTGCGCTTTACGGAGTAATTATTTCCGAGAAAGAAAAAAAGGCCCTTGTGAGCAATCTTGAAATGAAAACTCCCACGGTAAAAACCAGGAAAGTTGCGCGGCCTTCATTGAATTTTTTGAAGAACACCGGTAAAAATACAAAAGCTGCGGTACTCGCGCCGGCTTCGTCCGGGGACAGAATGAAATGGGTGAAACAAGAGGATCTGATTGGCAGATTTAAGGTGGTGGATATCAGAAATGACAGCATCCTTCTAAGTGCGGAAAGCACGGAATTCTCGATTTTTCTTTATGAAAAGAGAGGGCAAAAGAATGTGGCTCCTTTGAAAAAAGAAACCGGGCCAGTCATTGTTACGGTGGGGTCAGGAGGAAAGAGTATGCCGGCGCCCGCTAAGGCTGCACCTGCAAAACAGGCTGACTTGATAAAAACCATCAAGAAGACCATCACGCCCAGCAAGAGCAGTCGGCCCGGAAAAGCACCAACAAGAAAACCAAATTAAAATTATGTAAGGAAACCATATGAAACTATCACATTTTTTTTCCCCAGACCTCTTATGGGCTTTATTGCTTCTAACGGCCTTTTTATCAACTGGTTGTGCAGGAAAAAAACCTGAAGTTGAAGTGACGCAACCTGGATTGCAGGAACCTTCCGCGCAAGAAAAAGTTCCTCAAAGTACAGAAGCTTCAGACAAACGTGTTTATACCGATGAACATGGCAAATTCGAACTCGTAAAAACTCCTACGGGCTATGTAAAAGAGCGTGTTGATGATCCTGAAATAGTTCCTAAAAAAAGTTTTTCAAGAGAGTCCAAAACATCGAAGCCAATTTCCAAAAAAAATGATACCCAAAAGATTGAAACTCCCACGCCTGCACCTGCACTTGAAAAATCTTTTCCACCACAAACAATCCCTGAGAAAAATTCCCAAAGAGAAGAAAATGAAGACAAGGGACAAAAAATTGTTCTTAATTTTGATAATGCCGACCTCAACGAAGTTATTATTACCATGGCTGACATTCTGGGAATCAACTACATTGTCGATCCAGGTGTAAATGGCAAAGTGACCATCCATACAGCCCGTGGATTGAGCAGGAAAAGCCTTTTTCCTGTTTTTTTTCAGATCCTTGAGGCAAACGGTCTTACTGCCGTCAAAGAGGGAAGCCTTTATAAAATCCTGCAGATGAAAGATGCCCAACGAATGGCAATTGATCCAATCACTGCCCTCGGACAAAAAGACGTTCCCGACGAGGAACGAATCATTATTCAAATTATCCCACTCAAGTTCATATCCGCGCAGGAGATGACCAAACTCATAACACCTTTCATGACATCGGGAGGAACCGTTGTATCAGATACAACCTCCAATACGTTGCTGGTGGTGGACAAATGGATGAATATTTTGAAAATATTGAAACTTGTAAGCAGTTTCGATATCAATATTTTTGAAAAGGTGGATTATCGGTTCTACAGACTCAGATACCTGGACGCGGAAGAAACAACAACAATGCTTGACGATTTTGCTCTTACCTACAGTAAGAGGTCGAATGTACAGGTGAAGTTCATTCCCATAACCAGGCTGAATACCTTGCTTGCAGTGAGTTCTTCCCCTGCGGTATTCAAAAAAGTCGATGAAATTCTCAAGCAGATTGATGTGGTAATAGAAGAAACGGAACCGAGAATCTATGTGTACTTCGTCAAGAATGGAAATGCGACCCAACTTTCTGAACTCTTGGATCAAGTCTTTCCTATGAAAAATTCGGACAAAGATAAAACAAAAACCACCAAAAGCACTTCCGTATCAAACCCTGGTAATCCTTTTTCCAAAGCACGTGTGGAAGAAAAAAAGGCTCAAAAGGCCGCTGAAAAAGACAATGTCAAAGAGGGTTCAAAACAGACGTCTTCCGATACAGGAGGGCCTTCCGACGGGGCGGGCACCCTAAGGGGTGAGATCAACATTACGGCGGATGAAATACGTAATGCCCTTATTATTGAAGCCATTCCATCGGACCACAGGATCATAGAAAACATATTGAATCAAATCGATGTCCTGCCAAGGCAAGTATTGATCGAAGCAACCATCGCTGAGGTCACCATTGATACGAGCACAGACATCGGAATGCAGTGGGCCTTTGGCAAAGGCGCTGCACAGGGAGAAGCAAGTTTTGCAGCCACCATAAACAAGTTGGTGGGAGCCGGAACAGATGCAGCATTCTCCGGACTCAATGCTGCAGTAGGCGTAACGGACAAGTGGTTCGCGGCGCTCAATGCCTTAGCCAGTGAAGGGAAGGTCAACGTGATTTCCTCTCCCCATGTGCTTGCTTCAGAAAACAAAGAGGCGAAAATCGATGTGTCGCGAGAAATCCCTGTTGCCAGTTCCTCTTTAACCACAAACAGCGCCACAACAGTTACGGAAACCGCCATTGAATACAGAGACACGGGGGTTATTCTTACAGTCATTCCACACATCAACGATCGAGGGCTTGTAACCCTCGAGGTTGCGCAAGAAGTGAGCGATCTGGACAAAGACGTAATTGTGGCGGGAAAAGCCTATCCTTCCTTCTTTAAGCGTAATGTTACCACAACCCTGACGGTCAGACACGGTCAGACGATTGTGATCGGGGGATTGATAAAGGACAGAGAAGAGGAAGGAGTAACTGGCCTACCATGCTTGATCAAGCTTCCCATCGCAAAATACATTTTTGGTCAAACTTCAAAATCAAGGGAGAAAATAGAACTCATTGTCCTCATCACTCCAAAAGTGATTGTTGATCTGGAGGACGTAAACCAGGTAACCCAGGAATTCAAACAGAAAGTAAATAGTGTCGTCAAACGGTTCAACCCATAGAACGTATAAAATAAACGGTTCATCTTCGAAGCCCAGAATTCCATACCATCCGCCCAATACTTCACAGGTTTCATGGCAACCACGAACGGGATATTACCATTCCCTCATTTTCTTGGGGTAATCCGGTTTCTTTTGATTTTCATGCTGATTATGTGGTTTTTCCCTATAGAGAAATCACATACAGCGAATGCTGAAGAAACTGGAGAACCTCGTATAGCCGTGATCCTTTCTCAGAACATAAGACCCTATCTGGAAGCAGTCGGCGGGTTCAATCTGGTTTTCTCAAAATCCTCAGAGGCAACTGTAGAAGTAGTGAAGCTCTGGAGGTTTCAATCCCATGAAAGGCAATCACTGGCTAAAAACTTACTGGAAAAACAATTCGATGCATATCTTTCGATCGGCCCTGAAGCTCTTCGATTCCTTATGAATCACTTTGGTTCGACGCCGTCTTTAAAACTCTATTCCATTGTTTTGAACCCTCAAAAAATCCTTGTTTCCGAGAATAAATTGTGCGGCATTGCGCTGAACATCCCAGTTCAGGAACAACTCCGAATTATTGCGTCAGGAATTCCGAATGCCAGAAAAATTGGTCTTATTTATGATCCTTCCCATAATAAAGATTTTTTTGAGAATGCTGCGAACTATGCATCCAATCATGGCATAAAAATTCTTCCACTGAAAGTTAACAGCAGAAAAGAGATCCCCGCACTACTCAAGAATCACTTGACGAATATGGATGTATTATGGCTTATTCCTGATCGAACCGTCATATCTGAAAGTATTGTTCGTTATGTTATCAAAGAGGCCTTTAAGAGAAAGATTCCCACAATCGGATATAATCGATTTTTTTATGAGAGCGGCGCTCTAATGGCTTTTGTTTTTAATTATCAGGAACTTGGGAAACAGGCTGCCCATAAACTTTTGACCGCTCTTTCCGGCCAGATTTGCATCGATTCCGCCCCTCTATTTCAGGTCTGGATCAATAAGCGAGTCGCCGTGAAGCTGGAAAGAAAGACACCTGAAACCATTTTCAGACCTTTTGTCTTTGGACCATGAGTAATCGTATCGGAATACATTTAAGGCTCCTCATTGGTGTTTTCTCCATCATAGGGATAACTACGTTCCTTTTAGGATATGTGGGGGTGAACCTTACGAAACAATTTGTCCACGACCGGTTCGAAGACCGCATTTCTTATCTGGCAAGATACCTCGCATTGAATGCGGAATTGGGGATATTGATAGATGATAAAACCATGTTGAAACGGCTCGCATATAATCTTATGACAGCCAACGACGTGGGGAAGGTAGCAATCATCGATAAGGAAGGAATAGAACTTGCGACTGTTTTTAAAGACATCCCCGGCCCATTTTCTGTCGTAGAGACCCCGGTTCTTTCAAGTGAATCCGGATCGGAGAACCGCCTTTTCGATCTCTTTGAACAGGGCTTGAAAATTGAGGACCCCATAGGTAAGATCCAAATTACGTACAGCACTTGGGATCTTGAACGGCTCCTCACTACGATAGAGAATCGCTTCGTGTGGCTCTCTTCGGGCCTGGCTTTTTTTGCCGCCCTGGCCTTCTATTTTCTTTCACGATCTTTGGTGGCCCCTGTAACCCAACTCGCTGAAGCAGCCAGGCATGTTGAACAGGGAAACCTGGATACTCGTGTTGATCCCTGTGGTCCCCCTGAGACCAGGCGCCTTGCAGCCTCCTTTAATTCCATGCTTGGCTCACTTGAAAAAAACCGGAAAGCCCTTGAAGATGTCTATCAAGAACTGATGAAGCAGAATGCCTTGGCTGAAATGGGCAAATTTTCCATGATGATTGCACACGAAGTGAAGAATCCATTGAGTATTATCAAAAGCTCGCTCGATATTCTAAAAAAGGATTGTGACCTTTCTTCAAGTGATACCATGGTTTACTATATAGAAGACGAAATAAAAAGGCTCAACCGCTTGATCGAGGATTTTCTAGCCTTTGCACGTCCGGCCAGGCCTTCATTTCGTCCCGTGAATTTAAATGCGCTTCTGAAAGAAATTGTTATTAGATTTGAAATGCAGGAAGACCAATCCCCTGTTACAATTGAATCTCATATTCCGATTGAACCATTTACAACGTATGCAGACCCCGATTTGATCACGAGAGCAATTAGCAATATTTTGAGGAATGCACTTGAAGCAAATGGTGGTAAAGGGGTCGTTCGAGTGACAGTTTTTTGTGGAAATTTGGCCTGGAAAGTAGATATTGAAGACCAGGGGGAAGGAATAGACCTGGATAAACTAGAGAAAATTTTTGAACCCTTTTACACAACCAGATCAAAGGGGACTGGTCTCGGACTTGCCTACGTCTTCCAGGTGATCATGGCACACAGTGGAAACGTATGGGCAGAAAACAGAAAAAATGGAGGGGCCATTTTCAGTATAGAATTGCCGGTCCGGAAAATATGAAAAGGAGAAATACATGGCTCATATTCTCATCGTTGACGATGAAGAAAGAATGCGACACCTTCTGTCCATTATGTTGAGCAGGAGAGGCTACAGAGTGGAGCAAGCCGCAGACGGAGTTGAAGCACTGACAATGATCGAAAGTGCGTCTTTCGATATGATTATATCAGACATAAAGATGCCTCGGATGGATGGGATTGAACTTCTCAAAAAGATTCAAGAAATAGATGTGCCTTGTCCGGTTGTATTTATTACTGCCTTTGCGACGGTTGACTCGGCCGTGAATGCCATGCGGGACGGTGCTGTTGATTATATTACAAAGCCTTTCGATGAGGACCGCATTGTATTAACTGTGGAGAAAACGCTCAGTTTATCCCGGATTCTTGCTGAAAACCGCCATTTGAAAAAGGAACTCAAAAAGACGGCAGGAAGTGAGAAAATTATTCACGTGTCAAAAGAAATGAATGCAATCATAGCCTTGGCTTACAAAGTTTCCCAAGGCGATACGGCAGTTCTCATCACCGGCGAATCAGGTACTGGAAAAGAACTCCTAGCGAATTACATTCACGCCGTATCACCGCGAAAAAACATGCGATTCGTCCCTGTTAACTGTGCAGCCATTTCACCAAATCTTGTGGAATCTGAATTATTTGGTCATGAAAAAGGCGCATTTACGGGGGCTTCTTCAAGGGCAACAGGCAAATTTGAATATGCAACGGGAGGAACTCTTTTTCTTGATGAAATCGGTGATTTATCACTTGAAGCGCAGGCCAAACTTTTGCGGGCACTTCAAGAAAAGAAAATACAGAGGGTGGGAGGAAATAAAGAGATTTCCGTTGACGTAAGAGTAATATGTGCTACGAATCAGGATCTTGATAAACGAGTTGAAAAAGGTGCTTTTCGAAAGGATTTGCTCTTTAGAATTAACGTTTTTCCCATCAAACCGCCTCCCTTGAGGGAACGGAACGATGATGTTGCTCCACTTTGCCGCCATTTCTTGTCCCAATTAGACGATAAAAGAGGAATTCGTCTAACTGATGGTGCCATCAAAGTCCTTAAGGAATATTCCTGGCCTGGCAATGTCAGGGAACTTGCCAATGTAATTGAGCGAGCAGTGATCATTTGCGATGGAAAGTCAATTACAGCACAAACCATTTCTTTTTTAAAGACATCTGTCGAAGCTAACAACAGCGCCGTGGATTTCGCACTTCCGAGGGAAGGAGTATCCTTGGAAAAGATGGAAGAAACTCTCGTAGAACAGGCCCTGAAATTGTCCGGGAACAATCAGACTTCCGCCGCAAAACTTCTCGGGCTAACCCGTGCAAAATTCAGGGTTCTTATGAAAAAAATGAATGGGTAATCCTGCCATTTACAGCCGTCCACCCATAACCTTTTGTCGGTTGAACAGATGATCCACAACCACTTAAAATTGTATTTCCTTTTTCTTTTTGCAGCTGCTGTCTTTATTTCAACCACAATATCTGCTGTGTGGGCGGTTGAAGAGAGTAGTGTGAAAAAGAACGATACTCTTTTGATGTTTGTGGGTGAAGATATCGACGTTCTTTCTATCGCATCGCGACGTGAGGAAAGCGCGTGGCAGGCGCCGGCCGTTGCCACAGTTATTACGCGGGAAGAAATCTGGGAGAAAGGCGTTAAGACTCTCAGTCAAGCATTGGAAATGACTCCCGGTTTCTACATGGCCCAAAAGGAGTGGGGATCAGAATCCTATCTTCGAGGAATCCCAAATTCTGTATTATTTCTGTATGATACGGTTCCCATGGGCTCTGACGTGACAAAATCTCTTCAACCCCTTGATCATGAACTTTCTCTGGTATCCGTTAAACGAATCGAGGTAATTCGAGGGCCCGGGTCTGTTCTCTGGGGGCCTGATGCTTTTGCAGGTATCGTCAATGTAGTTCCCATGACGGGAAAAGATCTTGATGGCGTTGAGACCGGCATACTTTATGGAGCACCGGGAAACCAGGCCGCCCTGTATGCCAATATGGGACATGATGGAGGAGATTGGGATCTTTTCATGTCAGTGCGCGGCCGGAGCGGCGAAGAAGATGACACGGCCGTTAATATTGTAAGATTCTGGGGTGATGATGGAGAAAACGCATATCCTTATGAAGACCGCTTCGGGAACGAACAACCTGATAGGTCTCGTTACTTTGAGGCATCTGGCCGCTTTTCGTTTAGAGACTGGTTCTCAATATCGGGCTTGATATCCGATTACAAAAAGCCCTATGCCATTACCGGTCCAACTGAAAGCAGTTCTCAACAGGACCTCACATGGCCTGAAAGCAGGGGCGGACCGTTCGGATATGTTAAGCTTGAGGCAGATAAGGACATCGATTCCTATTCAGGTTTGCGATTTACCGGATATTACAACTGGCAAAATTCTGAATACGAAGTTATTGATCGATCTTTCGACCAAAAAGAAAGTTCCGTTTACGGAGAGCTCATATACGACCGCTCTTTTTTTTCAGGAAAGGGAGTTTTTACAGGAGGCATGGCATACAGACAAACCGATGTGAAAAATGCCCCTCTATGGGAAAGCTATTTTCCGGATTACGTTGCCCAGCAAGATACAACTCTTTTACCTCTTTACACTTTGAAAGACTATGATGCCAGGCTGTGGTCCCTGTTCGGCCAGTATACCCACAAAATAGGCGATTTCGATCTCCTGGCCGGTTTGCGAAATGATAACCATGACCAATACAAAGACGCTTTGAGTTACAATGCGGGCGTTGTATGGAACCCACGGTCGGAATGGATTTTCAAACTGCTGTATGGAACTGCTTATCGCACTCCGTATGTGAAACAACTTCTTGATGGCGAAGAACCGGAACTTGAAGAGATTGAAACATTAAATCTTCAAGTTTCCTGGAAACCCACTGAAAAGGTTAACTTAACCGTTGGCGGATTCACGAGTAAAATTGAAAACCACCTCATGGAAGACCCCTATGCCGGACTTTCAGAGCCAAACCATCAGAAAATCTACGGAGTTGAGCTTATGGGGAATGTTTTTCCCATAAAACAATTGAGTTTTTCCGCCAATCTTACTCTTTTAAATAACAGTGGTCCTGATGAGACCTATAATTACATCAAATACTGGGATCCAGAACCCCATTACGAGGATCTGAACTTCCCATACAATACAGGCCCGAAAACGCTGTTTAATTTGACGGGAACTTGGCGTCCAATGGAAAAAGTGACCCTTTTTGCACGATTAGGCTACCATTCTTCCACACAGCTTATTTATCCCAGAGCAGATAGCTTTACATCGATCTCCGGTGCGTGGCTTCTTGATACAACCGCTACTATTACCGATATTGCCGTTTCTGGTTTAGACCTTCAGATATCAATCAGGAACCTCACAAATACCCATTATGAAATTCCCGGGACGTATAGTTCGATAGAAGGCGAACCCATTTCAGCAGAGATAGTCCTCAGGAAAAGATGGTAGCGCATCTACTCTTGATGATAATTGGGCCCTGTAAAATCCTAGAATACATGTGGAGTTCAGATCGAAAGTGCGTAATAGCGTTCGCAACTTATATGGCCACATCTACCCAGCATTGGCTAAATACAACCAACATGAAAAAAAGTAAGTAGACTGATATCGGCATCTTTAGAAGCCCTACCTGTGGGATTTTTTTCCGCCTACAGTGAACCAGGACCCTTGTCCATGCGGAAGACTATCTTTCCATCCACCCACATATTTCCCTCCACTTGGAAGGATTAAGGTTCCCTGGCCATTGTACTGACCATTTTTCCACCCACCCACATATTTTCCTCCATTTAAATGTGCCAGGATTCCATATCCGTGAAACATGCCTTCTTGAAATTCGCCTGCATATTCATAACCCTCTCGCAAGACAAAAATCCCAAATCCTTCTTTGCAGTCACCTTCAAGACATTCGCCAAATACGTTCGCGGGAATGAAGGAGAACAACGAGCAGAACAAGACCATATAGAAACTCTTTTTCATTTAACTTCGTCCTTTTTTTTGACATGCATGACCATACGCTTTTCAGTAATTACACGCATAATGACCCCTTATCAACTTTTCTGTCAAGAATTTTCAACAAATTTTGCCCTGCTTCAAGTTGATAGACACGGTGAAAGCTCCTCTTTCAATTGTTGATTCATGGAGACAACTGTTACGAATTGTCTTCTTTCCTGATTTTTTATTGCTACATTCCGAGATTACAAACAGTTAATCTGTTGTTATTTCTAATAGTTAACTTGTATCTATGAATTACCTACAAGAAATACTACCCAAAACAATGTTTCACGTGAAACATTGTTTTCCCTTTATCATATCAGCATATTATGCTATCAGT
This sequence comes from uncultured Desulfobacteraceae bacterium, assembly GCA_964407525.1. Lineage (GTDB taxonomy): Bacteria > Desulfobacterota > DSM-4660 > Desulfatiglandales > Desulfatiglandaceae > DUZB01. Next base: position 2,400 of record CAYOWC010000028.1, on the reverse strand, counting down.
ATTTTACGCGAGTGGAACCCCTGATTCTCTTTTTCCCGACCACTCGATCCATCCAACCAACTTGAGACAATTTTTTTATGGGCCATATCATATCCATATCGAATCAAAAGGGTGGTGTAGGAAAAACCACTACTGCCGTCAACCTGTCAGCATGTATTGCCGCAGGCGACAAAACCTGTCTCCTGATTGACTCTGACCCACAAGGCAATGCAACTACCGGCTTCGGCATTCGCCCAGATTCCCTTGACCATGGACTGTACGATTTCTTAATCGACGGGATCCCTTTTGAAAAAGCAGCTGTCCAAACTTCTCTACCCAAACTTCAGATCATAGGCGCTACCAGGAACCTTATCGGAGCCGATGTTGAAATCGCATCCATGCCGGGCCGCGAATTTCTCCTTAAAAAAGCCCTCGCTTCTCTCAAAGGACACTTTGACTACATTTTCATCGACTGTCCACCTTCCTTGAGTTTTTTGACGGTAAATGCCCTCACCGCAGCAGAATCCATACTCATTCCAGTTCAATGCGAATATTACGCCCTTGAGGGATTGTCCCAACTGCTCAAAACAGCACAGGCTATCAAAAAATCACTAAACCCTACGCTTCGTATTGCTGATATTGTTCTCACCATGTACGATAAACGTAACAACCTATCGAGACAGGTAGCCAGCGAGGCCCGTTCCCTTTTTAAGAAGCGTGTTTTCAACACAGTAATTCCGCGGAATGTTCGTCTGAGCGAAGCCCCAAGTCACGGAAAACCTGTTATCCTATACGACATTCGTTCAAAAGGAGCCCAAAGCTATTTGTCTCTCGCAAAAGAATTGATTGAAAAGGAATAATGACGATGCCAAAAAGAAAAGCTCTTGGGAAAGGTCTGTCTGCTCTTATTCCAGACATGCAGGATCTCGACAAACCGGAAGCCACCTATTTCCAGTGCCCTATCGAGGCTATTGAAGCGAATCCGGATCAGCCCAGACAGCAGTTCCTCCGCGAGGAATTGCGTGAATTAGTTAATTCGGTACAGGAAAAAGGGATTATCACCCCCCTCCTGGTGACCAGGAAAGAAACAGGGTATCAGCTCATTGCAGGGGAGCGACGATGGAGAGCAGCACAACAGGCAGGTCTCAAAAGAGTTCCAGTGGTAGTCAAAGAAACAACCGCTACCGAATCCCTCGAACTGGCGATTATAGAGAACATTCATCGTAAGGATTTGAATCCAATCGAAGAGGCTGTCGCTTATAGCAAGCTTCTGGAACAAACCGGAATAACTCAGGAGTCTCTGGCAAAACGACTCAGTAAGGATCGTTCATCAATAACCAATTCTCTGAGACTATTAAATCTCCCGACCAGTATTCAAAACGACGTCATCACAGGAGCCCTCAGTATGGGCCATGCACGCCTTTTAGCCGGTATAAAAGATGTTGCACAACAAAGTTTCGTTCGTAATTCGATCATCAAGAAAGATCTTTCTGTCCGTCAATCAGAAGCCCTTGTAAAAAAGCTGAGGGCCCCCGGGAAAAAGAAACCGGAAAATCCGGAAATGGATTATTATATCCAATCGCTGGCGGACAACCTGAAAAAGTCCCTTGGAACCAAGGTAGAGATTAACAAACGCGGTAAAACGGGGAAAATAGTGGTCCATTTTTATTCGGACGACGAATTAGACCGGTTGCTTGAACTCATCGGCTGATTTTCCTATCTTTCCACTTCCTCTCCTCTCTTTTCATCAGCCGCCCGATATTCTCATGGTGTTTCACGCAGATGAGCAAAGCCATAACAACAGAAACAACGATGCACGCCCCGGATTTTTCAAACATCAAAAGGAATATCGGCATACTGAGTGCTGCAACCATGGAAGCCAGAGATATGAAGCTCCATTTCATTACTACAACCACGAATAGAACCAGTGCCAAAACGGTGGACAGCGGAGATATGGCAAGATAAACTCCCAGAGCCGTTGCCACCCCCTTACCCCCATTGAATTTCCTGAAAAGAGAGAATTGATGTCCCACCAGGGCACATACCCCAACAATGGACGGTCCCATCACAGCAAAACTTCCCCCCCCTGCACCATATCGCACAGAAACGAGTACGGGCACAAGCCCCTTCAGCATATCAAGCACCAGTGTGGCAATTCCCCATTTCATCCCAAGCTCCCTGGCCACATTGGTCGCTCCGATGTTTCCGCTTCCACGAGTCGTAATATCAATACTTGCAACCTTTTTGCTGATGATCTGCCCGAATGGAATTGATCCCAACAGATACGCACCGACAAAATACAACAGCCATTCCAATTCCATAACAACTCCCCGCAACGTTGATCGATTTACAATTTTCTTGCCCTTTATTTTTCCCTGTATTACAAATATAGCCATTTAGGGGATCATGCAAATACTTTTT
>CAYOWC010000027.1:0-27997 GCA_964407525.1 uncultured Desulfobacteraceae bacterium | reverse complement strand
CTATCTTTCAATTATAAGAAAAATAGGTCATTTTGTCAATGAGAGTTATTCAGTTTGCAGGAATTTACCTTCTGAAAAAATAAATCCGTGAGAGTTACTTTCCAACTACGAAAAATTGTGGCAAGATGTCTTTCATCCTGCTTTAAAGGGAGATATTGAATCCGAGCGCATAATGATAGTGTGAAATCATATTGCATTCGGAAAATATTTGAAATGAAGAATAACACTCTCAAAAGAAATCCTTGGCGGCAGCGTCTTTATCGAAGCATATTCGAGGCAGATACCCCGGAGAAAAGGCGTTTGATGTAGCGCTGTTTGTCTGCATCGCGTTGAGCGTATTGGCTGTACTCCTCGTAACGTTAGAGCTGTCGGAAGCGAAAAAGGCTGCTGTTTCGACAAAAATGTGTCCTGAGTGCTCTACGGAAGGGCACGATTCCGATGCCAAGTTCTGCAAGGTTTGTGGGTCTGGGCTTTAAAAATGACTACAGAAAAAAAAACCAGAAGTGATTACAGGAATCGACTGACGGCTATCAGCCTGTCTTTTGTAATTGGAACCGCCCTTATGGCGGCTAAATTTTATGTGTATCATCTCACCCGGTCTTCGGCTGTTTTTTCGGATGCCCTGGAATCGATCATTAATGTGGTGGCTGCTGCCTTTGCCCTTGGCAGTATTATCCTCGCGGCCAGGCCGCCGGACAAAAGTCATCCTTATGGGCACGGGAAGGTGGAATATTTTTCCGCCGGATTTGAGGGCGCTCTCATTATTCTTGCCGCGATCGGCATTTTCAAAACAGGGTTGGAGCACATCCTTCATCCCCAGCAAATGCCCAATCTCGAGCTTGGTTTGGTTATTCTCTTTGGTACGAGCCTGGTGAATCTCGGTTTGGGGATAGGTCTCGTTCGGGTGGGGAAAAATACCCACTCCCTCACATTGATTGCCGATGGCAAACATGTCCTCACAGACGTATACACATCCGCAGGGGTTTTATTGGGTCTTTTCTTAGTGCATCTGACAGGCTTCCACTGGTTGGATGGAACCGTTGCGTGTCTCGTGGGATTCAATATCCTTTTCACGGGTGTACACCTGGTGCGAAAGTCATTCGCCGGCCTCATGGATGCGGCCGAACCGGGCCTTTTGGAAGAGATCTCCAAACTATTGGAGGGTCACAGAAAGGAGGATTGGATAGGGATTCACCAGCTTCGAGCGTACCGTTCAGGGGCGTTTATCCATGTGGATCTTCACCTGATCCTTCCCAGGACTTTCACGCTTGAAGAAGCCCACCGGGAGGGCGATGAAGTAGAAGCAATCATCAAGAGAGACTACAATGGCAGAGCCGGTGTTCTTGTGCATCTGGATTCCTGCCAAAACCCGGATTGTCCTGCATGCTGGAGACATGCCTGTAAATTACGGGAAGCAGACTGTATGCAGCAAGAACCCTGGAATGTGGAAACTCTTATCTCTGAAAGGGCTGGAGATCCCCCGTTATGGGATTCTCCCCGCGAGCATGGGTGAGGGGAGGACACTGGGAAGGGGAAAACGTGAACCGCAGAATGTCGAAGCATGGATGTTTGCTCTACTTTCTTCAAGATTAATCTGAATTTGTAACCCGTACCCCGCAACCCGGATAGCTTCACACAGCTTTTGAGGGAATTCCGATGGTACGGGACTGCCTACTGCTTACTGTTTACTGCCTTCTTCACTTTCAGGAGTTCCGTGAGAGCCTTTTCCAAATCGGGAAAATCGAATTGAAATCCGGCTTCCAATAATTTTCGGGGGAAAACTTTTTGTCCTTGAAGCAGTACGGAGCCGAATTCGCCTTTTACAAGTTTAATGACAAAGCCCGGCACGGGGGGCATGAAGAGGGGTTTTCCCAATATTTCCGCAAGGATTTTTGTTAAATCCCTGTTTTTCACCGGTTTTGGGGCAGCACAGTTAAAAGGTCCGGAGAGATCTTCTCGTTCCATCAGGAAAAGGAATATACGGATGAGGTCTCTCTGATGAATCCAGGAAAACCATTGCTCACCGCTGCCCAACCGGCTTCCAAGGCCTTTACGGAAAATAGGGATCATTTCTCCGAGAGCGCCGCCGCTCTCTCCCAGGACGATTCCGAAGCGGCAGAGCAAAACCCTGGCACCAAATTCTTCCGCTCCTAAAGCTGTTTCTTCCCACTCTTTTGCTACCGAGGCTAAAAAATCGTTTCCGGGAGGGTTGTTTTCATCCAGTTTTTCGTCCCCGTGGAAACCGTAATAGCCCACCGCGGATGTGCTAAGAAACGTGGTTTTTTTGCCTTTTCGTCCCTTCAAAGCACCCACAAGATTTTCCGTTGTTCGAACCCGACTCTCGCGAATGACTATTTTTTCGTTTTTTGTCCATCGCCTGAAAATGGATGCGCCCGCCAAATTGATAATGACATCGTGCGCTGACACTTCTTCCTGCCAGACCCCTTCTTTCGTGGGATCTCCCTCCAGCATGAAAACCCCGTTCGGAACAGGTCGCTCTTCCCGGATCTTTCTCGTGAGCAGGGTGACGCTATGCTCCCGGTCCGTAAGTTTTTTTGTTAAAGCCGAACCGACGAAACCTGTTCCCCCTGTAATAAAGACCTTCATGGCATCTGTTCCTCTATTTCATCCCATGCAATACAATCTTCCGGACACATGGCCATGGCTTCTTCAACCAGGGGCTCAGGGTATTCAGGGAGATCTGTTACTTCAATAAGCCCGGTATCGTCGTTTCTCTTGAAAACCGTTGGGCTTACCTCTATGCACGCGTCACAATCTCTGCATTCGCTGAGGTCAATAACTGGAACCATTTTTATCCTTTTTCGATCCATGACAACTGCCGTTAGTGCTCTAAAGAATCTTCTCCAGCTCCGATGAGGGGAAGGATCTTGTCTATCTCAAAAAATACCAGAAACCTGGGTGTTCCCTCTTCCTTTCCGGCGGGATGTTTTCTGCCGCGCAGGGAATAGAGGAGTTCTGTGTCTTGTTCTTCTTTGATTTTTGTCAAGAAGAGTCGCTTGCCCTTGTACCCGCCACCCTTTTCCATGAACAGATAGGCCGCATGGTTATTGGTTTGAACGTTATGGTGGGTCAAACGGTCTGCCATGATAAAAGCGATCGTTCCATCATCCATAAAATGGGGCTTGGCGTAGACAGCCATATCGACTTTGCCATCTCCATCCGCAGTTGCCAGGATTCCGCGCCCTTTTGTTTCTTGAAAATAGTCCTGTAGTTCCATTCTGGTTCTCCTTTCTATGATTTAAATACTTTTGCCTTTCTCTGCGTCCACGATCCATTGCATCACCCTGGGAAGAGCTTCGGGATTAACGGAGATGGCATCTACTTCAACATCCACCAGGAGGGAAATCAGGGATGCGGCATCTACGAACAACCTTCCTCTCACTGTAAAGGAACCCCCCTGCCTATGGCAGGCGTCGCGCATATGCTCCAGGGCTTTCCGCATGGAAATTTCTGCCTTGGTTCCGGAAGGAAAACGGTCTTTCAGAATCGATTCTCCTGTCTCTATCCATCTTGGAAGCTTTCTTATGTCTAATGAAAACCCGTCGAAAAGATGGGCGAAGTCTTCTGCAAGAGCCAGGTTGGAGGCAAAATCACAGCAAAGATAGATACGCAGTCCTTTGTTGCCTCTCCTGATATCGTTGTCTGCAAGTATGTTGAGGATTTCCTCAGCATCCCGGAGATGTTGGCAATGGGGAATCATGAAATGTAGGTTGGTAAAGCCCATATCCTGTCTCACCCGCCGAAATGCCTCGCGTTCCAAGTTAAAGGCTGGGCGATACAGTTCGCTTCGGTAACGGGCGACTCCCTTAAAGCCGGGTTCATTCACCGTGACTGCTTTTTCAAACAGTTCTCCCCCCACGAGTTTACCCATTTCATCGGGTTCCAGGTTATTGACCCTGACAATCACCGGTTCCGGCGCACGAGAAGCGGCAATTTTTGCAAGACATGAGGAAAACCGGTCTATGAAATAATCCTCTTTGCTAGAATATCCTTCAGTCAGGGCTTCGATACGATATTTTGTTCTGATATCCGTCACGGTTTCGAAACGAGCCAGGGCCATGGGATGGATTTTGATGATATTCTGCAGGATGTAGTCCATTCTTACCAAACCGATTCCTCGGCACGGAAGGCGCCACCATTGATAGGCTGCAGCGTCACTGGCGACGTTGAGCATGACATCGGTCTTTGTATAGGGAAGATCTCTCAGATTGTATTTGGTTTCACCGCAATCAACCACCCCGGAGTAGACATGGCCATGGTCCCCTTCGATAGACTGGACTGTGATCTGCTGCCCGTCCTTCAATATCTCCGTTGCATCACGCGTTGCCACGACGCCCGGTATTCCAAGTTCCCTGCACAGGATGGCTGCGTGGGAATTTCGGCCCCCAAAATCCGTAACAAGCGCTTTCAGCTGGTTTTCTTTTAAATCCGAAACCCATCCCGTATTTGCATTTTCCGAGACAAGAATGGAAGCCTCCGAGAGTTTGTGAATTTCTCGATCGCTTTCAATAAGACTGACTTTCCCGGAGGCAATGCCTTCACCAATGCTGATTCCCGTGCACAATCTGCGTCCCCTTTCTTCCAACCTGTAGAAAGACAGGGCGTCGTCTCTTTTGAACCCGGCGCTGACGGGCCGGGCCTGTACGACAAAAAGGTCGCCGGAAATTCCGTCCTTGGCCCATTCAATGTCCATGGGCCGACGGTAATGGGTTTCGATATCGGCCGCCCATTTTCCAAGGGTCAGGATTTCCGTATCATTGAGTACGAAACGGCTTCGTTCCTCCCTCGTGGTGGCGATGTCCTTTGTGCCCCCCCCTTTTTCATAGACGCATTTCTTGCCTTTATCGCCCAGGACCTTCTCCAGAATAGGCGGCTTACTCATTCCGCCTAGCAGGAGCTTGTATACTCTGTATTCGTCGGGAATGACCGCTCCCTGTGCAACGCTTTCGCCGAGACCCCACGCGGCCGTGATGACCACCATATCGGGAAAGCCGGTATCTTTGTCAATGCTGAACATGACGCCGGCGCCCCCTTTGTCCGACCGCACCATGCGTTGGATGCCCACGCAAAGGGCGACATCCATGTGGTCGAGTCCCATTTCTTCTCTGTAAATGATCGCTCTGTCCGTGAACAGGGATGAAAAACACCTGCGACAAGCTTCAAGAAGTTCTTTCTCCCCCCTGACATTCAGGTAACTATCAAGCATACCGGCGAAACTTGCTTCGGGCTGATCTTCTGCTGTCGCACTGCTTCGCACGGCCACATCCAGAGCTGATTCCCCAGAAAGTCGGCATAAATTTTTATAAGCCTTTCGTATGGCATCAGCTAGGTCATCAGGAAAATCCGAGGTTAAGAAGAAATTTCGAACGGTTTTCCCTGTGTATTCCAGATTTATTAAGCCTTCCTGAAAGCTGTTGAACAGAGAGACCATTTTTTCCGTTAAGCCGCTTCCTTCGAGAAAATACCGGTATGCATCGACCGTGGTGGCAAAACCATTTGGAACTTGAACTCCCGAAGAGGAAAGGCCTCTTATCATTTCACCAAGGGAGGCGTTTTTTCCTCCCACGATGAAAACATCGTCTCGGCCGACTTCGTGGAGAAATTTTATGAAGTTCTGTTTATTCACAGACAGTCGCCGCAAACCTTCTTCCCATCAGAGTCGGTCAATTTTGATCCCATGGTGGGTTCTCCGCATTTTTCGCAAAGGATTGACGGTTCGATGACGGCCTTTGGGGGCAAGGGTTTATTGACGGGGGTACATTCAAAGAGATCGTCCAATGGCTTGGTCAGAATTTCACGGGCCCTTCCATGGTGGAGAACCTGGAAGCGTTCTTTTTCTGCTTCCGTTGCCTTCCCGGTACGAATTTTTCCCATAATTTCCTGATGCTCTTCCGTTAGTTCGAGTATCCCACTTTTGAATGCCACGCGTATTCCGTCTCCTGATTTGCGACTTATCAGGGTAAGAACCTGTTTGCCATAGTCCTTGAAAAAGAAATTCCCTTTTCCAAAGGTGCAGCCCGTAAGGACTTGGACCGCATCGGCCCCGCAGGCGTTTGTTTCAACAACCGCAACAATTTCTTCGTCTTCAGCCCTGTGTTCTTTCAACCACTCCATACCGGCCTGGCTTGCCCGGTAGCCGATGGACAGGCCTGGGCAGATATGCCCGTGGAAATCGACACATTTCTCAAAATCTTTTACTCGAAAAGGATCTATGGAATTCATGAAAAATTCTCCTTACTATTTTATGTTCTGTATGTTGTTTTGAAATGCATTATGGAAAAAAGGCCACATCAAGTCTTTCTTATCAATAAATTATTAGAACTTTTGCAGAGTGCTGTCAAGAATTAGGGAAAGTCGCTGGCAGATTTCTGTGTCTGTATTCCCGCGTTTGTTTTGGAATACCATATTTGGGTTATTGACAAGAGGAAAGCGCTCTGATAACTCAAAAGAGAAATGTATCAGAACGGGCTCTGTTGCGCATTTTCAACAAAAAACAAATAATGACACCACTAGAGGAGACTTGTTAATGCCTAAAAAATTTTCGTTAGTAATTGTTTTGGTTTGCCTGGGAACCTTTTTGAATACTGCTGTCGCCGAAGAGTATACTATTCGTGACTGGATTTTTACCTGGTATGCTGCTCAGACAGAAGAAGTGAGGATGGATATTGAAAAAACGCCAGCCGGTACGCTGGTGGTTCTGAGAAGCCTCGGAGGTCCGATCGCGACCATATATGCTTCTCCAGATCAGGCTGTCGAGATAGGGAAGATACTCAAAAATACAAATACATATTATGAGAACCAGATGAAGCGGCGAGATTTGAATGACCAGGATGTGATTACTACTGGAGAACATAAAATCTATTTCACATCATCCCGTGGAGCAAACTTCCAGGTCAGTGTCAGGACGACCAGTATCATCAGTCCAGCAGTGCTGATGACTAGGAAAGAGGCTTTGAAGATAGCCGACAGCCTGCTGGAATCAGCCAAAATGGTGGCTTTTGTGGATAACCGCATTAAACCGTAGTCTGCCATCTGAAGGAGGAACTGTGGTAAACCAGTTCGATGTTATCGTGATAGGAGGGGGCCCGGGTGGATATGTCGCAGCTGTCAGGGCAAGCCGGCTCGGGTTGAAAACCGCCGTGGTGGAAAAAGAGGCTGTCGGAGGTGTATGTGTCAACTGGGGTTGCATTCCTGCCAAGGCGCTTCTCCGAAATGCCGAAGTAGCTGATTTATTGAAACAGGGTCGTACCTTCGGTTTCAAGATGGAAACCCTTGAAGTGGATTATGCTCTGGCCCGCAAACGCAGCCGCCAGGTGGCGAAGCGACAGGGCCGGAGGGTTGTACAGCTCCTGAAAAAGCATGAGATCACATTGCTGAACGGGCATGGTTGCCTGCTTGGTCCGAAGGAGATCGAACTTCAGCCTGCGGGTGAAAGATTCTACGCTGATAATATTATTCTTGCTACGGGCGCCCGATCCAGAGAGATTTCCGGAGCGGAATTTGATGGGGAACGGATCATTTCCTTCCGTGAAGCGCTAGATCTGGAGAGGCGTCCGGATTCGGTGGTCATTGTAGGCGCCGGCCCCATCGGAATGGAATTTGCCACCATCTGGCGCCGATACGGGGCTGAGGTGAATATCGTGGAAATGATGCCCCAAATTCTTCCCCTTGAAGATGAAGACGTGGTCCGTGAGGCGGAACATCAGTTTGCCCGTGCCGGAATGAAGATTCGGACCGGTGTGCAGGTAACACGGATCCGACCTTCCGAAGACGGCGTTGATGTAATGATCACCGGAAAAAAGGGCGCCGAAACAATTCAGGCGGAAAAGGTCCTTGTAGCGGCAGGTTTTGTTCCCAATGTCGATAATGTGGGTCTGGAAACAGTGGGTGTGAAAACCCTGGATGGACGGATTCAAGTGGATGCACAGATGCGGACCAGCGTGGCGAATACCTATGCCATCGGTGATGTGAACGGCCTCATGGGCCTGGCCCATGTGGCATCGGCCCAGGGAATCATTGCGGCCGAATCCATTGCCGGCAGAAAAACAGAGCCGCTTGACTATCTGAATATTCCCCGCTGTACGTATACTGACCCTGAAATTGCGTCGGTAGGGCTCACGGAAAAACAAGCGAAAGAAAAAGGAAAGGACGTCCTGGCAGTTCAAAGCCCCCTTGCCCCGAACGGAAAGGCTGTGGCTATGAATCAGAACGTGGGATTTGTGAAAATCATTGCTGAAGCGGGTACTGGAAAGATCCTGGGGGCGCATATGATCGGCGCACATGTTACGGAACTGATTGCAGGCCCCGCGTGTATGATCAGCATGGACGCCACAGTAAACCAGATGGCCAGGGTAATTTATCCTCATCCAACCCTGAGTGAAGCGATTATGGAGGCAGTTCATGCTCTGGATGGGCACGCCATCCATATTTGAAACGGCAATTTGAGGAAGAAAAATGCAGAGAAATTTAGATAGAGAAGTTGCCAATTTTCAAGAATTCGGCAAACTCATGGCGGAGTACGGGCACGATATCCTTCTGGCTTTGATGATCCTGCTTCTGGGCCTGATCTCCGCAAAACTGTTAGGCAAACTTTTGAAAGCTACCCTTCAGCGGTTATCCTTTAAGGAAACCGTTATTTCCATGGCTTCAAACATCTTCTTTATTGTAACTCTTCTAGTTTTCGGGACTGCCGCATTGCATCGTATGGGCGTCAACAATATTCTTCTTTTCCAACTGATGGGAGCGGTCCTTCTGGCTACCGTTTTCCTGGTTGTACTGCTTCGGCCTTATATACCACATCTTCCCTACAAGGTCGGGAATATGATCAAGGCCGGGGAGTTTCTTGGACGCGTAGAGGCCATCGATCTTTTTCACACCAGGCTCAAGACCTTTGATGGCAAAACTGTGTTCATTCCCAACCACAATATCTTGGGGGAACCCATTACTAATTATCACTTTACCGCAACGAGACAGATCCGGCTCTCTGTCGGTATCAGCTATAGTTCCGATCTCCTGAAAGCGAAGAGAATCCTGGCGGAAATCTTCGCCCGGGAGCCCCGGGTGAATGAGAAGCCCCCTGCCAGGGTTTTTGTGCTTGAACTGGCGGACAATGCCGTTGAAATTGCTGCCTGGTCATGGGTGAAGAATGTGGATTACTGGAGGACCCGTTGCGATTTGATAGAGATTATCAAGCTGCGTTTTGATCGGGAAGGTATCGTTATTGCGTTTCCCCAGCGGGATGTCCACCTTTATCAGGAGGTTCAGACGCCCGGGGGGGAGATGTTGAATGATCCCGATCCTTCGGCGTCTCAATTGTCCAACCCCCACCCAGGGCCTTATAAAGCCTGATGAGATCGAGGACCGCCTTGCCCTGGCTGTCCAAAAAGTGTCCGTTGGGTATCTAATACATTGTTGAAATCAGTCAGCCCCGTGTTGTATTGAACCACTACCAGGTCTACGGCCTCTTGGGTTGCATCCACGGCCTCCTGCAACCAGGTCTGACGGATCTGTTCCTGATTGCGGGCTACAACGGCATTTTCCACTTCCTCTATGGTGCCGGAGTACGCCCAGACAAGGGCTGCCATCCACAGGGGAAAAATGATCAAACCAAGTAGTGAAAGGACCTCAATGGCCTGTTCCTGGGGATGATTTCGGGCTTTGGCGATTTTTCCCGGGTAGGTGTGAACTTTGATAATGCCCAGAGTAATCGTAATGACGGAAAAAAAGATCAGTCCCAGAGAAATATAGTCCAGCCTCGACACGAAAATCGCTCCTTTCGGCTTTTACCAAACAGATCTACTCATGAATTGCCCAAGTATTGGTTGTTCCTGGCAGTAACCAAACATTATTTCACTATGTCTGAAAAGAAATCAAGATCCTATCACCCCTTTACCGAGGATTTGTTCCAAGACGGCCTTGATCTTTTCGTAGTGGGTTCCCTTCCAGAAAAGTTTATCGCAGGATCGGCAATAGACATATTCGTTGCAAACAGCCCTGGTTAGAAGGGGGATTCGGTGGGCCACAGTTTCTTTGGGAATTTCTTCAAGGACTGTATTGCATAACAGGCATCTTGAAAAGGGCCTTATCTTTTCTCTCAATGATAACAAATTTAGAACATACCTGACCTGCTCGACGGTTGTCCCGGGGCGCAAAAAGATTCCGTGGGTGACATCCTTCAACTTGAGCAGGTTCGGGCTTCTCGTCAGGATGGTTCGCTTTTCAGTCTTCGAGATTTCAAGCATCTTTCTGGGAGTAAGAGACGGAAAGCTGGCCACATCAAGGCCCAGTGCCCGCAGGATTTTGGTTACATTTCTCAGGTTCCAGTCTGCTACGAACCGGGTTTGCCTGAGGGGGATTTTTCTCAGGCGGGTCACATTCCGGATGTCGAGGGATTCAAAGACCGGGTACACGCTGATCCTGTCCCCGTTCTGAAGGATGTAACTGAAATCCACGGAGGTCCCATTTACCAGGATCAGGTCCACTTCCGTGTGAGGCACACCCAGGGCTTCAATCTTATCCTTGATGGATTCCCTGCCTTTGAATGGGCTTTGAAAATCCCGCTTGCGCAGCCGTGTTGGCAGGAAATCGTTCAATTCCTCATAGAACCGGAAGGTGACTTCGGGCATGTGAGATACCTTAAGGTCGCAACCAGAAAATCCTGAACCTGGTTCAAAATGTTCAACTGAGATAATTACAGATATCTCAAAATGCGGGTTGACATCAACCGGTAAATTTTTTTCCTGATAATTTTTTGAGAACAATTCGACCTCATCGCTCGAACAGCCGAAAAAAACATTTTAAAACAGTTGCTATTCTATAATAGACTATTCTATCATAGAATAAATGGGGAGGAAACTATATACAATCGAAAGGATAAACCCAATGAAATCGAAAATTTTTAAAAAAGAAAGCGTAACAATTGCTTTTGCGATCTTGACGTCTTGGTTAAACCTGGTCCCTTCAGCAGGGGCCGGCGAAATGGAAGCGGTTACCGTTTTTGCTGCTGCATCCACAACCAATGCCATTACCGACATTGCAAAGCTCTTTATGGGCCAACATAAGGACAGGGTGCGTATTTCCTTTGCTTCTTCTTCAACCCTGGCCAAACAAATAGACAATGGAGCGCCGGCAGACGTTTTTATTTCCGCCAACAAGAAATGGATGGATTATCTGGAGTCTCACGAGATGATCGTTCCGAAGAGCCGGGTTGATTTGTTAGGCAACCGCATTGTTTTGATTGTACCAGCTGAAAGCAGGTTGGAACATATCGAGATAAAGCCTGATTTCCCTCTGGTGGACTTTCTGGCCGATGGGCGACTGGCCATGGGGGATCCTGAACATGTGCCGGCCGGAATCTATGGCAGGGAAGCTTTGATGCGTCTACATGTTTGGGAAAGCGTCAAGAGCAGGATTGCGGGGATGAAAGATGTACGGGCAGCCCTGGTTATGGTTGAGCGCAGCGAGGTTCCACTCGGCTTGGTTTATTCCACTGATGCCGCCATCTCCGGAAAAGTTCGTATTGTGGGAAATTTTCCTCCTGAAACCCATTCTCCCATTGTTTACCCTGCAGGCATTGTCGCAAACCGAACAACTCCAGCTGTGGTGCGGTTTATGGCCTTTCTCGAATCATCCGCAGCAAAAACGGTCTTTGAAAGATACGGGTTTTCTGTACGATAATGGATATGCCTCTACTAACCCCTATGGAGTGGGAAGCCCTTCGGCTCAGTCTCTGGATATCTCTATGGGCGGTTGCAGGAAGTTTACCCATTGGTATTCTGGCTGCCTGGATTCTGGCGCGGCTGAATTTTCCAGGGAAAAGCATCCTCGATGGCATTGTCCATCTGCCGCTGGTATTGCCGCCGGTTGTTACAGGATACACGCTTCTGATCCTTTTTGGCAGGAAAGGACCTTTGGGCGCTTTTCTACAAGAGCATTTTGATGTGACCCTGGCATTTAACTGGAAAGGGGCAGCCCTTGCTGCTGCTGTAATGGCCTTTCCCCTGCTGGTGCGAGCGGTACGACTTTCCATTGAAAGTGTCGACCAGGGACTTGAGGCGGCCGCCCGCACGCTGGGAGCGGGCCCTCTGAGGGTCTTTTTTACCGTGACCCTTCCACTGGTTGCACCGGGAATTATCAGCGGAATGATTCTGGCCTTTGCCAGGAGCCTGGGGGAATTTGGAGCAACCATTACTTTTGTCTCCAATATCCCGGGAGAAACGCGTACATTGCCCCTGGCTCTTTATACCCTCACGCAGATGCCCGATGGCGAAGCGAATGCCATGCGACTCTGTGTTATTTCGGTTGCCGTTGCCATGGTTGCCTTGTTTTTTTCCGAGATGGCCGCTCGCCGGTTTTCCAAACGACTGAAAGGATAGACCTTTTGGAGATTGATCTGAAACGAAAACAGGGCAGTTTTGCCATTGATGCCGTTTTTAAAGGGGCTCGGTCGGGGGTGACGGCTCTTTTCGGATCTTCCGGTGCAGGAAAAACATCTATCGTCAATATGGTGGCCGGCCTGCTGAAACCTGATGCCGGTCGTGTGGCCGTCAATGGCCACGTAATGTTTGATTCAGCACGTCGCATCAACCTGTCTCCCGAAAAGCGTCGGATCGGATACGTCTTCCAGGACGGTCGTCTTCTACCCCATTTCACAGTGAAATCGAACTTGATGTACGGTATGCATCGCACTCCTCCGAAGCAGCGCTATATAAATTTCGATCAGGTGGTGGAGCTTTTGGGCATCGCCCATCTTCTTCAGCGCAGACCGGCAAAACTCTCCGGTGGCGAAAAACAAAGGGTGGCCATTGGTCGTGCCCTGTTGACCAGTCCAGCATTGCTGCTCATGGATGAACCTCTGGCATCCCTGGATACGGATCGGAAGAACGAGGTCCTTCCGTTTATCATGCGAATGTCCCGTGAGTTCTCCATTCCAATCCTCTATGTGACCCATGCCATGGATGAAATTTTCAACCTGGCGAGCCATATGGTCCTTCTTGAAAGCGGCCGGACCGTGGCTTCCGGCCCCATAGAACATCTCATGTCCCGCCCTGATCTGCGGTCGCATTTTGGAAATGAAGACTATGGTGTCGTCATAGAAACAGAGGTGGTTGCCCTGAAGGATTCCGATGGGCTGATGGGGCTTCGATTCCCTGGTGGCGTTTTGAAGGCGAGGAGTCTTCAAGCCCCAGCAGGTGCATCGGTGCGTGTCCGGATACCGGCCAGAAGCGTTGCCATTGCTCTCGAAAAGCCGATTCAGAGTAGTTTCCAGAACGTCTTTCCCTGTGTAGTTACACAAGTGATCAATGATGGTGGAGCGTTTGCCCATGTGGGTCTGGATATGGGCTGCCCTCTCATGGCACAGATCACCAGGAAATCCTGTAAAGAATTGAACTTGATGACGGGACAGCCCGTTTTTGCTGTGATCAAGAGCATTGCGCTGTCCCCATGGAAAACCACTTGATTTCTATAGAAATCCGCACTGTTGCAGTACCGACGAACCTGCGACAACCGATTGCACCTCTCTTCGAAAAGCACTGAACCTGTTGTATTTTTCGTGGTAATAGTAGCTCAATATTTTCAATGCTTTTTTCTCATTTCCCATGGAGATGTAAGCTTCGGCAAGAGAACCCAGGACCTGCGCGGCCCGTCCGTAGGCCTTCCTGTGTTTGTTAGAAACAATGCCGTCGATCCTGTTGTTGCCAATCTTTTCGGCCCACGACAGGCATTCAGCCGCTTGGCTCGCAACGCCTTTTCGTTCCTGTAGACCTTTTGTGATTTCTTCGAAAAACGTCGAAGTTTTTTCGTCATCTATCGAGAACCTTCCCGAATAGGAGTCAATTTGATTGGCATAGTTCCGAAAGAGCTTGTCGATAGTAGGGATTTTACCGGAGCTTTTGGAGAGAGACCAAAGTACGGCCCCGAAGACAACGCCAGCCTTGCCATAGGACCAGCCCAGGCCCTTTTCTTTTTTTGCTTCTAAAACGGCCTCTTCCAGTTTCCCTGCCATCAGCAGTACTTTTATATACAGCGCCCCTTTTTCATGGGCCGTGCCGCTGTTTTCGAAAAACTTGAGAATTTCTGCGATTTCCTCGTCTCTTCGATTCTGTCGGGCTGCTTCAGCCACAAGATCAAGCAAATTCTGATCGTTTCGGTTGGAAGTAAAACGCTCCCGCTTTCCAAAAAGGAGTTGATCCCTGTTGTCAAGTTCTACCGCGGCATCTATCAAGAACTGCGCGACTCGCTCTCTGAAAGATCCGTTTTCCAGGGAATCCAGACCTTCTTTACTGATCCGTATGATTTCAGCCTGCTTGTTTTCTTTCTTCAGAAGGTCAAGCCAGAAAAGATACCCTCTTGGTTGTTTGCTTTTCCACTGCCTTGCAAGTCTGGAAACGCCTTCTATACCATCCGTAAGGTGAACCGCTTCCAAGAGCAGGAAGGCAGGCCTTGCAGCCATATCATTCCGGGCCAGAAATTTCTTCCAGTCTGAAAGAAAGGCTTCGAGGCCTTCTATCCGACTTTCTCTGGCATCTATCACATCCTGCAGGAGGGGGTATTTCTCATCATACAGATTATTTTCTTCATATGGGTCGGAAGCATAAACGGCCATAGCTTCAGCAAAGGCATCCAACCTTTCGCCTGGTTTGCATGTTTCATAAATACACCGGGAAAAATTTGCCCGTGCTTCCCTGATATCAAATTCCTCTGATGATGAAAAATAGGTTTTTTCTTCAATATAGTCCACCATATCAAAAAGCGAGGCGTATAACCGTCCGGCATCTTCAAGCCAGCCGCCCATGAAAAAATCTTCAGCCTCGGAAAAAAATGCCGCAACATCCTCTATCTGATCATCGTCGACGTATTCGGGATCTTCATCGTCGTACCCACTGTCTTCCCAGATATCCGGATCATCCCAGTAGCTCCCATCCTCAATGGATTCAATCCTTTCTTCTATGCTTTCGCGAAGGGCTTGAATTTTGTTCAGGACCTGATCGATTGCAGAAGTATCCGGGATTTCGGCCGGGCCGCGATCGGGAAGGATGGATTTGATCTTTTCGATAAATCCAGCTCTTTCAGATGTGGACACATCCTTTGCGAGACTAACCAGAACGTCAGTCAGTTCTTCTTTTGCAAGCGGTTGACAAAATTCTTTGATTTGTTCGAGGTAGGGTTTCAAAGCTATTCTATCTTGGTTCATGATTTTTGTTCCTTTTCAATAAGCGGTATATTTATCGGATCTGCCTTTTACTTTTTCAGCCGGATACTTCTTATTATTCATTCGCATTTTGTTCAGGATGACGTCAGCAGAATCAAAGCCAAATTCATGGGCCAAGGTCAAAGCGTAAATGAGAACATCTCCCGGTCTTTTACCCTTTTTCGAGCTGTGTCATCGGTTTTTAATTCCTCCACCTGGCCGGCATCTTTCCACTGAAAAATCTCCAGAAGTTCCGCCGCTTCAAGGGAAATGGATACGGCCAGGTCTTTTGGGTTGTGGTACTGCCCCCAATCCCGTTTGTCCCTGAATTAAATTAATTTGTTTTGTAGTTCTTTGATGTCCATTTTTCCATTAGAGGTTGAAAAGTTCGTGAATTAGCAAAAAGTGTGGGCGAGTTGGCGTCTTCGAAAAATCAATCCAAGTTTAGTCTTGACTTTTGCCATTCTGGTGCTGATAATAGAGACGTTCTTTGCCAGTGGCAAGAGAACCTGCAAAGGCTTCCGCTGAGCCCGCCTGGCAAATCAGCGGTTTTTAATTTGAGGGAACCCACTTCGGGCTCCCTTTTATTTTGGCAAGTGTTGACGGGCTGTCCGCCACATAGGCCGTGACGAACTGGGCACTTTGTTTGCCGCTCATGCGGATCACCACGATATAATTACCGACTACCAACGCAACTCGATGACTTGGGTCATACCGTTTCTTTTTTCCGTCCCAGCCCACATAGAGATCGGCATTCGGATTCTGCAAGGTAGCCTTGATCCAATCGATCCTTTCTGCTCGCTGGACAGAAAACGCGTCTTTAATCTGGTTTCGTCGAGTGCTTTCATAAAAACAGTGGGGAAAACGGCTTTTCCGAAAGCGGACGGCAATCCCGCCAAAAGTGGTGATGGGACCTCGGCAATATACATGTTCATAATGGGTACGGTATTCTGCTGTGGTTCTGTAACACACCAGAGGAGGGCAAACCACTTCACCACCCCCCGTTCAGGTTTATTTTGAACACATTGAACTTCTTTTCACTCAGCGCTGTCGGAGCAATCTTTCTTCCTAATAGCTCTTCGAGGTGATCAACCACACTTTCCTTGGAACTTCCTGGAGTCAGCCGGTCATTCAATCGCGCCGAAGCCATTCCGACCAGTACGTCCGCCAACTGAATCAATACCGACTCTCTGGAGCGAACCGACTGAACGTTATCAATAGAGGTCGCCAAATTGGCGTGAGTCAGACACTCTTTGAGGGAATGCAAGCGTTCTTGCAGACGGTTGCGTTTATAATCACAATAAATACGGTAGTGATTGAACGAATGAATCCAGTGGTGGAGCATCTGGTAGTAGAATTTATAAAAACCCAACTCCTGGTCGCTTTGATGAAAACGGATAAGGTCTACTTGTTGATGGTCTATGGCAATGCAACGAAATCGCAGATTATCTCCCTTTTGATGAAACCAAGTCAGGAGAGTCTTGTAAAACTCCTCTTTAGAGGGTGACACCTTTGTCCATTTGAATTCTCCGCCGATTTTGTATTGATTGCGCAACTCATGAATAGCAGACTTAAACAGATGGCGGTCATCTGTTTTCAGCCATACGCCGCCGATGATCAAAAAGCGGGCTCGGGGATGAGTTGACGAAAAAAGATCTGGATAGGCTTCATCGCAATAAACATCAATATTCATGAGCTGAACTCCGTACTATCGCCTAATTTCAGAGATAAAGATCTCTTTAAGATTTCGTCTTTGTCAACCCAGACCCGACGCATTCAACCGTTTAATAAAACTAGATTTTCGGTTGTGCATTTCACGAACGCACTGCAATTTCTCTTGAAACGGTTTTTCCTTTTTTATCTTTATCCCCAAGTCGTTTAGATCCACAAGGAGCCGAACCGCAGAGTCATAATCTGATTGATGTTTCGTTCCAATGAGTTCTTCCACCTGTCTCCAGACCTGGTCTTCGCGTTTGGCTAATTCATTTAAGTATTTTTCCCGAATCACCGCTTTTTCCTGTTCTTTTCGAGCCATTTCTTTTGCCGTCTTTTCGGCGATCCGTTGTTCTTTCTCGGTTGCATGCATTTTTCCATTTGCAATCAGATCCGCAACAGTGCGCGGTGTCTTATCCGCTTCATAACGGTGGTCCCACGTAATGGTGCTTTGATAGCGCTGAACCAACTCAGCGCCAAGATGAGGGTCATGCCCCTGGATCAGGCGGAGCAGAATTTCGTCTTTCTCTTCTATAGGAAGTTTGGTAATCCAGGCACTCAATGCTTTTTGATCTATTGCCTGATCGACCGTTGTTGAAGCACTGTTCCTGGCTGCAACCGCGATGAGATCTGTGTCGATCCGCATGAAGTCCACAAAGTTCTTCAAAGGGGCATTCAGGTTGTCCAGATTGGCAGGAATCGGAGGCTCGAATTCGTCCTCTTCAAAATCATTCATCTGAACACAATAGAGCCATCCAAGATAGAGACATCGGTAATCCCCGTGAAGGATATCCGAACGTAATGTAATCAAGGAGGAAAGCCATCCTTCACCCTCCTCCCATTCAGGATCATCGGTTTCTGAGATGAATTGAAAAACCAGGTTTTCTCCCTTCTTATAGGCGGTAACATTTTCGCCGCCGCAATACTCCTTCACCAAATCGAAATTGACCAGTCTGAGCGGAACCTTCAACATAAATTCTCGGGTTCCCCAATTGGCCACATAGAGAAATGCATCAAAATATTTCTCCATCAGTTTCATCGGGCTCCCTTTGAAGTCACCGTAGTTATATTCATTCACAAAACTGGTGGGGGTGATCTGCGCTCTTGTAGATATATCTCTCAGAGCTTGCATCGCTTTTTCATCCAAAGGCTGATCAATGGCTTGAAATTCGTAATACTGGTATTCACTCATGATTTCTCCGTTTTAGTTTTGACTGTTCTGTAAAGATATCGTCGAGTATTTATCCGTATCGGCCAGCGTCCCAAAATGAAGGGCACCCTCCAAATTTTGGTAGGCACTCACCGTTCCAATGTTGTGGACAAGCGTCCTCCTTCGTTCCTAAGCCAAAAAAATCAACCCTACGCTGTCACGATTTTAGCATAATACAATCAGAACATGCACATTTTTTAGAGCCTAACTTCCACCTTTATGGCTTCAAAAATGAGATATGAAAAACTGTGGTCTGTGAAAAAAGCAACTCATCTTTTTGGTTGACAAAAGTTGACACATTGATTATTGTTTCTCTGAGAGAAGCTACTTCAGCCATCACCTACTGATATACATAGAGGTATTATGCGAAAAAGACGCTCCGATAAGGAATTAAATATAAAAAACATGACCGACAGGTTTGAGGCAATGGGTTTGACTCAGTCGAAATTAGCCTCGGAGTTAGGCGTTTCACGGCAAATTATTTCGACTTGGATGAAAAAGGAAAAATTTCCTCGCCCGGAAAAACTCTTGAGGCTCGCAAGAATACTGAAACTCTCTTTTGATGAAATTGTCGTAAGAATAGCGACTGAGGAGGAACCGCTAATCGCCTTTAGAAAGAAAGGCAGGCATAAAATCTCAAAGGGTTATATTGAGTCCGCTAAATACATGGGCTCTCTTTTGGAAAAGCTTGTGCCTTACCTGCCCTTTGATCACTTCTCTCGGCCCCCTTCGTTGATTAAACCAAGGCAGGATTATGAATACATCCATAAAGTTACGAAAGAGATTAGAAAAGAGATCGGCGTAACCGGCGCATCGGAAATTCCCTTTCAAAGCTTTATATCTTTTTTTAATCAATATCATGCCGTCATTATACCGGTTTTTTGGGGGGCTAAAGAGCAGCATGAAAATGCCTTGCACATTTATCTTCCCAAGACCATGACAACCTGGATCTACCTCAACCTGGACAGCAGGATGCATGATTTTAAATTCTGGATGGCCCACGAGCTGGGACATGTTAAATCCCCTGATTTAAAAGGCGACGAAGCAGAGGATTTTGCGGATGCTTTTGCAGCAGCTCTTCTGATAGATGAAGAGACTGCTGAAAGCGAATATATCCAAATGCGACGATTGCACACCGCCCCTCAACAGATCAATCGGTTAAAGGAAATCGCTGCCAAATTAGTCGTTTCGCCTCTAACCGTCTATTATGAGATCAATAGATATGCGAGACATAGGGACGAACCTGAAATCGATCTTGAGACGAATAACGCAATCTTTAAAGCTACGACGGTTTTTAACAGGCAGTTTCGTACCGTTTCGGAGTATTTATTTGAAAATAAGAAGCCTACAGCCGCCGAATATTTGTCCTGCTCGAAGAAATCATTTCAAAGTCCCTTCTTTGAGGCATTGATATCGTTTCTGAAAAATACTAAGAAATCTGCCGGGTTCATACAGAATCTTCTCAATTTGCCACTGTCAGATGCTCATTATCTTTATGAAGAGCTCTGCTAATGCCCTCCTGCAATATTATCGTAGATTCCTGTTCCTATTTCAGACTTGCCCAGAACATTCGGCCATTGTTGAAAAACCCATTTGGAGGAAGAAGAGAAAAACACTGTCTTGGTGTCATAGAAGAACTGGACAAAGAGTATGAAAAAAACCCCACCTTCAAAAATAAATTTTTCTGGGTTGGCCAGGATGAATATAGCCATAACAGGAAACAATGTTTTTCTCCGAACAGAAACCAGCGTTCAGAAATCAAACACGCCTTTTTCTTTATCAGAGAATTTGCCAGAGAAAGCCAGTTCTCCGTATCCGAAGTGGATATTGTCGGGCTTGCCCATGCTTATGTCTTGAAGTTCCCGGTTGTGACGGATGATTCAGATATGCTGGAGGTCGCAAAGGAGTTCGAAATATCCACGTACAAAACACTGGAGCTAATAAAATTGATGATGGATTGCGGATTTGTGAAGATGGAAAAGATCAGATCCGTTGTCTCTTACTGGGCCTATCAAAATGATCAGCCGAAATCATTTCGGAAGGACTTCAAAAGGCTATTTTCGGAAGAACCGCCGGGATAGTACCACCAACTCTTTGGCCGTTTTTGGGAGGCCATCGAACGTCAAAGCTCCCCTTTAAAGGCTTTGTCGAGAATGCTGGGGAGAAGGGCGTCAAGTTTAACTGCGGTTTTCATATGGCTGACGGGAATTTTTCTCATTTTTTGGAGAAAAACAGCCGCCCGTTTTTGCTTGAATAATTTGTGAAAATCCCACGGGATCATGCTATAATAGTCTTATGGAACATAAACGTGTCAGCGAAACAAATCCCTACTTGCGAGATAAGGCCAAACGGAAAGTCAGTTTGTTTATGTCCGTCTGTTCGTCTTCGGCCATTGAGGGAATCGCGGCAGAGGGCTTTCTAAACGAATATCTGTCGAGAAAAGCCAAGCAGACTATGAGTCATAAGATTGCAAAGAGTGGGCAACGACACTCGTAAAGACTTTTTCCATGGGCGCATAATTTCGATCCAGTCCATACCGTACAGCCGCGAAATATTCCTCCTGCCGTGCATCTGCAAAACAGCTGAAATCAAGCGGTGGCAGATCTGCCTGCAAAGCCATCAGTGTCGCTAACAGGCGGGATATTCTGCCGTTTCCCTCGCGAAATGGATGGATAAGAATAAGTTCGGTATGGACAATGGCCAGGGCAAAAATCACTTCCTGCCTTGAATCAAAAATGCACGGGGTGTATTTTTGAACAATTTCTTTTTCAAATTCAATCATTAAATTGGGGATGTGGACAGGGGCGGCAAACATAAGGCCCCCTTTGCTCATCATTACTCGACGATAGCTGCCGGCCCATTCATAGAGCGACCCCAACCACCTCCTGTGCATCCGACAGAGATCTTCACATGTAAATTGTTTTTCCCGGCCGAGTTCATCCAGCATCTGGTCCGATACCTCAAAGAGCAATTCCGTTTCGACACGATCGATTTCCTCCCGCGTAGTGATACCCATGAGATTTTTCAGTACCTGTCCGTTCGATCCTGCATTGTGACCTTCAGTTAGACCGGATGTGGAATATCGACCCTGTTTCTTCATTTATAACCCCTTCTCACGGACAGATATGGAATGAAGGGCAACCTCCAAATTTTGGCAGGCACTGTTCCAATGTTGTGGACAAGCATCTTCTCTGTTTCCCCATTCTCCCTACTGCGTCCGAACGCTTCATATCCGTTGCCGAGAACCCTCGACATGCCCAACAGGACCCTACGCCAAAGACTCTTATGCCATGTACCCCATCAGAGTGAACTATCGGCCTGTCCCTTTTTTTCTCTACAATCTAATCTTCTGGAACAAATGTGCTGAGATTGTTCTTAGTGATTTTGTCCAATGGGGCACAGAATCGTTTTCCCTTCTTTTTTGAACATAAACCACATTTTGCCATCGTTTCTTTTCCTCTTTGTTTTCAAGCCTTTTTAAAAAATTACCAAATTTTAGACCCCAATGACCAATCTTTCAAGAGAAATCCGCGTATTCAGGTCTCGTTAAGTGATTCAAGAACAGGCTTGACCCCGGTCCGCCCTTGGTGTAATTGGAGACAGGGTTCGGATGATTATTGATTTTATCAAATTCATGTTCTACCAAGCATCTAAATATTGATCCAAAAGACAGGGAAGGGGACTATGGCGCCAGGCATTGCATTTGATAACGAGAAGTATATGAAAGAACAGACCGCGGAAATTCTGGATCGGGTGAAGAATTTTGACGACAAGCTCTACCTTGAATTTGGCGGCAAGCTTCTGTTCGATTACCACGCTTCCAGGGTTCTGCCGGGATATGACCCCAACATCAAAATGCGGCTCCTTCAGGAGTTAAAAGACAAGGCCGATATTTTACTCTGTATCTATGCGGGTGATATTGAAAGGAAAAAAATGAGGGCTGATTTTGGCATCACCTATGATTCGGATGCCCTCAAGCTGATTGATGATCTAAGGGAATGGGGGGTCACGGTCCTGGCCGTGGTTATTACCCGTTTTGAGAACCAGCCTTCGGCGCAGCAATTCAAGACCAAGCTGGAGAGAAGAAAAATAAAGGTCTATACCCACCAGTTTACCAAGGGATATCCTACCGATGTGGATCTCATCGTCAGCGATGAGGGGTACGGGGCCAACGAATATATTGAAACGGAAAAACCATTGGTAGTGGTCACAGGCCCCGGGCCTGGAAGCGGCAAATTGGCTACCTGTCTCTCCCAGGTATACCATGAACATAAACGGGGAATTGCGGCGGGATATGCCAAGTTTGAGACCTTCCCCATCTGGAACCTGCCTCTGAAACATCCCGTCAATGTGGCCTATGAAGCGGCGACCGCGGACATCGGGGATTTCAATTTAATTGACCCCTTTCATCTCGAAGCTTATGACAAAAAGTCGGTGAACTACAATCGTGACGTGGAGGTCTTTCCCATTGTCAAGAGAATCCTGAAGAAAATCAGAGGTGGCGAATCCCCCTACATGTCTCCTACGGACATGGGTGTCAATCGGGTAGGATTTGCCATAACGGACGAAGAGATGACGAAAGAGGCGTCCAAGCAGGAAACTATCCGGCGTTATTTTCGGTATCGATGTGAATATGCCATGGGATTGACGGATTGGGGAACTGTTCAGAGGGTGGAACTCCTCATTAAGGATTTCGGTCTTGAACTGAAATATCGCGATGTGGTTGAGCCGGCGCGGGCGGCCTCTCTGGACGCCCAGGATAGAGATAAGGGCAGTGAGGGGATCTATTGTGGAGCGGCTATTGCCCTTAAGGACGGTACCATTGTCACCGGAAGCAACTCGCCCCGTCTTCACGCGGCGTCCAGCCTCATTCTCCATGCCGTCAAGCATTTGGCAGGAATTCCGGAAAAGATCAAACTGCTGCCGCCCTATATTATCGAATCGGTGAGGAATCTCAAGACCGAAATCCTCAACGAAAAGACCCTCAGCCTGGACTTGCTGGAAACCCTTATTGCTCTCAGTGTTAGTGCCACCACGAATTCCGCGGCCCAAATTGCTATGGAAAAACTCAACGAACTCCGGGGCTGTGAGGTCCATATGACGCATATGCCCACGCCCGGAGACGAGGCAGGCCTACGGCGGCTCGGGGTCAATTTGACCAGTGATCCGAATTTCTCCACCAAGGATCTGTTTATTTCCTGAAATACACTATATTGTTAGGAGTTTTTCATCGTCTTTTAGAATCTCGGTTAGTGGAATTCCCCAATACTTGACTTCAATGTTCAATTTTTCTAAGGTTTCCGTTACGCCTAATTGATCTGCACAAGCCTTGCATGCGGTGATATGAACCCCTGCTTTTAAAGCGTCTTTAACCAGTTCTTGAATGTTTTCATCTTCACTCACCAATTTAGTTGTCGCACCCCAGACAATCAGTGTGACATTTTCCCACCAACCGCGAAGGAGAGCGTTTATCGTATACATGAACACCATTTTTTCCGCGGTAATGGGGTTATCGTTCGTCCACAATACATAGAGATGTTTTTTTTCGCTCATCGATTTTCTTCCTTTCAATTCTGGGTTAATGTTTAAACCATCGGTGGCAGAAAGCTTCCGCTATGCCCAATCAGTCTTCACCTCAGTGAAGTGATTCAGCCTTATGGAGAATAATGTGTATGTGCCTTGAAAACAATTCGAAATCTTTGTCCGTCGTGTATATTGAGAAACTGTTCCTGGCAGCCACAGCACAAATTAAAAAATCGGTATTTGATCCCTGTATTCCTTTCGAGCGGCAGCGATTGAAGAATTTCGCCGCAGTAACATAATCTTCGGTAAGAATTGGAAAATCAGGAAAGCTTTCAAGATGTTTCTGGAGCTTCTTAAACTGGGATTCATTGCGAATACCCGATAAGATTTCCTGGCGTATGGGGCCGATCATTTGGACACGATGGTCGCGGATTATGTGTCTGAGCTCTTCAACGGGACCAAAAGCACTCTGTTTGTCGCGCCTTAAAGCCAGGGACCAGACGCTCGTGTCCACAATCACTTTCATGATTGATGTCTCTGCTTTTTGTAATCATATTCCGGATCGTATTCCACTGTGCCGAACATCGAGAGAATCTTTTCTTGCTCCAAATGCTGTATATATTGAATGATTGCCGTTGAAACAGCGGCCTTCTTAGTCTTGTGCCCGCCGAGTCTGACTGCTTTTAAGATGAGTTTGTCATCTATCTGTAGATTTGTCGCCATGAAAAGCACCTCCTTTGAGGCCACACATAAGCCTACACATTTTATTGTGTGACATCAAGCGGCATTTTCAAAATTCCGCTTGTTCGAGCCTCTTTTCAACTACGGACTACTCGTCGCTTATCACTTGTCATTCGTTACTTAGAACAATTATTTTGAAAGCCACTCCGCGCTTGTAACGATTACATCATTGTCTTTTACTCTCCCAGCAAAAACCTGTCCCGGGTTTATAGGGCCTACCCCTGCAGGCGTACCTGTCATGACAATATCACCATCACTCAAACTCATAAATGTCAATATTTCAGCTAATATGTCTTCCGGCTTATATATCATTAAATCGACGTTGCCGACTTGGATATTTTTTCCATTAATATCCAAGTCAAAGGATAAATTTTGGCTGATATTGGAAATCTCGACAAATGGACTGAATAGAGCAGAACCATCAAAAGCTTTCGCACGCTCCCACGGAAGTCCTTTGGATTTCAATTTGCTTTGGAGTTTTCTCTTGGTGATGTCAAGGCCAAAGCCAACGGCTGAAAACCCATCATTTTCGAATAGGAAAGACAATTCACCTTCGAAATGAAGGTCTTCTTGATGAAAGGAGTGAAGTTCTTCCGATATTGCCGAGTTCGGTTTCAAAAAGACCACCATATCATCTGGGATTTCGTTTCCCAATTCCTCAATATGCTGAACATAATTCCTGCCAACACAAATGATTTTTGATGGCGTTACATATCTGTTTTCAACAATGATTGTTTCCAAAATATTTTCCGCCCTTTTCCGAAACCTATTTCTTGGTAAGTCTGATCCCATTGGTGGCGATGGTGATAAGCCTTTTTTTGTAGAGAGCGCCTATGGCCTTTTTGAATGTTTTTTTACTTACTCCAAACAGGGAGTAGATCTTTTCAGGTGGGCTTTTATCTGTAACTGCGATACTGCCGCCAAGATCTTTTATCGTTTTTAGAATACCCAGAGAAATATCATCAACCTTTTGATAACCTGATTGCTGCAGGCTTATATCAATTTTGAGGTCTTCTCGTATTTTTTTTATGTAGCCTTTTAACTGCTGGCCTATGTTAAGCTTTTGAAACACTTCATTTTTATAGATTGTACCCCAATGAGAATTATTGACAATTGCCTTATAACCTAAACCTGTTTTGTCACATATGAGAAGATCTACTTCCTCGCCTTTATCGTAGTTCGGTGATTGCAGATTAAGAAATTTATCCAGCTTTGTAGATGCTGTGATGCGGTTGGTTTTTTCATCAAGAAAGACAAATACAACATAGGTTTTGTCTTCCTCCATTTTGCCGTGCTGTTCTTTTGTTGGAACAAGTAGGTCTTTTTTCAGTCCCCAGTCCAGGTGGGCGCCCGACGGTGAATTTTCCGCCACCCGCAAGTAGGCAAACTGACCGACCATCGCATAGGGTTTCCGGATGGTTGCCCGCAGTCGTGCTTCCCCATCCGTATAAACAAAGACGTCAATTTTATCTCCTGGTCGGCATTTTTCAGGGAGGTCTTTTTTCGACAGAATAATATCCCCTGACTCACCACCATCCAGGTGGGCGCCATAGTCCCGCGTTCTTTTTATTGTTAGCTTATTTATCTTGCCGATCTCTGCCATTTTTGCTCCCTTCTTTATGAGGCCGAAAAAACCCCGGTCATGGCTCTTCGGATGTCGTTTCTGGTGAACGGTTTACTGATTACCAAATCCACGTTGGTAGAGGATGTTCCCGCATCCATGAGGTTGGCAAAACCGCTCACCATGATGATGGGGACATCGGGACGCTCCCTCTTCACGGCGGAGGCAAGCTGATCACCATTCATTTCAGGCATGGCCAGGTCCGTGATGACGAGATCGAAATTTCCGCTCCTGAAACTCTTCAGGCCTTCCACCCCGTCGTTTGCCAATTCCACGGAGTGGTTGTCCAACGACAGGCACTCCATCAGGAGTTCTCGAATTATAGGTTCGTCGTCCACCACCAGGATTTTCAGGGATTTTTCCAGAGGAGCTATGATGTTCTCCCCGGCCTCCGCTGCTTCATACTTCAGCACCGGAATCTTGAGTTTGATAGTGGTTCCTTTGGCAAGCTCACTTTCTATTTCAATCACCCCTTTATGACGTTTGGCCGTGCCGTAGACCATGGAAAGCCCAAGGCCGGTACCTTTTTCCTTCTTGGTGGAGTAAAAAGGTTCAAGGCACTTCCTCTTTGTTTCCTCAGTCATGCCTGCTCCGCTATCTCTGATCTGGAGCACGTTGTACCCTTCGTCTTCGTAGACCCGAATGTTGATGGTCCCGAAATGGTCTTCTATGGCATCCACCGCATTGAAAATGAGATTGGTCAAGGCCTCCCGCAATTCCGTCTCATTCGCTTTTATAGAAGGGACGGGTTCGAGATCGGTGGTCACGTTAATGGTCACCCCCTTTCCCAATGCCTGGTTCTTCCATTTGGGTTGTGTAAGGTCAATGGTCTGCTCTACCAATCCGACCAGGTTTACATTCTGAAAGGATTCCACCTCATCCCGTTTGCGATAAAATTGAACCAGACGATGGACGATATTGCTGGCGTCTTTGGAGGATACCTGTATATTCTCTAAATATTTTTTCAACTTCTGCGGGTTTTTCGCGATATCAGGCATTGCCAGGAGCAGTTCCACGTAACCAAAAATAGGGGCCAGGGCATTGTTGAAGTCATGGGCAACTCCGCTCACCAACTGACCAAGGGCGCGAAGTCGTTCCTCCTGAATAATTTGTGCCTGTGTGCGTTCGAGTTCACTCAGGGTCTTGCTCAATCGGGCATTGCTTTTCCGAATCTCTTTGCGGCTTTGCCGTAAGGCCATTTCCGTTTGTTTTCGATCAGTAATGTCCCTCACAGAGGCTAGACGGGCACCCTGCTCTTCCCATTCGATGTCCACCACGCGAATCTCTGCGACGGACATTTTATCGTCGCATCCTTGAATCTCGATCTCCGTAGGTTCATCCGATTTGACGGGAAATTCAAAGTCCTTGCCTAGCCATTCCTCCGACTTCTGTCCGAAAAGCTGCTCCGCCGCTGGGTTGACGAACTGAACGCGGTTGTTCTCATCCACGATGACAATACTGTCGGCATTTTTGGTAATGACCCGGCGGAGATTGGCCTCCGCGACACGCAATTCCTCCAGCAGGATTTCCTGATCGTCTTTTGCCCTCTCCAGTTCCCGTGTTCGTCCCCGCACCCGGGTCTCAAGCTCTTCCTTGGAGAGGAGAACTAACCTTTCCTCTTCTAAAAACCCTTCGGGGAGACTTCTAAGTATTTCGATGAGTAAAGGGGAACGCCTGTAGGTGTTTTGCATTTCGTGGAAGCATTCCAGCAGGACTTTTTCACTGGAATCGGGGGACGTCATGGCGCTGTGCAGATCCAGGATTCGGGTGCACAGGGCGGCAAACATGAGACATATTTGCCGTATTCGACTGTTCTCTTCAATTCTGGAGATATTCTTCAGGGCAGGTTTGAAATTCACGCGTCCCTTGGGCCCAAGGGCGCATCCCTGAAACAGGACGGGGTTGTGTTCCAGAAACTCCACTATTGCCTCCTGGACCACCTTTGAGGAAAGACCTGTTTTTTCCAAAATTCGGTTTA
>CAYOWC010000026.1:24391-28700 GCA_964407525.1 uncultured Desulfobacteraceae bacterium | reverse complement strand
TTTTTTTTTGTGGAATCAGGGGTTTGATCACATTTAGAAACGTGGATTTATGCAACAGTCAAATTATGATGGTTTTGAGGCGTCTTCAATGATAAAGTGTTTTTGGCTGGTTGCTGGTTGGTGGTTTTCTTGTTTCCATGCTTCAGTGCGGCCGATATTGAACAAGGAATGTGGTAAAGTGGAGACAAAATCCTTTTTTGCAGATAAACGCGGTTATACATTTATCGAACTGATGGTGGTAATTGTCCTGATCGGGGTGATGCTCACCCTGACTGTTCCCCGGCTCAGGGAAACCTTGCTGACTGATACGCTGAAAAGCTCCGCTCGGAAAATGGTGGGAACGATCAAGTTTCTGAGAAATGAGGCCGTAAGGGAACACCGTCCCTATGTCCTCTATTTTGATATGGAATCCGGCAAGTTCTGGGCTGACTCACCGGACATGACGGAAGAAGAACGGATAAAGGCTAAAAAGCTTGCTTTTTCTTTCCCTAAAGAGGTTCACCTCATGGACGTGTGGTTGAAGGGCGAAGGAAAAAAAGGGAATGGAGAGGCGCAGATCATTTTCAATAAAAGGGGTTACGTAAAGCAGTCTGCCATCCATATGGGTTCAGAAGACGGGAGAAAATACACCATTGTGCTGAACCCTTTTTTAGGGAGAGTCCAGGTACTTGAAGAATATGTGGAATTTGTAGATTCATAAGGTCTTTTCAGGTTCAAGGTTCAAAGTTCAAGGGAAAGATGCGGGATAAAAACAGCACTGGGGATTTTGGGTTTACCCTTCTGGAAGTCATGATTTCCGTGGCCATCATAGCTATTGCGCTGATGGCGGTGTTGGGCTCCCAGTCCCAGGGATCGTCCCTGGCCAACGAGTCGAAGTTTAATACGACGGCGGCCTTCCTGGCCCAGTCCAAGATGGCTGAAATGGAAATCCGTTCTCTGAGTGATATGGGAGCAGACTCTGGTGACTTTGGAGAGAATTTTCCAGAATATTCGTGGCAAGTATCTGTTCAGAGTCTTGTTGTGGAAGAGCTGGCGGTGGCTTCGGAAAAGGTGAAACAGATTGATGTAAAAGTCTCTCTCGTAAATAATCCTCAGCTTCAGTTCAGACTCAGGGTTTATCGTTTTTTTTCAACAGGAATGTAGCGCTATGGTTCAGATTCTTCAAGAAAAGGGCTGTGCAAAAGGTTTTACGCTTTTGGAGATTCTGATTGCAGTATCCATATTCGGCATCATTTTTTCGACCATTTTTGTCTCCTATACGGGGACTTTCAGGCTCATAGAAGATACGGGTTCCCAGGCGGATGTTTATGCCATGGCACGTACAGCCATGGAAAGGATTCTGGAAGATCTGGGATCCGTTTATGTTCCTGATGAAGAATCCGATGACAGTGAGATCGGTATGTCATTTACTGGGACCGAAAAGGAAATCGATGGGATGAGTTTTACCTCCCTGCATTTTATTTCAACGGCCCATCTTGATTTTGAACAGGATCGAACACTTCCGGAACCGGCGGAGATTGCGTATATTGTCCGTGAAACAGGGAGAGAAAACATGTTCGCTCTCTATCGCTCGGATACACCGACGCATCAATCTACTCTCGACGATGGATCGGGGGTTCTTCTCTGTGACGGATTAAGTGGCTTCAAGTGTACCTATTACGATGCTGCTGGGGTCGAGCATGTGAGCTGGGGGGAAACAGATGTCCCTTCAAAAGAAATCATTCCGGCCATGGTAACCATTTATCTGGAATTCACAAATGCCGGCAATCCTGAGGCGCCCCTGAAATTCCAATCGGCAGTGGCCCTCCCTCCAACCGGGAACAGGGATGAAAGCACTTCTTAAAGATAACAGAGGTTTCGCATTGATTCTCACTCTTCTTGTCATCAGTCTGATTGTCATGCTTACCCTCCAGTTTAACATTTCCATGCGAACCGATCTCACCTCTTCGGTGAATTTCAAGGACGGCGTTCTTCTCAACGCCGTTGGAAGGTCGGGTTTTAACTGTGCCATGGGACTTCTTTCAGAAGATGGGTCGGCAAACGAATTTGATACCTTGACTGAGATATGGGCTCGGTCGGAGGGATTTTCTGAAGCCTCCGGGTCCATGTTTGAGGAAGGCCGGTTCATGGTGGTAATTTCAGACCTTTCCGGAAAGATACAGATAAACCAGCTTGTGGATAAGAATGGAAAAGTGGTTAAAGCCCAAAGGGAACTCCTTGAAAGATTTCTCGGCTCGGAAGCGTTTGGAATCGATCCTGATGAAGTAACCAATCTGGTTGACGCCATGAAAGACTGGATCGATACGGATGATGATGTGACCCGTTTCGGCGCGGAAAACGGGTATTATCGCTCTCTGGAAAAGTCCTATTCCTGTAAAAATGCTCCCTTGGAATTTCTCAGTGAGCTTCTCCTCATAAGGGGAATGACAAAAGAGCTTTTCTATGGCACAAAGGAAAGGCCGGGTATCTCAGGGTATCTGTCTGTCTGCGGTGATGGCAGGATCAATATCAATACGGCCCCACCGATTGTGCTAAAAGCACTTTCAGAGGGGCTGGATGACGAGATGGTTGAAGAGATGCAGTCATACCGGTTGAATGAAAAGAACGACCTTGTGGATCCGAACTGGTATAAAGAGGTAACAGGTTTGGGACATATCGTGATTGATCCTTCGCTCATAAGCACTTCAAGTTCTTACTTTGACATAGAATCTAAAGGAATAAAAGACTCCATGAGCAGAGTTATAACCGGCAAGGTAAAAAGGGGAAAAGGAAGCGATGTTCGCATTCTTTCATGGAAAATTGAATAATGCCGTCTAAGATAACAGGACTCCATATGGATGGCGATTCCATCGTCGCAGTCCAGATCCGAGGGGGGCTGAAAGGATATGAAATATCTTTCTGCTCCAAAATTTTTGCTCGGGAAGGAATGGTTCTGGAAAGAGATTTGAAAACGCTTTTCGAATCGGCCGACCTTCACAGCGACAGGTTCGTAGCTCAAATTCCTGATAAAAAGGTCTTTTTCAGAAATCTACCAATACCTTTCAAGGATCACAAAAAAATCAGGCAGACCCTTCCTTTTGAAATGGAAACGCTGGTCCCTTTACCTGTTGAAGAACTTGTGACCGATTTTATGGTTGCAGATGGTCCAGGTGGCGTTCGGATAATAACGGCTTCTACCACGAGAGAGACTATTGGAGAATATCTTGCGGTTCTCCAAACCTGCGGGATGGTTCCGCATCTGCTCGAAGTGCGGGGGGCATCGCTTGCGTCCTCTGTTATCAATCAGTCTGGAACGTCCGATCATGCCCTGGTGCTGGATATGGGCGCTGTTTCGGTTTCCATGACTCTGTTCATAAACAGACAGATGGTTCTGATTCGTACCTTGTCGTTTAAAAACGCCTCCCTCCCGGATCTTTTTATGGCTTCAGAAAACAGCCCGGTTACGCAGGCCTTTCGGGAAGAAGAAGTGGAAGCTTATTTCAGGTCTATGTGTACAGCTATACGCAATACCATCCATGGTTTCCAGTATACGGCCGGCGATTTTGTTGCGCCGGAAAAAGTCTTTTTCGCCGGACCGGGATCTCTTCTCCCAGGTTGTGGAGACTTTTTGACTCGTTTTCTGGAGATTCCTGCAGTGGAGATTGATCTGTGTGGAGACAACAGGATCCGGATTTCGGAGGAGATGGCAGGAAACTGGCGTCCAGCGTTGATGAGCAATGCCCTTTCTCTCGCAATGAGGGGCGCTGGAAAAGGATTTGGTTTTAATCTGCTTCGGGACGAGTTTCAGGTGAAGAAAAGCCTGTTCGGCAACAAAAAAGAATGGCGAAAAGTGGCGATCTTCCTGCTTATCATCTTCCTGTTTTTTGGCGCCGATATGGCTGTTGATTATTATTCACTGAAAAGCAGATATAATGCTCTGGGCAGCGAGATGGTACGGGTCTTTAAAATGACCTTTCCTGACATTTCCAGGATTGTTGATCCGGTTCAACAGATGAAAGTCGAAATCCAGGGATTGAAGCGAAAAGGGGTAGCCGAACTCCGGATGGAATCCAATAAGGGGGCTCTTGATTTATTGAAGGAGATCTCTCGCAGCATTCCGAAAAGCCTGGATCTGACTGTAACCCGTATGGTTATTGACTCCGAGACTGTGAGCCTAAAAGGAAAAACCGGTACATTTAATTCAGTTGATATTATAAAAAACGGGTTGAGCACTTCCTCCCTGTTCAGCTCTGTAAACATCAGTTCTGCTAATCTCGACCGCACGGGAAAAATGGTTAAATTTGAGATGAAACTGATGAGGAAACCGTGA
>CAYOWC010000026.1:18632-24291 GCA_964407525.1 uncultured Desulfobacteraceae bacterium | reverse complement strand
GGAAACCGTGACCTGATGATCCTCGGAAAACGTGATAAAATTCTTGTATGGCTTTCTCTTTGTGCTGTTACCATTTTTTTACTGCTACAGTTCTTAGTCTTTCCTGTTCTTGATAAGAAGAACCTTATGGAAAGAGGTGTCAAGGTGAAAGAAGCAGGTCTTCTAGAGATTGAAAAACTCAGGGATGAGTATGAGACTTATAAGAAAGGCGCACGTGGAATACAGAATATCCTCAGGGAAAGGAAAAGAGGCTTCACGCTATTTTCATTTCTTGAAAAGGCTGCGGGCAAGGCTGGAGTCAAAAGCCATATCAAATATATGAAACCGTCCGAGTCTAAGGGAACCGGGGCTTTCAAGGAATCCACAGTCGAGATGAAACTTGAAGGGATTACCTTGCAGCAGCTGGTGGATTATCTGTATCTTGTACAATCTCGTGAAAACGCCGTAACGGTCAAAAGACTTTCCATTACGGAGAGTAAAGAGGTCTCCGGATATCTGAATGCCATTTTGCAGGTGTTGACGGTAGGGAGTTAAATACTTAATGAGGTCTTCATGAAACAGTTTTATTATAAAAACAGAAAATGGTTTGCTTATTTCCTGTATTGTTTGATTGTTGTTGTCGCCCTCTTATATTATCGCTTTCCATCTGTTGTATTCAAGGATTATCTCGAATCGGCCGCAAGTGAAATGGGTGATGGAGTAAATCTTTCCATAAATGAGCTACGCCTGGCTTTTCCTCCAGGCATGGTATTAACCGATGCAAAAATCACGCTCGGCAATGATCCCGAAAATGCTGTTTTTGATGCGGAAAGCGTCTCTATTACCCCTGAATTGCTTCCTCTTTTTCTGGGCAACAAAAAATATCAATTCAAGGCGAAAGCCTATGGAGGAAACCTGAAAGGGTTTGTTTCCCTGGCGGAAGGCAATTCGGCGCCCTGCATTATTTCCCTAAAGGCAGACCATCTTCAGATTCAACAGTACGCACTCCTTTCTCGGTTGCCGGAGGCCAATCTCAAGGGGGATCTTAACGGAGATATTCTGTTTAAGGGACGCTTCGATCAAATCATCGGGGGTGAAGGAGAAGCGAAACTTATTCTGTCCGAGGGGAATATGAAATTGGGAACACCTTTCTTGGGCGTTGACACCATCGATTTCGGTCAGTTCACCATAAATATGAACCTTGGAAGCAGAAGGATTAGAATTACACGGGCTGATCTGAAAGGCGATACCCTTCAGGGTGCTTTATCAGGAACCATAAACCTTACAAGAGATATGCTGAGAAGCCGACTGAACCTGAAAGGAAATATAGACCCATTGGAAGGATTCCTGGGTGGTGAGGGCGGTAACCCGGCAATCCTTCAGCTTTTTCGGCAGAAAACAGGGTCTATGAAGAGATCTTTTTCTATCCGGGGAACCTTAGGTATCCCTAAATTTTCATTTACGTAAGGAAGTGATCGTTTTGACCGCGAACAGAGCAACCATGATCTTTTTTACCCTTGTCTCCCTGTTTATCCTGAGCTATTTAGCGGTGGATATTTTTTACGGGATTGTCCTGACACGTTTCCAGCAGGTGAAGATCCGTGAAGTGAAAACCCGGAAGGCGCCAGCCAAAAAGCCTCTGGAAAAGGTTGCCTTGAACGATTTCAGGATCATCGCGGAAAGGAATATATTCGGATCTTCAGGAAAACCGACAGTAAATGAAACAGAAACGGAAATAGAAAAGGAACCGAAAGTTGATGATATTGAAAAACTTGACGCCACATCGCTAAAAATTGTTCTCATAGGAACCGTTACTGGTCCTCGAAGGAATTCTTTTGCTGTGATTGAAGAGACTGCAAAGAAAAAACAGGGGCTTTACAAAACCGGCGACACAATTCTTGATGCCACTATTCGGAGAATCCTCCGGGGAAAGGTGATTCTGCGAGTGGGCGACAAAGATGAAATCCTGGAGATGAAACAGCACGATCTCAAGAGCAAAAGAGGCACCCGTGCCTCTGATAATGCATCTGGTGATGAATACACCATAACCGTGGGACAGAAAGACCTGCAGGATTCCATTAGGAATATTAACCAACTCTTGACGGAAGTGCGTATCCGTCCAAACATGAACAAGGGAAAGCCGGATGGACTGTCTCTCGCCTACATCAAACAAGGGTCTATTTTTACAAAACTGGGTCTGAAAAAAGGGGATATTATCACGGGGCTCAATGGGAAACCCATAAACTCACCGGAAGATGCTTTTTCCTTTTACAAAAGCCTTGAAACAGGATCCGATCTCTCCTTGAGCATCAGAAGAGATGGCAAACAGGAAATCATCAATTACCAATTCAGATAGGTGGTGTCGAATGTCGAATGTCGAATGATGAACCGCCAACTACAAACCATCAACTGTAAACTGCGAACGTCCTTATGTATACTAGCTTTTTCGGACTGAAAGAAAATCCGTTCAATCTTACGCCTGACCCAAGGTACCTGTATCTCAGTCGTTACCACAGGGAGGCGCTGGATCATCTTCTCTATGGAATCAATGAGCGGAAGGGTTTTATTGCCATTACCGGAGGGGTCGGTACAGGCAAGACGACACTCTGTCGCGCTCTGCTGAATCGTGTGGTTCAAACCACGAAAAGTGCGCTCATATTCAGTTCTTTCATCTCAGATCTGGAACTTCTGAGGGCCATCAATCAGGAATTCGGCATCGGGAAAGGATCTGGAGAGGAGACGAAAAAAGAATGTCTTGATACCCTCAACAGCTTTCTTCTGGAAACGTTCAGGAAAGGGGGAAATGCACTCCTCTTGATCGATGAAGCGCAGAACCTTACGCACAATCTTCTGGAGCAGATAAGAATGCTCTCCAATCTGGAAACAGAGAAGGAAAAACTGATCCAGATTGTCCTGGTTGGCCAATCAGAGCTGAAAACCCTCTTGGCATCTCCATCATTGCGGCAACTCAACGACCGCATCACGGTTCGGTACAATTTGAGACCCCTTGATTCAAACGACATTCGGGGATATGTTGAACACCGTCTCGCCATAGCCGGAGGGGCCGGAGCTGTTCGGTTCACTGAAGGGGCATTCAACAAGATTTTTGTTTATTCCGAGGGAAATCCGAGGCGGATAAACGCTGTTTGCGACAGGGCCCTCCTCATAGCCTACTCCGGAGAAAAGCATGCCGTTACCAAATCGATTATTACAAAGGCTATCGGTGATCTTTATGGAGAATCAGAAATTGCGCCAGTCAGAGGAAAAAAGACCTTCAGGAAAAGCCTGTTCATTGTGCTTTTCATTCTGATGTTCATTGCAGTGGTCGGGCTTGCTGCGTGGAACTTCCGGGGACATATTTCCGGATTCCTTTCTGATAGTGCCGTCACTTCTGAACCGGAATCTCCAAACCCGGTTGCAGATGCGCTCATACTGGATCGGAAAGCGAGCCTGGCGGGACTTCTGGAGCTTTTCTTTTCAGACCCTAAAAGGAACGGGCAAAGTGGGGATCATGGGAATATCAGGGTGGCATCCGTCCATATGGCGCCTGAATATTTTCCCATGTTAAAAAAACCGTTCAGGGTCAATATTACCGCTCCGCAGGGGGATGCCCTTATTCGTGATCGTTACCTGTTGATACAGGAAGTGAAACCCGATGGCGCCTTGGCCGTAGATCCCGAAGGAAAACTGCGACCTGTTTCCAGAGAATTTATTTTGGAACACTGGGGTGGGCAGGTTTCCTGGGTTTACCCTGATGGAAACAGCATACCACTGAAAATGGGCATGTCTTCCCCCAGGGTCCGCGCGATTCAGGAAGGGTTGATCCAGCTTGGGTACCTCATGAAACCAACGGGGAATTATGATGGACAGACCGTGGAGGAAGTGAAAAGATTTCAAGAGGATTTCGGGCTGACGGCAGACGGGGTCTGTGGGCCCCAAACCATGGCGCTGCTGAACCAGATGTCGGATAAGTGATATGAGTTATATCCACGAAGCGCTCAAAAAAGCACAGGTAGAAAAGGATGTCCAATCGCCCAGATACGAAAGTCTGATGGCGGCGCCTGGGAAAAAATCCAGGAGCGCATGGAAACGGGCTGTTTTTTGGACGCTTCCTTTCTGCTTGATTATTCTGCTCGCTGTTCTAACTTTTTCATGGCTGTCTTTTAAAGAACAGCCGGCGCTCGTTACCACAGGGAAAATAAGTAAGGTAGGCGCGAGGGAACTGAAACCAAAGAAAGAAATCCCGGAACCGAATGTTCAAGAACTGTTTCTCAAAGCAAAGAATTTTCAGAAAAATGGTCTCATGACCGAAGCGGAACAATGGTATCAGAAGGTGGTGGAAGCGGATCCCGGTTACGTGCCTGCCTTGAATAATCTGGGGGTGATCTATCTTCATGGGGAAAAGTATTCGGGCGCCAGGATGTATTTTGAAAAGGCAATCCGTTTGAACCCGGGATATGTAGATCCCTACTATAATCTGGCCTGTCTTTTTGCCATAAACGGGAATACGGAACAGGGTTTACGATATCTCAGGAAGGCCGTTTCCATGCATCCTCAGGCGAAGGACTGGGCAGGTAAAGATCCGGACCTGGGGAATTTGCGGTCGTTGCCCGCCTTTGGGGAGATCATTCAATAGTTGAGTCGTCTATAAAGGAGAAATTTATTGTACAATAGTGACACGTTTCGTGCGCCCATTGAAGACCGTTATTTCGAGGATTACGTGGCCGGTTCCGTCTATGAATTCGGTCCTATCGGTTTGGAAAAACAGGAATGAAAATTGAGAGGTATTCGTCCTGGGCAGACGCAACCACGAAATAAAGACAGAGAACCTGTCCCGTTTCCTGATATATATTCTTGGCCACAAGCCTCATGAATTCGGTCTTGTGCCGGACAGTAAGGGATTTGTAGCCTATAAAGAACTTCTTCAAACTATCCATGAAGAGGAAGGGTGGAGATACGTCCGAAAATCCCATTTGAATGAGGTTCTGATAGGCAAAGACCGGGAAAAATTTGAAGTGGAGACCGAGCGGATCAGGGCACTGGACCGGCGATGGGAAAACGACGCCGGCAATACGGACATCTCTCTGCCCGGCCTCCTGTTTGTCGCCGTACGGAAGAGAGCACACCCGGTGGTGATAGAGAAAGGTCTGAAGGCCCCGCCATCCAGATCCCTGGTCCTTTCTTCCGGTAGAGACATGGCCTTGAGAATCGGAAAGCGCCGGGATCCCGATCCGATTATCCTGGAAATCCTTGCCCAGCAAGCAAGCATGAAAGGCGTTGTTTTTTATTCCTTCGGAGATCTTATTCTGACTGACCATATTCGGTCGGAATTCATCGCCGGCCCACCCGTACCGAAAGAGGTGTTGGAAAAAAAGAAAGAAAGAACAACGCGGGAAAAAAAGACAAAGACGAAAGTCGATGCTCCTGAAACAGGAACCTTCCTGCTTGATTCTTCGAGAGATCCTGACCCTTACCGCAAGGCAAGAAAATCGAAGGGAAAAAAACCGAAGGGGTGGAAAGAAGAGGCTCGAAAGGCGAGGAGAAAAGGAAGGAAAGAAGGATGATGGAAGGCGAAGGTCCGAAGTTCAAAGTCCAAGGTCCGAAGTCCAAGGTCGGTGGACAGTCGGTGGCATGCCACTGACCAGCAACCAGCAACCAGCAACGAGTAACCAGCAACCAG
>CAYOWC010000026.1:0-18532 GCA_964407525.1 uncultured Desulfobacteraceae bacterium | reverse complement strand
GGTGGCATGCCACTGACCAGCAACCAGCAACCAGCAACGAGTAACCAGCAACCAGGTAAGCGAAGACTCCGATGACTCAAACTTTGCAGATCGGTACACTGAAACTGGAAAACCGCTTTATCATGGCTCCTTTGTCGGGCATTACGAATCTCCCATTCAGGTTGATTGCCAGAAAGATGGGGGCTGGTATGGTGACCAGCGAAATGGTCAGCGCCGCAGGCCTCAGCAGGAGACAACAAAAAACCGTGGTTTATCTGAAAAGCGACGAAAAAGAAAGACCGTTTGCCGTGCAGATATTTGGGGCCGATTCCGGAGACATGGCAGCGGCTGCTGAAATTGCCGTTGAAGCGGGTGCTGATCTGGTGGACATTAATATGGGATGTCC
Source organism: uncultured Desulfobacteraceae bacterium (assembly GCA_964407525.1). Classification (GTDB taxonomy): domain Bacteria; phylum Desulfobacterota; class DSM-4660; order Desulfatiglandales; family Desulfatiglandaceae; genus DUZB01. The sequence continues at coordinate 18,147 of CAYOWC010000026.1, read as the reverse complement.
TGCAAGAAAAGTCCTCAAGACCGGTTCGGGAGGCGCCCTTCTGCGCAGTCCAAGCAGGATTGGGGAACTCGTCCGAAAGGTTCGCAAGGTATGCACTGTCCCCCTCACCGCGAAAATAAGACCAGGGTATTCTCCGGAAAATGATTTTGCCGTAGACATTGCAAAGGCAATAGAGGACAACGGGGCGGATGGCATTACTGTCCATCCACGGTTTGTGAGCCAGGGATTTTCTGGAAAGGCCCAATGGCCCATAATCTCGCGCATCAAACGTCATGTGAAAATGCCTGTTATCGGCAATGGGGACGTATTCAGGCCGGAACAGGCAATCCAAATGATCCGTGAAACAGGATGCGATGGGGTCATGCTTGCACGAGGCGCTATTGGGAACCCATGGCTTTTCAGGCAGGTCCTGGAACTTGAAAAAGGGCGTACTCCATCCCCACCTTCTTTTAAAGAACGAAGGTCTGTGATGTTGGAGCATTTTGGTCTGCTGTGCGAAACCATGGAAGAACTGCGGGCATCGAGGGTGATGCGAGGACTTCTCCTGTGGTATACGAAGGGACTTCCCAGGAGTAGTCAGTTTCGTGGGGCTTTTACGGGGATCAGGGATTTGAAAACGATGATCTCCGCCATGGACGAATATTTCAACGAACTTGAAAAATGACATATCAGTTTTAAGGAAAGTTTTTTTGCGATTGCCGAATCCGTGACTGCGTCGTTCTTGTAAAGGTGAAACAAATGAAATTTGACATTTGAAATTCGGCCATCTCATTATACTTGAAGGGTTTTTCCAATTTCCAATTTCCAGTATCTTTAAGCGACAAGCCCGAAATGAGTCCTGATAGTGTATGTTCCATAAACCTGCAAACATTTTTTTTGGAACTCTATGAAAGTAATTTTAGCGAAGACAGCAGGTTTTTGTATGGGAGTCCGCCGTGCCATGGAAATGGTTATGGCGGAATCCAACAAAAAAGAGGGGCCTCTTTTTACTTACGGCCCACTCATTCATAACCAGCAGGTCCTTGATCTTCTTAAATCGAAAGGCATTGAGGCTGAAGAAGATCTGAAAAACCTCAAGTCGGGACGGATCATTATCAGGGCTCACGGAATTCCCCCGCAGAAGAAGCTTGCCCTCGAAGAGACAGGCCTCAAGGTTATGGATGGAACATGCCCCAAAGTGACCAGGGTTCAGGCGATCATTCGTCGCTACTCCAATGAAGGACGTCAGACAATTATAGTCGGCGACCAGGACCATGCGGAAGTCATCGGCCTTATGGGGTACAGCAAACCCCCCGCTCATGTGATACAGGGGGCAGATGATGTCTTGGGTCTGCCGGAAATGGATCGTCCGTTTGTGGTGGCCCAGACAACCCAGAATGAGCAGAACTTCAATCTTGTGGTGGCTGCGCTTAAAGAACGATATCCCGACCTGCAGGTCTTCGACACCATATGCGACGCAACACACCTGAGGCAGGGAGAAGTTCGGGAGTTCAAAGGACTGGTGGATGGGGTAGTTGTGGTAGGTGGATATCACAGTGGAAATACCCGGCGGCTGGCCCAGATATCCGAAGAAGAGGGCATGCGAACTATTCATGTGGAAACGGAAAAAGAACTCAATGGGCAAAACCTCTCAGGATTTAAAACCGTAGGGGTTACCGCAGGCGCTTCAACTCCCCACTGGATGATCAATAGTGTGCTGAAAAAAATAGAAGATATGAGTGAACAAGATGAATCACCCATTGTTCGTTTTTTCAAAAGAACAGCCAGGTTCATGGTTCTCAGCAACCTTATGGCTGCAGCAGGCGCTTTTTCCCTTTCCTACGCCGCTTCGAGGATTTCAGGGAGCAGTCCGGACATCGTATTCCCTTCTCTCACCTTTTTATATATCTACGCCATGTACGTTTTTAATCGTTTTCTGGACAAGGAAGCAAGCGCCTACAGCGACCCCGCAAGGGCAGCTTCCCTGAAAGCGCACCGTAGCCTGTTGATTGGAACCGGTGTTGGAGCTATTATAACTGCCCTGATCTTTGCCTGGTTTCAGGGTGTTGGGGCTTTTTTCATGTTTATGGGGTTGAGTATTGTCGGCATCATTTACAGTGTTCCGATTATTCCTGAACGTCTGAGATCCAGATACCGGTATGTCAAAATAAAGGATATTCCAGGCTCCAGAGCCCTGTCCGAAGCCCTTGCATGGGTTGCTGTTATTACGGTTTTGCCCATTGTCTCCGGCAGGGGTGGCGATATGGGGCCATCGATCATTGCTGGATTGGTGGTTTTTTCTCTGAGCTATGCCAGGGCGATTTTTCTGAGTGTTTTCCAGGTACAGGGCGATCTCATGGTTGGTCGGGAGACGCTGCCTATTACTCTTGGAGAGGAACGGACACTGCTTATCCTCAAATGCATATTAGGGGCTGCTGCCCTTTTTCTTATTGTCGGTGTGGTGAGTAGATTAACAGGGCCCTTCCTGTATATGATGTTCTGCCCCCTTCTGACCCTTTTATTGTGTCTGTCGGCATACGAAAAAAAATGGTTCCATCCCGGTCTCGGGCTTGAGGCCATGATTGAGAGCAATTTTCTCTTGGCTGGAGCATTGGCATTTTTCTGGCAGTATTTCTGATGGCGGCAGTCAGCGTTATTATTCCCACATTCAACCGGGCACTGAAAGTTGCAAGGGCAGTAGCTTCCGTCCTTTATCAGAGATACACTGATTATGAGATTGTTGTGGTGGATGACGGGTCTGATGATAATACCCTGAGGTCTCTTAAACAATTCGGAAAGAAAATCAAAAAAATCGTCCATTCAGAGAACAGGGGGGTTTCCGCCGCAAGGAATACCGGCATACAAAACACGGATTCCCCTTTCATTGCCTTTCTCGATTCCGATGACTATTGGTTGCCGGGAAAACTGGAAATGCAGATGGACTTCTTTTCAAGGGAGCCGGAGGCTGTAATCTGTCAGACGGAAGAGATATGGATTAGAAACGGTCGTTTTGCGAACCCGGCAAAAAAACACCAAAAACCCTCGGGTGATTTGTTCAACTCTTCCTTGAAATTATGTCTTATCAGCCCTTCAGCCGTTATGATAAAACGGGTTCTGCTTGAAAAAATAGGCTTGTTTGATGAGTCGCTACCAGCCTGCGAGGATTATGATCTCTGGTTGAGGATTTCATGTGGTTATCCTGTACATCTGATAAAGGAATGGCACGTAGTGAAAGAAGGAGGGCATTCAGACCAACTTTCTTCCCAATACAAGGGAATGGACCGGTTCAGGATTAAGGCTATTGTGAAACTCCTGAAAAGTGGGGCTCTCAATCTGGAACAATCTGATGCTGCAATGGCGGAGCTTTCCCGAAAATGTACCATTTACGGCAAGGGTTGCCTCAAAAGAAAGAAGATGGAAGAGGGACGGTATTATCTTGCTCTTCCGGATTTTTTGGATAGGGAAGCCAGAACAAACCTCATCAAATAGTTGGCATCCTTCATAAAAAAAAGCAAACTGAAAGGGAGATATATTTATGGAAATGGAAGCTATATCTGCGATTTTTGATGGAAAAAGCCTTTTGCTTGATAATCCACTAAAACTTAAGCCGAACACGAGGGTTCTCCTTCGCATTGAAACGGTAGAGGAGGAGCCTAAAAAGAAACGTTCATTTTTGGATACCGCCCGGTCACTAAACTTAAACGGTCCCAAAGACTGGTCAGAACGATTAGACTATTATCTCTATCATCGTCAGGTGGAATCCCATGGATAGGCTGTTTCTTGATACTTCTTATGTTATTGCGCTATCTGTCCCAAAAGATCAAAACCACAAAAAAGCCATTCAAATCGCAGACTTTTTAAAAATCGACACAGCTAAACTCATTACAACTCGGGCGATCGCTTTGGAAATTGGAAATTCGTTGTCTGCCCAAAAATATCGGCAAGCCGCAGTCGAATTGTTGGAATCGCTGGATGAAGACCCAAATGTTGAGATTATTCCAATCACGGAAGATCTTTATCGACGGGGCTTGCAACTTTTCAAGGATCGAACGGATAAAGAATGGGGCATTATTGATTGTATCTCATTTGTAGTCATGAAAGATCAGGGAATTTCCAACGCCTTGACTGCTGATAAGCATTTCCAACAGAACGGTTTCAAGGCTTTGCTATGCGAGTGAGGAAGACGCTAACCCAACGCTCTTCGTGCCCCCTGATACGTTGGCGGTCCTGGCGGAGTGAGTCAGAGGGGCATTTATGATGCTGACCGTTCTTGTTTTTGTGGGTGCTTTCATATGGATTGCCATCCTCGCTGTGCCGTGGCGCCCCTGGTCCACCTCCGAAGTTCTCCATAGGGTTCCGGGGGAGCAGAGGGAGGATCTGAGCGGCATAACGGTTTTGATTCCGGCGAGGAATGAAGCAGAAGTGATTGCAACTACACTGGCAGGCCTTGCTGTGCAGGGCGATGGGCTCAAGGTGGTTCTTGTGGACGACCAATCTTCAGACGGAACTTCTTCGGTGGCTGGGAAGACTGCAGGAGTAGATTTATTGATCATTCATGGCCAGCCTCCTCCTGCAGGCTGGAGTGGTAAGCTCTGGGCATTGAACCAGGGGCTTGAGCACGTGCACACGGACCTGCTGCTTCTCCTGGATGCGGATATAGAATTGAAACCGGGACTTCTTGCTGCACTCAAGACAAAGATGCGGGAAGGTGATCGGGCTTTTGTTTCCATTATGGCTTCCCTTCGGATGAGTAGCTTCTGGGAACGTTTGCTGATGCCTGCGTTTATCTATTTTTTTAAACTTCTTTATCCTTTCCGCCTGTCCAACTCCCGTTTCCCCTGGGTTGCGGCCGGGGCCGGAGGGTGTATTCTTGTAAAAAAAGAGGCCCTGAAGAAGATCGGAGGTTTCCATTCTGTAAAAGACCGGTTGATTGACGATTGTGCCCTGGCCAGGCAGGTGAAAAAGTCCGGTTACAGGACATGGATCGGCCTTTCCCACGCGGTCTGCAGCATCCGAACCTACAGACATCTTGACACCATATGGAACATGGTTGCCCGCACGGCATTTAACCAGTTGCGGTATTCGGTAATCCTGCTCCTTCTCTGCTCTTTCATCATGGCCGCCATGTTTTGGGCCCCGGCTGTGGGCCTTCTTTTCTCCGGGGTTGGTATGAAGGCTGTGTCTTTATGTGCCTTTCTGGCCATGGTCCTGACGTATCTTCCTGTATTGAAATTTTATGGCTTTTCCCGATGGTGGGCTTTGCTGCTTCCTCTGGTTGGAACTCTTTTTCTTACCATGACCTGGACTTCCGCGATCCGTTTCTGGCAGGGAAAAGGCTCAGAGTGGAAAGGGAGATCCTATGGGCGGTAGGTCAGTGGTAGGATTTTTTCTTGACACAAAAACGCTAATTTTCTAGAATCTTGTAATAATGATGGCTTCTTATCTATTGGTCAAGGTGCAACTTCTCAATAAGTCCGGGTGAATTTTATAAAAGGCTTACGCCCGCCTGCCAACGCAAGGGAGAGAGTGAACAACAGGGTGCGCGGCAAACCTCCACCGGGAGCGAGATGTCTTCCCCAGGTAAAAGGCATGGCGGGCAGGCTTAAACTCCGAAAAGACAAATAAGGCTCCTCCGTGTTCTTCTATCCTTCCGGAAGACCGGGACGAACCTTCAGGACCGATTCCTTCCGTATCTGGACCGTTCCCGGCTTCGCTCCCTGGGGTTTAGTCACATATTGGGCTCTGGTGCATGAGACGGGCACAACGCCGCCTGTCCGCGCTTTGCTGTGAAAGGCGGCGATGGCTGCGGCGTCTTTGAGTGTATTGCGATCGGGATCTGTTCCCGGCTTTGCCCTGAGCAGAACATGGCTTCCTGGCATGCCGCGCACGTGAAACCAATAGTCATTGGGTTTGGACAATTTGAAGGTCAACAGATCATTGACGGTATCATTTTTTCCAGCCAGGACACTCCAGCCCCCCGGGATCTCGTATTCCACAACCCCGGAAGGCAGTGCCTTTTTTGTTTCTTTTGTTCTCACGCTTGGTCACTGAGCCACAGAGAAAGGAGCCGGTGTTTTTGTTGCGGCATTGTCCATACTGAAGCCTAAGGCTGACTTCATCCCCAACCCAAAATCTCCTCTGATCCTGTGAGAGCGGAGTCTCGCCATCGAGGCTAAAAGCCTCTCACACAGGAAAATAACTTGGTTTATACCCATTCGTGTGATTGGTATGATTCGTGGTTGAATACGCATTTTCATGGTGAATGTCTTTCAATCGGTTGCCATGATAAATTCCGGCGGTTGTATCATATGTTTCTTTACCGTACAGAGGTCCATGGCTTTCAAAATGGCATTTTTATACTTCTCCGGGAATCCTTCCGGCAGTTTCAGGTCTAAATACAGCTTTTCGCACCGCTTTGTTTCCCAATTGAAGTCATAACGCATGGCAAGGGTCATTCCCCGTATGGAAATTTTTCTCGCTTCGCAGAAATTGCGTGCGTAGAGGCCTGCGCAGGTGGCAATGGATGCCATGAACAGGGTAAAAGGTTCCGGCGCTGTACCTTCGCCCCCATTTTCTACTGGTTGATCCGTGGAAACAGTTCTTCCCGCCACCTCGGCGTTTACTTTTTTCCCTCCTGGAAATGAAACGGTAATCAGGTTTTCCATGTTTCTTTATCCTTAGTTGTTTTTCTAGTTGGGTGGATGCGTTCCTTACCATATGCAATCATGAATAACTGACAGCACAGGTCTCATAGTTCTGAGCTAATATCAAGCTTAAAATATTTTTTTCCACCATGTAAATGTGTTCAACTTTATTTTTCTTCTGACCTTCCGAACCGGATTGTTTTTTGCCTAAAGTAATCATATGTAATTAATATTACAGTGGAATATGATTTTCATGTTGAAGAGTTTTCGTTGACTTATGAATTTCTCAAGAGTATAAAAAAACTCTATTTGTGGTTCCGAGTCACGGAACGTTCCTGAACCATTTTCTACCAGGGTCCTTAAAATTAGGAACGTGGACGTAATAACTTTTGTAAGTAGGCGCATAGATTTGGGTCAGGTTCGGAGTCTTCGCTTACCTGTTCGATATGGAATCACAAAAGCTGAAGTAATAGCGAGCTATTTCAATGTTTTTGTGATTTCATATCGGGCGAAAATGGCCTGAAGCTATGATGCATAGTTGGGGAAGTTGTTGCGTCCACGTTCCTTAGGATACCGGAAACCCGTTTTTGGACGGAGATTTTATGATGGCCGAAAAACCGACCTATGAAGAACTGAAGAAGCGGGTCAAAGTGTTGGAAGAAGAAGCCTCTGAGGGCAAACTTGCCAAGAAGGCCATATTGAGGACTGAAGAGAGATACCGAACTCTTTTCGATGAGTCTCGGGACGTCATCTGTATCACCAACCGGGATGGGATTTTCGTGGATATCAACCAGGCCGGGCTGGAACTTTTCGGATATACCAGAGAGGAGATGATCGGAAAACTTGATGTACGACAGATTTACGTCAATCCCGAGGAAAGAGATAGATTTAGGGAGGAGATCGAAAAGAAGACCGCCGTGAAAAACTTTCCCATGAAACTCAAGAAACAAAGCGGGGAAGTTATGGAATGCCTCATCTCTTCCAGTATACACCATTCTCCAGATGGTAAAATATTTGGGTATCAAGGTATTATCCGGGATGTCACACAATACAATCAGGCCAGGAAAGCACTTCAGGAAAGTGAAGTCCGGTATCGCGCTATGGTGGGAGCCTTTGACGGATTTATCTATATCTGCTCCCGTGATTATCGGGTAGAGTACATGAACCAGCGATTCATAGAGCGCACCGGCCATGATGCTACAGGTGAATTGTGTTACAAAGCCCTTCATGAAAGAGATTCGATTTGCCCCTGGTGTGTCAATGACCGTGTATTTCAAGGAGAAACCGTCCGTTGGGAGATCCTGAGCCCAAAGGACGAACACTGGTTTTATGTGGTCAATACACCGATTCGGCATGGGGACGGGCGTGTGTCCAAACAATCAATGATGCTTGATATTACTGACCGCAAAGAGATGGAGGAAACGGTTCAGAAAAGTTCAGAGAAGATAAAACAATTTGCCTATTCCGTCTCTCACGACCTGAAAAGCCCGGCTGTCGGGATTTACGGACTTGCAAAGCTTTTGCGCAGACGTTATCAGGATTCGCTGGATGAAAAAGGGAATGCCTGTTGCGACCAGATCTTGAGAGCGGCAGAGCAGATTGTATCCCTGGTTGAACAGATCAATATGTATATTTCTACAAAAGAAATGCCCCTTAATGTGGAAAAAATAAACCCAAAAGAGATCCTTCAGATGACAAAAGAAGAGTTCTCCGCTCAGTTAAACGTTCGTCAAATCAGATGGTCTGAACCGGATAGTCTTCCGGAGATTTGTGCAGACAGGCTTTGCCTTTTGAGAATCCTTCGTAATCTTGTGGATAATGCCCTGAAATATGGCGGGGAAGAACTTACCAGGATCGATATTGCTTACGAAGAGACGGATCAGTTTCACCTTTTTTCCGTCATGGATGACGGGATTGGCATCCAGGAAGATTTCTCGAAAAGGATTTGGGGGGTTTTTCAACGTTTTGAATCTTCACGGGGGGTTCAGGGAACCGGGCTGGGCCTGGCTATAGTGAAAGAGATTGCGGAAAGGCATGGGGGAAAAGTTCAAATAGAATCAGGAGGAGAAAAAGGTGTTACGATCCACGTTTTCCTTTCAAAAAACTTGCCCGGTCTGAAATCAGGATAAACAGAAATGGACCTGAGCCTATATTCTCCAATTGCGCATCACAGCATGAATATTTATCTTCTCCTGGGACTAGGCGGGTCCGTGGGCTTTCTTTCAGGGTTGTGTGGTGTGGGAGGGGGATTTCTTATGACTCCTCTGTTGATTATGTTCGGTATTCCTCCCACGGTGGCGGCTGCATCGGATTCCACCCAAATTGTCGCATCGGCTACTTCAGGAGCTTACGCCCATTATCGGGTCGGCCTTGTGGATCTCAAAATGGGGCTAACCATCTTTGGCGGAGGGATCATCGGAAGCACCTTGGGCGTTGATATCATTAAAACTATGAGAGAGGCCGGAAATGTAGGCTTTTTCATCGATGCCACATATGTGTTCACGCTGGGAATCGTGGGTTCGTACATGATGGTCGAAGCCGTCCGTTGTCTCAGAAGGGATGGGGATAGGGAGACGATAACAGAAAATCCGTCTTCTAAAATATCCCTTATTGATCGTGTCAGCCGAATCCTTCCGTGGACCGTAGAATTTGAGAAGTCCGGAATCCGTATCTCGCCGGTGCTGCCATTTCTTGTTGGTGGTTTTGTCGGCATGGTGGCTGCTATTCTGGGGGTTGGCGGAGGATTTATCATGATTCCCGTCATGTGCTATATCCTTCGTATGCCTATCCGTACGGTTGTGGGCACCAATCTCTTTCAGGAAGTGCTCGTCTGCGCTAATATAACGATTATGCAGGCAGTTGAAAACCAATCCGTGGACTTGTCCCTTGCCCTGATCATCCTTTGCGGTTCTACGGTTGGCGCACAATTTGGCGCCCGTCTGGGGCACCGGTTGAAAGCGGATCACCTGAAAATTATTTTAGCCTCTGTCGTTCTTCTCGTTATGGCAAAAATTCTCTTAGGCTTGATCCTTAAGCCGGATATTCTGTTGAACCTGAAAGGGGGACAATAGAATGAAGCTTGCATGCCGGATAATAGCATCGTTTTTCATGATTTTTTCCGGATGTTGTTTAGGGGGAGGCGGTCCTCCTTTGTGGGCGGCTTCTCCGGATTTTACCGTCAAACCGGATTTTATTCGGATCGGAGCATTTCACGAAGCGACAGAGGTGTCATTTCGGGCCAAGATTCCCCACGGTTTTGATCTGGTTGTGGATGTTCAGGGAGAGGCTGTTGAAGAAGAGCTGGTGCGAAAGGTGCGTCACTGGGATATGTGGATGAACGGGGAAGATATCTTGGTTAAAGGTGCCCCATGTCTCTATGTGGCAGCGAGTTCGGATCCCGAACTGTTGCTCAGGGCAGGGCCGGAAATTACGTGGGGTTACGGTGCCATCGAACGGCGGGTTTTCTTTTCCGGAGAAATGAACACCCAGCAAAGAGGAAAATTTTTCAGGGACTTCTGCCTTCTTAAGGAACGGCGACATCTTTACCGAATAGAAAAAGAAGCGCTTGTGCCGATCGGTTCTTCACGAGAAAAAGTCCTGGTGCAGGGTTTTTTCAAACTGCCGGCCAATATGGTGCCCGGTTCTTATGATGCCACCCTCTCGGTCGTGGAGGACGGGCGGGTGATATCTAGGAAAACCGTTCCCATCTCTGCCGTCATGGTTGGGCTCCCCTCATTGATTGCCTTATTGTCGAAAAAGTACAGCTTGCTTTATGGTTGTGTGGCCGTTTGTACAGCCCTTCTGGCGGGGTTGTTTGCCGGATTTATTTTTGAACGCCTTGGGATTAAAAAAAAGAAAGGAAGGGTATTAAATGGAACTTCTGGCTCCTGCCGGTAACCTGGAAAAACTGAGATGGGCCGCTGTCTATGGAGCGGATGCCGTATACTTCGGGACGGAATTTGGTTCTCTGAGGAGCTTTGCGGGAAATTTTTCTTTTGAAGATGTCGAAAAAGCACTTACGTTTCTCCACGCCCGCGGGAAAAAAGGATATATTACGCTGAATATCTATCCTTTTTCAAATGAGGTGGACGCACTCAAAAATACCGCTGTCAAGCTGGATGAGATGGGGGTGGATGCCTTGATCGTTTCTGATTTGGGCCTGCTCATGGAACTGGGAAAAATAAATCTTCACACATCCCTCCATATCAGTACACAGGCCAACACCACGAATTACCAGACCGTGCTGGCGTATGGAGAGCTGGGCGCCAAAAGAGTGAACCTGGCGAGGGAGCTTTCTTTCGAACAGATTCAAGAGATCCAGAAGGCTACGCACGGGCGGGTTGAGACAGAGACTTTCATCCATGGCGCCGTATGTTTTTCCTACTCCGGCAGATGTGCCATAAGTGATTATCTGACTGGTTTTCGTGCAAATCGTGGCGAATGTAAACACCCCTGCAGATGGAAATATGCCCTTATGGAAGAGACCAGGCCGGGACGATACATGCCGGTCTTTGAAGACGAAAGAGGTTTATACCTGTTCAACAGCAAGGAACTGGCCCTTTTTGAGTTTGTTGAAGGTCTTGAAAAGGCGGGTGTAGATTCCATAAAAATTGAAGGTAGAATGAAATCGATTCACTATATTGCCACCGTCGTTTCTTTCTACAGACAAATCCTGGATGGGAAAAGGTTTTCTCAGGAGCAGGGACTGGAACTTCTTGACAGAGTTCCTAACAGAGGGTACTCAACCGGTTTTATGAAAGGGAAAGTCGATGACAGTGATTATGCAAGGGAGAGCAGCACGTCCCGATCTGAATCGATTTTCGTGGGAAATGTCACGGAAGAAACCCCGAAAGGAGAATACATCGTTCGCGTAAGAAATACCATTAGGGGCGGGGAAGAACTGGAGGTTCTTTTTCCGGACGGTGTTCTTACTACTGTAAAGATGCCCGAACTTCTCACCACAAATCTTGGCAAACAGGTGGAATCTGCCAATAATTCACAAACTATCGTGCTCGATGCCCCTCTGCAGTCCTACGCGATCCTTCGCAGGGTGGGAAAGGAACATGATTGACAAAGAACTATAGGATGCCTACTTTGTGACACGGGATTTTTTTCCAGGAGTTTCATTTTAATCTTGCATATCCCGAAAATATGAGATAAAGGAGTGCCAGCACTGTGGATCGGGTATGAACTCAAAAAAAGGAATACAGTGGGCCCCAAGCGGGTTCGTATTTTCTCATCTGATTTGCCTACCTCAGTTTTAACGATTCTTAACCGTTAAATCACTGCGTTTTATTGGAAGTAAGCCTTTGAAAAAAGGTGAAGTCTGGAGCGTCTCCTACAGCGAGATGACTTTTTTTAAAAACTACCCATCAGGAAGCATAATCTTTGTAGGAAAGCATTTTTAAAATTTAAAAATCTGAAGGGGAAACAGCAATGTTTCACCTGCTGGCTGAGTCTGTATGCGACTATTGTCGAATGCAGAAGAATCCCCGCGAGGGGAGTAGATTCGGTCCAATGGTTTCGACCGTTTCTTGCCTTTGCAGGAGCTTTTCAGTTGGGATTGTCCCAGTTGGAAGAAGAACGAAGAACATTTTATTATTGAATAAGGAATAATTATGGAAGAAAGAAAGATAAAAAAGATTGAAGCCCAATTACGTCAACTGATTGCTCTCGATGCCAAAGCCCGGGAGGAACAACAGGTGGTTAGAAAAAACACCCCCCCCGGGACCCGGGTGATCCGCCGGCGAAAAAACTCTCCTGATAAGCATATCATGTAGTCCTATCGGCGGATCTCATCATGTCTGATGAGAAATGAGGAAACCGTAAATTTCCCCTTCGGCAGATTATCTCCGGATTTTATCCGATCATTTTCCAAACAGAGAATTTTCAAACCGGCAACGTCGACCCTGATCAAGGCCGTTTTTGCTGAATTATCTCTACGACCATGTCGCCAAATTCGGTTGTCTGGTGGATTTTATCCGGAGCATGTGAACCGTTTGCCAGTTCTTTTGTGACAAATCCTTCTGCAAATATACGAAAGAGGGCGTTCCAGATATCCTGCGCCTCTTCCCCGAGGTTCAGGCATTCGTCTAAGAGCAACGCAATGCTTCCTATCATGGAGTAGGGGTTGGCCATATTCAACCCTGCAATATCCGGTGCTGATCCGTGGGCCGGTTCCACGTAGCCTTTTTCCGGGCCGAGACATGCAGACGGCATGAGGCCCAGAGACCCAATGATCCCGCCCGCCTCGTCCGTGAGGATGTCGCCCTGCATGTTTTCGAGGAGCATCACTCCGTTGAACTGGGTTGGGTTCTTGACGAGCTGGAAAGCGGCATTGTCCACCAGTGTGGACTGGTAGGGTACATCGGGAAATTCTTTGGCCATATCTTCAACGACTTCTCTCCAGAATCGGGAGGTGGCAAGTACATTCGCCTTGTGGATATTGGTGAGTTTTTCTCCCCTTTTTCGGGCCTCCTTGAGGGCTACGAGCGCAATCCTCCTGACCTGTTCTTCCGTATAGGTGCAGTCGTCCCGGGCATATTTCATTCCGGTTGAGGATCCTTCCGTTTTGTCTCCGAAATAGATTCCGCCGACAAGTTCCCGGATCATCAGGATATCAATTCCTTCGCCGATGATCTCAGGTTTCAATGGGGAGAAGGACGCAAGGGACCGTGGCAATCTTACCGGTCTGAAATTGGCAAATGTATCATAGCGTTTTCGTAACGGAAGGATGGCGCCGATTTCAGGACGATGCTCTTGAGGAATGGCATGCATTTCCTCAACGGCAAGCCCTACGGGGCCTTTGATAATCAGGTCCGCTTGATCGCAGATTTGTTTCGTTTTTTCAGGGAACGGTGAGCCGTCGGTAAAATAGGCTTCTGCGCCAAACGGGGCGTAGTTAAGAGTAAAAGTGTGGTCATATTTTTTTTCAATGGCATTCAGTACTTTAACAGCCTCCCGAACGATCTCGGGTCCGATGCCGTCGCCTTCCAGTACTGCAATGGTTTTCTTCATGGTTGCTCCTTTTAGGTAACCAGTCACTGGTGTCGTGTGTTTCATTAAAAATTTAGAAAGATTGCATTCTATTTGAACTTTCTGGTAAGGAATTGTATGAACCGATTTGCAGGTTTATACGGTTTCCGATTAATGTGGGGAACATAAACAATAAGACCCGAGATGTCAAAGAAGGAATGGGAAAACAATATGCCTGTCAGGTTGTATATGGCCCCTTTAAGAGGTTTTACGGATCAGATCTATCGGAATCTGTTCTCGGAACATTTTGGTGGGTTTGATCTTGCGGTGGCACCGTTTATTTCAAGTACAAGTGGCAAGCGCATCCGCCCTAAATATGTCAGAGGGCTTCTTCCGGAAAATACTACCGGTATGCCCGTTGTGCCTCAGATCCTGAGCAAATCGGCGAAGAATTTCATTGTTCTGGCTAATTGTCTGCTTGATCTCGGATACGATACAGTCAATTGGAACCTTGGGTGTCCCCATCCCATGGTAGCAAAAAAGATGCGCGGTTCCGGGCTGCTTCCCCATACGGAACGGATTCGGGACTTTTTGGACGAGGCTGTACCTGCAATGGAAGGCAAACTTTCCATCAAAACCAGGCTCGGACAGAAAAATAGGAATGAACTTATCAGGCTTGCACCCATCTTGAACGACTATCCTCTCGAAGAGGTGATCATTCATGGCAGGACAGGTGATCAAATGTACAACGGAAATGTGGATCTGGAAGGGTTTGAAACCTGCCTTTCCATTCTCGACCACCCCGTAGTCTATAACGGGGATATCAGGAGCATGGATGACTTTCGGACGCTGTCGGGACGGTTCGAAAATGTGGAGAGGTGGATGATCGGCCGCTGGTCTCTCGTCAACCCCTTTCTTCCCATGATCGTAAAAACGGGGGTGGATGGGGTGAGCAACAAGGTTGAAAGGCTGAAACAGTTTCATGATGCCCTGTACGAGCAATACAGTGCGAACCTCAGTGGTCCTTCCCACCTGCTGAATCGGATGAAAGCCCAGTGGAATTATTTTTCACAGGCATTCAGAGACTGTGGGAAAACAATGAAAAAAATCAGAAAGACCGGGAATCCCCAACGTTATCAGGATGTGGTCAGCCGTTTTTTTGAGACGGAAGCGGTATGGGAAGAGGAGAGGAATGCCTGAATCGGACAACGTCGACACTATAATTGAACCAGATGGTTCAAAAAGCCATGAGCCTCCGAATTTTCCGGAATGGGATGATGCTCCTCCTCCCTCGGATGAAGACTATTTTGGTTCTGATGCCGAATTGGTTCAGGCTCGGAAGCCAGCCGGTCCCGGTGCCGAAAAGGGCGTTTCTGCGTCCGTTTCGCCTATCCCAGCCGGTCCCGCTATGGTTGGGAAGAAGATAGAAAGGGATATTTCCGGGAACCTGGATACGGTTCTCACTGAGGTGTTCCATTTCACTTCTTTCCGTCCCTACCAGCGGGAGGTTTGTGAATCGGTAATCCAGGGCAGGGATCTTCTGCTCGTTATGCCCACGGGATCGGGCAAATCCCTGTGTTACCAACTCCCGGGGATTGTTCGCAATGGGACGACCCTTGTGGTCAGCCCCCTCATTGCACTGATGGAGGACCAGACTGCCGGACTCAAACAGAAGGGGTTTGCCGCGGAGCGGATTCATTCCGGACGCGCCCGATCCGACTCCCGAAAGGTTTGCCGGGACTACCTTAGTGGAAAATTGGATTTCCTTTTTATTGCCCCGGAAAGGTTGGCTGTTTCTGGGTTCCCAGAGATGTTGGCGCGGCGCAAACCTGTCCTCATTGCCATCGATGAAGCCCATTGTATTTCCCAATGGGGCCACGATTTCAGGCCCGATTACCGACTGTTAGGGGAGAGATTGCCTATCCTGCGGCCGGCTCCAGTCATTGCCATGACGGCCACCGCCACCCCGCGGGTTCAGAAAGATATCGTTCAACAGTTAGGGATGGTGAAAACCAAGATGTGCATCCACGGGTTCCGGCGAACCAATATTGCTATCGAGCTGGTGGAGCTCATGCCGTCAGACCGGTCTGCAAAGGTCGTGGAAATTTTACAGAAAAAAGAATCCAGGCCGGCCATCGTCTATGCCCCAACGAGGCAAAAGACGGAGGATCTGGCAAGGGAGCTGGAGAGTTTTTTCCCTGCGGCGTCTTACCATGCAGGGCTGCCGGCGGAGACAAGAGACAGTGTCCAGACCTCTTTTCTTTCGGGTGGGCTTGATGTCATAGTTGCGACCATCGCCTTCGGCATGGGCATTGACAAACCGGATGTTCGCACGGTGATTCACACTGCCCTCCCGGGAAGTTTGGAAGGCTACTACCAGGAGATCGGTCGCGCCGGACGGGATGAAAAACCTTCGCGGGCTATCTTGCTTCATTCCTATGGGGACCGGCGTGTTCATCATTTTTTTCATGAAAAGAGTTATCCCCGCGAAGAGGTCCTCAAGAGCATTCATGCCCGACTTACGGACAAAAAAGCCCCCAGTGAAAATCTGCGCAGGCAATTGGACATGGAGCCGGAGGAATTCGAAGCGGCCCTGGAAAAACTCTGGATTCACGGCGGGGCCCTGGTAGAACCGGATGAGACGGTGCGCAGGGGGCACAACCGGTGGCATCTCCCCTACAAAAACCAGAGTGCCCATCGGCTCGCCCAGATCGATGAGATCTCCCGTTTTGCCGGGTCTTTCTCCTGCCGTATGCTCTATCTGGTACAGCATTTCGGGGACCGCGCGGACAATGGCAAATCATGCGGTATTTGCGACTTCTGCGCCCCTCAGGGAGCTGTGGCATCCGTTTTTCGCAGCCCGGACGGGAAGGAACAGGAGATCATTTCCGAACTGATTTCCACGCTCAGAGTTACGGGCGGTATGAGCACTGGAAAACTCTACACAGATGTGAGTCCGGGTTCCGCCTTCAAACGCTCGGATTTTGAAAATCTGCTTCGATCTCTTACGGCAGCCGGTTTGATTGTTCTTACTGAACATTCCTTTGAAAAAGACGGGAGGATAATTCATTACAGGAAGGCGGGACTTACCGGGAAGGGCCGCGATTTCGGGCCCAAAGAGATTCAGGCACTTGCTATAACTTCTTCACCGGCATCTCAAAAAGAAAAACGAAAAAGTTCATCACCGACTAAAAAGGCCAATTCAGGGAAGGTGATTCGGAGACCGGGAGGGGAGGACGTTTCAGGGAAAAATCCCGGGCTGCATGATGCATTGAGACTGTGGCGTATGGAAGCTGCAAAGAGGAAGGGCGTGCCCGCCTTTCGTATCTTCACCAACAAAGTCCTGGACAACCTGGTTGCAGACCGGCCCTCGTCCTATGATGAACTGTACATGGTCCAGGGGGTGGGGCCCTATTTCGTGAAAAGTTATGGAAAAGAAATACTGCGGATTGTGAAAGAAGGCAGCCAGTTATGAGGTTTCGTTATGGCCCAATTTAAAAATGTTCTGGAGATATTGAAACTGTTAGACAAATCCAATTGCAGGGAGTGTGGAGAAAAAACATGTTTTGCGTTTTGCGCGGCTGTGTTGAAGGGGCAGAAGCGGTTGGGCGAATGCACGCATCTTGATGCCGAGGTCATCAATCGTTATGGTGATCAGGAAAAAGGACACTCCAGGCGTAATGAGGATCGGGCAGAGGCGGTAAAGTTGCTGCGACAAAGAATATCCTCCATGGATCTCTCTGAAGCCGCTCAAAGGCTTGGAGAGAAATTTGCTGACGGGAAATTGACCATCAAGTGCATGGGCAAAAATTTTACCGTGGATGTGGCAGGGAACATTACAACGGACATCCATGTGAATCACTGGGTTACCATGCCCATCCTGGCCTATATCACAGACGGGGCCGGGGTCCCGGTTTCAGGGAAGTGGATTCCATTCAGGGAACTTGAAGGGGGAAAAGATTGGTACCGGCTCTTTAACCAGATGTGCGAAAAGCCGCTCAAGAGAATTGCGGATACCTACACGGATCTTTTTGAGGATATTCTTCACATTTTCAGCGCAAAACAGGTGGAGAATGTCTATGATTCGGATATTTCCATTGTCCTGTATCCCTTGCCGAAAGTGCCGATCCTGATCTGCTACTGGCGACCGGACGATGGACTTGAATCGAGCCTCAATATCTTTTTCGATGAAACGGCCAATAAGAATCTCAGTATTGAGACCACATACACCCTTGCGACCGGGTTGTTGAACATGTTCAAGAAGATTGCCCTGACGCATGGCGTTTAGTAAAAACGGCTCATCGCGGATTAACGTGATATTTTTGTTAGTTGTCGAATAGACCATACTCAGATTCCAGGTGTCAGGTGTCAGGTGTCAGGAAAAGCCGGTATTCATTCGTAATATTCTACGTAATAACAAGTAGTTATGCTTATTATAGCAAGAAAATGGGAATAGTAGGTACTGAAACCTGACACCACTGTTCCGGAAAAAGGGATTTTTCACGCTAATCCGATAAAATGAGAAAGACGGTCTCCTTTGAGGAAATAC
>CAYOWC010000025.1:0-29849 GCA_964407525.1 uncultured Desulfobacteraceae bacterium | reverse complement strand
AGTTTAACTATAAACTTTGTCCCCATACCCTCATCACTGTCGAGAAGCAGCTCCCCTCCGAGGTCTTCAACAAGCACCATGACGCCCGCCAGTCCCAGCCCATGCCCCCTCACGGGACACACTTCCGTGGCATCAATCTGAAAATAACAGTCAAAGATCTTTTTATGATAGCCGGCAGGAATTCCATCCCCATCGTCTTTGACGGAAAATTCGATAGAAGCATCGGTTTTTGAGACATTCAGTTCGACCTTGTTTTTCCGGTATTTAAGGGCATTACTCAGAAGGTTTCTCAAAATCTGTCTGACCTTTGCTTCATCCTGACGAATATCCATGCACCACAACTCTTCTTCAATGGAAAGAAAAACTCCTTTTTCTTTCAGGATATCCCGGAGCAATGAAAACGAAGAACAATCTTTTATCTGTTCGGAAATAACCGTATCATTCAAGTCAAAGTTTTCCACAAGAGCATTTTCAAGCAAATAAGATACTTTAAAATCGGAATAATTCAGAATCCCTTCGCGTGACCGTCCCAATTCGAGGGCATCATTCACGAGGGCTTGAATCACCTTGGTGTTTCTGAGCGCTCTTAAGAAAACCTTTTCCTGCCGATCGGTAACGGGACCATATTTTTCCTGCCTTTTCAACATGGCAGTCACGCCTGCTTCAATTACCGCAAGGGGTACTTTGAGGTCATGAATCAGCAAATCGATCTTAATTCTTTCTCGCCGCATCGGAATTTTTCTCCCGGATACTTCAGAAGCCCCCTGGGATTCAGTCATCTTGTCAATAAACACCTCAACATCTGACCTATTCCCGGAAACATTTGGTCTGCCTTTTATAAAATGTTTTAGTTTATCAATTCCCTTAGAAAAAATCAAACCAGAGAGTCCCTCCCTTTTACAGTGGAAAAAAATAAGATAGCATTTTACATGAGGGAAAAGAAAGTATAAATTTACTGAAGAAACGCATCTTTTCAAAAACCAGGTTAAAAATGGAAACAAAAAAACCGAATGCCTGTAACGATCTTCCGGAAGATCGTTACAGAGATTTCATCGAAAACATAAGTGATGGAGTCTATGAAACTGATATCCACGGCAATTTCACTTATTTCAACAACGCCCTTTGTAAAGTTTTAGGGTATCCCAGAGAAGCTGTAATCGGCGAAAATTTTGCCAACTTCATGGAAAAAAAGAATGTAAGAAAAGCGTATGGAGTATTCACCAAGATCTGGGTTACCCACGAAGGCTTTTCGGATGTTTTGTGGGAAATTTTCGACAAAGATGGGCAATCCAGAATGATAGAACTTTCAGCCCATCTTGTCAGGGATAAAAAAAATAAGAAAATAGGTTTTCGCGGTGTTGTAAGAGATGTAACGGAAAAAATCAGGGACCAGGAATCCATTCGGGAAATGACCAAGAACAAGGAAGCCTTGCTCAGAATCAGTACAGCCCTTCCTGCCTATCCGGGACTGGAAAGTTTACTTGATTACATCAGTGAGGAAATCAGAGTCTTGATGAACACGGAAGACGCACTCGTCATATTGCTGAACAAAGAGAAGGACGGATTCTCCTACGTGGGCGCAGCCTATAACGATGTCACTTCCCATAAAAAGATCAAAACGCTTCATCTTCCAGTCAAAAACAGCGTGGCCGGCAAGGTTGTACAAAGCGGGGAAGCGATTATCGTATCGGACCCTTCCAGTGAGCCTGATTTTTACTACACGGTAGATAAAGAAATGGGATTCAAAACGAGGAATATGATCCAGGTGCCCATGAGAAGCAGTGAAAAGATCATCGGCGTCCTGTGTGCCCGCAACAAAAAAGAAGGAGATTTCGATCAGGCTGACGTTGAACTCCTGACCATGATCACGGGCACCGTAGCCCTGTCCATTGAAAACGCCAGGTTTTCAGAAGAATTACGAGAGGCATACAGAGAAGTATCCAGCCTGAACCGCGCAAAAGACAAGGTAATCAATCACCTCTCCCATGAACTGAAGACTCCTGCGTCCATCCTCATGGCCTCCATTGATATCCTTGCAAAAAGGTTGAAACCGGTTCCGGAAAAGACCTGGAAACCTGCCATTGAAAGGGCCAGACGTAATTTGGACCGTATCCTGGACATTCAATATCAGGCAAAAGATATCATGGAAAACGAAGAGTACAAGAGCTACGGACTCCTTTCGATACTCCTTGAACAGTGCACGGATGAACTTGAAGCTCTTGTGGCCAACGAAGTGGGAGAAGAACTTCTGGCGGATCGTATCAGAAAACGGATTGAAGAGATTTTCGGTGCCAGGGAGAGCATATCGTCGGAGATCAATCTGCAGAATTTTGTGGGAAGAAGACTGGAAGCGTTGAAACCCCGATTTGGCCACAGAGAGGTCGAAATTGGTACCCATATGGAAGAACATTCTTCGTCCGTAACCATCCCCTCGGACGTATTACAGAAGACGTTCGACGGCCTTGTAAGAAACGCGATCGAAAATACGCCGGATGAAGGAAAGGTTACCGTAAGTGTGAGGAAAAGAGGAGAAGGGGTCGAACTAAAGGTGCATGACTACGGAGTTGGAATTGTGGAAGAAAACCAGGAACGGATATTTGAAGGTTTTTTCGTGAACAGGGATACCATGGCATATTCCACAAAGAGGCCGTTTGATTTCAATGCCGGGGGAAAAGGTTCCGATTTATTACGCATGAAGATTTTTTCGGAGCGATACGACTTCAAGTTATCCATGCATTCATCGAGATGCGGTTTCATCCCGAAAGAAGCCGATCTATGCCCGGGGAGAATCAGCGAGTGCTCGTCCTGCAAGGTCAAAGAAGACTGTGCTTTTTCCGGTGAAACTACTTTCGTCCTTTTTTTCCCCGCGTGCCGGAAAAAAAGTGGCCTCCGTAAAAAATCTACACTAAAGCCCTACCAATGATTCAATAGATCCTGGCCTCTGCGTTTGACAAATTCCTCCTGAACCTGATGGAATCGTTTTCCCACCACACCAGTCAGCCTGTTCATCACCAGATACCCGATCCTCGGATCTTCCTCGAAAAGGGGTATAAGACAATCCCTTTCCGCTTTAAGAAGTCTACAGTGTCGCGTAGCACAATAGGCGGAGAGGATGTACCTGTGAGGTTTTACGAGGCTTGAAATCCCAAGAATCATATAGCGGGATATGGTGGTTATTGTCATTTCCGTCAAGGGGGCAGCTCCCGGCATTTCATGATGGAGGCTTACTTCCCCTTCCATTACAGCCCAGAGTGCTTCCGGTTCCTTACTGATATCAAAAATTTCCTCTCCCCGCTGAAACGACACCTCATTAAAACATGCACCAATAGCGGAAAGCTGGCTGTCATCCAAATCCTGGAGCACTTCCACATTTTCCAAAAAATCAAAATCAATCATGACTATACTCCTAAAAAACTAATGCACCATCCATTCTTTCTGAATATTTCCTTTGAGGATATGTTCAGTAAAAATCGATTTCACTTTTTCCGGGGAAACTTTCCCATAGATGACCGGTTCCTCACCCGAAATTTCAACAGTAACATTCGGTTCATTGGAACATTTCCCAATACATGGGGCACTCTTGACACTCACGTTGCTGTTGCCGGCCCGATCAATTTCCTCATAGAAAGCCGCCAAGACCTTGCGGGCTCCTGCAGAAATCCCACAAGTGGACATATGGACCGTAACGTCAATGCGCGTCTGTGGGAATTCAACGGCAGACTCCTGAAGCTGCCTCAGCATAATACTGATGACCGACGCAATATTGCTCATGAAAAGATACCCCATTTTGCTGTCTCTCTCAAAAAGATTCAGCAGAAAATCTTTTCTGATCTTCAAGACCTTGCAGGTTTTGGAAGTACAGTACACGGGCAAACTGTATTTATAGGGGGGAACAAAACTGGACCAACCGATGGTCTGAGTGGAAGATGTAACGGAAACGGTGTTTGTCTGTGGGGCGTCATACCCTGGAAGATTAAATCGAACTTCCACGGTTCCATCAACAACAATCCACAGGTGCCTGGCATTTTCTCCCTCGTCAAAAAGCTTGTCCCCTTTGCGGTATTCCTTCTCCACGCACCCATCGCTTACGGCAGTTAATTGATCGTCGTTAAGCTCTCCGAACACATGGACTTTCTTTAAAAAATCAAGATGGGCCATTAGAGCCTCCTTTTCATCTCCTGAGTAACTCATATTCATTGAATATTGACGATTGAATATTGAAAATTTTCCTCGTTCCCATTCTCCAGTGTGGAAATGCATAAACCTGACACCCGAAACCCGAAACCTGTTCTTCTTTGCGTCTCTGCGTCTTTGCGCGAGACTTTTTTAAGAAGTTTCTTTCTTGATCAGCTCCCGCTTTAAAACGGGAAGGCGGTGCTCTTATGCAGCAGCATCCATATTATAGCATGTTCTTCCGCACGCGAGGCATCTTTCACTTTCTTCATGAGCCGCTTCATCGCTCAAGACCTGATCAACCTCCACAAAGGAATGTATCCGCTCCTCCACCATGAGTTCAGGCATCTCAGCCCGCGGCCGTTTAACAATACCCTGGACCTGGTCAAATATCGAATCCGGGATCATGTTCCGGGACAGTTCTTTCGGGCTGGCCACAACTTTTTCTCCCGTAATATACTGGTGAATGGAGCGTGCCGCTCTCCGGCCACCGCCTATTGCCTCTACAACGAGAGATGGTCCCGTCGCCACGTCTCCCGCGGTAAACAGATACGGGATATTGCTCTGCAGCGTGCTGGGATCGGAATCAATCGTATTCCATCGGGTAATCTTTAATTGAGACAGGCGTTGTTCCGTCCTTTCCGTAAAAAAGACATCCGGTGACTGCCCAATGGCGGTTATGACCATGTCGGCATCGAGAAGGGTTTCCGAACCTTCAACAGGAACCGGCCTTCGTCTGCCACTTGCATCCGGTTCGCCAAGCTCCATCTTCAGGTATTCAAGATGCGTCACGTTTCCTTCCTCATCCCCTTTAACACTGACGGGGGCCGAAAGGAAGAGAAACTGAACACCTTCATGCTCGGCTGCTTCGATCTCCACTATGTTGGCCGGCATTTCGTTCCTGGTCCGTCGATATACCAGATACACTTTTTCCACACCCAGTCGAATAAGGTTCCTGGTACAATCGATGGCCGTATTACCACCTCCGATGACAATGGCTGTGCGCCCGGTAGGGAAGGCTTCTCCCAATCCGAGGCGGGACAAAAAGTCGATCCCGGTATAACAGCCTTTGAGATCCTCTCCATCCACCCTCAAGAGGGAATCTCTCCACGCCCCGACACCCAGGAATATGGCATCATATTCTGAAGCGACAAGGGACGAAAGATCAAAATCCATCCCGAACTTCACATTGACGTGGCTTTTGATTCCCAGGTTGAGAATTCCTTCGATCTCCCAATCAAGGATCTTTTTAGGAAGTCTGTATTCCGGGATACCGTATCTCAGCATTCCCCCTAATTTCGGCATAGCTTCGAAAATGCTCACATCGTGCCCAAGCCTTTTCAGAAAATACGCAGTGCTGAGACCAGCGGGTCCCCCTCCAACCACGGCCACACGTCGATGTGTGGGAGAAGCCACCGACACAGGAAAACGCCGGCCTGAGTTCAACTCATAATCAGCCACGACCCGTTTCAACTGGTTTATGGACACAGCCTCGTCCTCAATTCCACGCCTGCACTTGGTCTCACAGGGATGGGGACAAACCCTTCCGCACGATAAAAGAAGAGGGTTTCGTTCCTTGATAGTGTGAACAGCACCTTCATAATCTCCCTTACGGATCTGGGCGATATAGAGGGGAATATTAATCTCTGCCGGGCAGCCCTGTCTGCATGGTGCAAGGCAGTCATCAATACTGTTGAAATGCAAAAGGCGCTCTGATGGAGTTTTCACTTCCAGAACATGTTTAGGACAGGCGCGCTCACAGGCACCACATCCCACGCATTTTTCAGGGTCAACCACAGGATAACCATCCGGACCTATTTTCAGGGCATCAAACAAACAGACCTTTACGCAATCGCCAAGGCCGATGCAGCCGATCTCGCAATCCCTCTTTCCCCCATAAAGCAATGTCTGCGCCTTGCAACTACTGACGCCCTGATAAATGAATCGGTCCACTGCCCGGTCACCACCGGTACAACCGCTGTAGGATCTGATCGTCTCTGCTGTTCCGGCGTCCACACCCATGACCTCAGATGCTCCAATAGCCGCTTCCGCCCCCCCCACTATACAGACGCTGGGAGATGCTTCCCCCGCCACCACAGCCACAGCCGCAGCGGAACAACCCGCATAACCGCAACCACCGCAATTAGCACCGGCAAAACAGTTTTCCACAAGAGCAATACGAGGATCTTCATACACATAAAAAACACGCGAAGCTACGCTTAGCGCTAGTCCACAGAAAACACCTAAGCCTACCATAAAAATTGTTGCACTTATCATCTGTCCTGCACCTTTACATAGATATCTTTGAAAAGTTAAACATATTATCTGAATGGTTCGGTTCCAGGTTTCCCTCTGCAACCGGAAAACATACCCATTAAACACGTCACCCAGAGGACCATTAAACGCGGCCATTGTCGTTCTGTTCCATGGAAATCAATAAAAACGCTTCAGGCCAAAAAAATGGCTAACCCTATGTGATTTGGACTCTCAGATCAACAAAATACTGCACTCTTGTGAAAAAAAGTTCTTTTGCCCTTTTTCCGTCCATTGAAGACTACCATACGGTTGTGTATATTTTTCCAAGTATTAATTGGGATATGGGTTACTTCTCAATAAGTTCGGGTACCCATAACGGAGTGACGCTTAAAATCGATTGAAAAGTCATTGTCTTTTTGGAGTTTGGGCGTAAGCCTTTTATAAAATTCTTACGGTATTGAAAAACTGCCGGAATCCAAAAAAAAGGAAGCGTTACCCAATTGGGTTGAAAACAACCTGAAAGAAAAGTTCCGGAACAGAATCATAGGCATAGACCTACAAGTTGCCATAATGTGGGAGAAAATTCAGGGGGAAACAGAAGGGCTTGGTCGGCTAATGCCAACCATAGACTCTCTCATTGCAGCTACGGCCTTGCCCATGATTTAACGATTGTGACCCGCAACAATTCAGATATGGAAGAAAGTCGCGCAGTATTACTTAACCCATGGAAATAGGGAATCCCAGGTTTAGAGAAAGACCTTATATTCAGTCCGTAAAACCTTTGCCAAATATTTGGCCATTTCGGGCATGATGCTCCCCTTTTTGTTAATGATTTCGAATAAAGTCTTGGGGCTGACACCAATTGCTTTCGCAGCTTGCGTAATATTAATGCCCATGGGATCAAGCCACAAACCCTTTAATATTTCTCCCGGATGGGGTGGGTTATGCATTCTCATAAGCTCTCCTTAATCATAGATTCTGGTGGAAAAGCTTAATGCTCGTACAAGAACTTCTTTGCCGCTTTGAATACCTGATCCATGACCTCAGGGTTTTCATTCGGATGAGTAATGATGTCCACATACCGCCCCAAAGGCCCCCACTGGATTGGATCGCTGTTCCTGAAAAGCGCAATGGTAGGCGTACCCATCATGGCGGAAAGATGGGTAACACCGCTGTCGTGCCCTATGTAGACAGCCGTTTCGCCTAGCAATTCGAGGAGACGCCTCTTGTCGGGGCAGAATAATATTCGGATTTCGGACGGAAACGAAGTGCTTTGAAAGAAGGGGACGAGGTTCTTTTCCGCCGGTCCCAGCAGGATAACGGATTCAAATCCGCTTAATCGGGAATCATTTCCCACGAGCCCCATGAGACCCACCCAGAAATCCCCTGAATAGTTCTTTTCCCCGCTACCAGATCCGGAATGAAAAACAATGTTATTCCGAGAGGTTTCAGATTGCCCGGTCCTAATCCTCGTCCCCTGTTTAGCCTCTTTCAAAACCACGTCCGGGTCGATAGGCAAACCGGCGGTTTCTAAACATTCGGCCACATATCGAGCCACGTGGATCGGTTCTTCTCGGGGAGGCAGAGAGGGGAAAACAAAAACAGAGCCCATCGGCAGAACGGATTGAAGGTTCCGGCGAACAACGCCGTCCTCATCATTGAGAAATACCACCGTTTTATCCACCCCGGAAATGGGCAGACATATCCCATCCCTGTTCTCCATGAAAAGCCGATGCCATCCATGTCGTTCCATATCCATGGCGCCTTTCACATAAGCCTGGATATATCCAAGACCGGGCTGCCTGCCCACAAATGTAACTTCCGCTTTCTTCGAAAGCGCCAGAAAGGATGGCAAAAGCATCAGGGTGTCACCCAGCGCTCCGGGTCTTATGATCAGTAGTTTCATCTTGATTCAATGGGATAAATAGGGATATAAGTAGTTTTTGAAATTATACTCTGAATCTAAGGAGGATGCCACATGGAAAATGAAAAGCTGGACCCACGTTTGAGATTGATGCAACAGGCCCCCATGGACGGCAAAATTGTTCTTTTGCGGGTGGATCATAATGTGGTCAAGAAAGGGGCGATTAAAGACCCTTACCGCATTGATGCCACGTTCGGCACACTTTACAACATCGCTTCCCGAGGAGGAAAGCCCATCGTTCTGTCCCACATCGGCAGGCCGAAAGATAAGAAAACAGGGGCGATAACCTGCAGAGACGGAGAATCTGTAGCGCCTATAGTGCAATACCTGCAACAAAAACTCTCCATCGACATTCACGTACCCGAATTCCCTACGGACCCTGAAAAAGGAATTCTGAATCTTGACGCCTCCATGGAACCGGCCATACAAGACCTGAAAGCGGGGAGATTTGGGATGATCTACCTTCCCAATTCAAGGTGGTTCCAGGGCGAGGAGTCGAAAGGCGTTGAACGGGAATCTTTCGCCCACGAACTGGCCTCTTTCGCTGATCTCTATGTCAATGACGCCTTCGGTTCGTGGAGGGCCCACGCATCCACCTACGATGTGGGCCGTCTGCTCCCTTCTTACGCCGGCAGCCTTCTGCAAAGGGAGATCCTGAATCTGCACAGGGTGCTTGATCCGGCACGTCCTTTTGTTGGAGTGGTGGCGGGGGCGAAGTACGATACCAAAATAGGCCCTTTGAAAGCCCTGTATGAAAAAGTCGATCACCTGATTCTTGGTGGATTGATGTACAACACCTTCATTTCGGCCAAGTATGGCGCCCGGATCAAAGGGGTTTCTGAAGAGGACAGAGCCCTGGCCATGGAGCTGGTGGAAATGGACAGAGAACAGAATAAAATCCTTGAGATGAATGTTCTGGTGGAATCGGACAATGTAGAAAATAAAACGGAGGGGCAGTTCAGAACCATCACCCTGGATGCACTGAAAGATGGAAAGGAAGCCGGATACCTCTTAGACGTGGATCCGGAGTCCTATCTTGAAGAAAAGGTTTCCGGGGTCATCGCATCCGCCGGAACCTTCTTTGTGAATGCGGTCATGGGAATGATGCCCTCCTTTTCTGAAGGCTCGGAAGCCCTTTATCGCATGATCGCAAACAACCGCTCCGCTCGAAAACTTTTTGCAGGGGGGGACACCCTCCAGGAACTGCGAAGGCTTTGTCCAGGCATTTACATGTCTGGGATGGACGACCCGAATACCTATTATTTTACGGGAGGAGGGGCCGTCCTTTCCGCCATAGAGCAGGGAACTCCCTACCATATGAAGCCCATCGAAGCACTCCTTCAGGAGAGGTAACATGACTTTGACTCCTATTTTCGACCCCAAGACAGCAGGACGACCCATGAGAGTGGCTGCCTTTCTGTCCGGTTCGGGAACAAACATCTGCAGGCTGATCGAACACAGGGAAAAACTGGCCGCAGGACGAAGGACGCCACCGTTTGACATCATCTTTCTTTTCAGCGACAGGTCCGACGGCCACTGCGCCGGGGAAAAGATTGCCTTGGAGAACGGACTTCCCTATTTCAGCTTTGACATTCGCTCTTTTCACCAAAGGAAATCCCTGAAAAGAAGTGTCAGAACTGCCCAAGGCATGGCCGCAAGAAAAGAATATGACAGGGTGGCGAAAAGGCTTGTGGAAGCCTTTGAAATAGATGTCATTGCCCTTGGCGGATTTATGAGCTATATTACTCTTCAAAGATGCGTTAATGTGCATCCTGCGGACCTGTCCCTGACACTACCAAACGGGAGAAGAAAGTATGTGGGAGACAACGCCGTCAGGGATGCTATTGCGGCTGGAGAAACCCGATTGCGGTCGTCAACACTCTGGACAGACGAAGGAGTCGACAGCGGACCTCTTCTGATGGTATCCGAACCCTTGGAGGTAACCCTGCCTGTCCCTGTCCAAGACCTTGTTCAGGATAAGGAACGATTTCTCCAGGTTATCGATGCCCATCAGGACGAGCTCAAAGAGATCGGAGACTGGAAGATCTTTCCCCTGACTATCGAGATGATTGCCGAGGGACGGTTTTCCCTGGGTGAAGATGGAAGTGTTCATGTGGACGGGACTCCCGTTCTTGAAGGTTTCAGGGTATCCCCTCAAGCGTAAACCCTTAATATCTGGGAGAGAAAGCAATGTCGGAGCTGATTCTTTGGAAAGAAAGGGAGATAAACAGATTGAGAAAAGACATGGATCGTCTTTTCAAGAACTGCGGGTGCGATGCGGGACTGTCCATGTTCCTTGAAAAAACTTCCGAAAATATTACGATCGAAACCGTTGTAACAAGGGATTCCTTTATCGTTAAGTCTGTTTTAAAAGATACGGGCACTGAGGACTTGGAAATCACAATCACCAATGAAAATCTGATTTTGAGGGGAAGCAAAAAAAATCTCACGGCTGTCAATAAAACAAGCAGCTGGTTCGAGGAGCGATACGTCAACAGTTTTATTCGTACGATTCCTCTGCCTTTCAGAATTGAAATTTCTGAAGTGAAAGCGGTCCTGAGAGGAAACCTGTTGACAATTAACCTACCGAGATGGAAACCGGAAAAAATCTATTTGATCACGGTTGAAACGTAAAAAAACCAGCGGTTAGCCTTTAGCTATTAGCCTCTCACCGTACAATATCCGTTACTTACGCTACACAATGAAAAAACAAGGAGTTTATACATGCCAAGAAAAAGCTCTTCTCCGGAAATCCCTGTTGACGATCTGAGATGGCAGCTCAATCAGAGCGCTTTGTCCTTTAAGACCACTGATGACCTCGAACCTCTTAAAGAAATTATTGGTCAGAAAAGAGGTGTTGAGGCATTCAAGTTTGGTATGGGTATCAAGAAGAAAGGGTACAATATTTTTGTCACCGGCGTTGCCGGGACTGGCCGCATGCCCACAGTCAAAAGGCTGTTAGAGGAAAACTGTTGTGAAAGCTCAGTCCCCGATGACCTTTGCTATGTAAACAACTTCAAAAACCCGGAAGAGCCGATCCTGTTCCGTTTTAAAAGCGGAGAGGGGCTTGCATTTAAGAACGATATCAGGGTTTTTGTAGAAGCCCTTAAAAAACAGATTCCAAAGCTCTTTGAAAGCCAGGAGTTTATCAATGCAAAAAAAGAGATCATGGCGACCTATGAAACCAAAGGGAAAAATTTTTTCAAAGAACTGGAAGAAAAGGTAAAACAAGAAGGATTTGCTCTCGTGGATGTCCAGGTGGGAGAGATAAAAAGGCCCGAGGTCATGCCCCTCGTGGACGGAAAACCGGTCCACATAGATCAGCTTGAGGCCATGGTCGAGAAAGGACGCTTCCCGAAAGACGAATTTGAGGGGATGAAAGAGAAATACGGCCTTTTGAAAGAGCAGGTGGAACAGATCTTCCTTGAACTCCGGGATCTTCAAAAGGAGGTCCAGGAAAAACTGGAAGAAATCGACCGGGTCATGTTTC
This sequence comes from uncultured Desulfobacteraceae bacterium, assembly GCA_964407525.1. Lineage (GTDB taxonomy): Bacteria > Desulfobacterota > DSM-4660 > Desulfatiglandales > Desulfatiglandaceae > DUZB01. Next base: position 18,006 of record CAYOWC010000025.1, on the reverse strand, counting down.
TGAGAAATGCTTCTGAACTGGCAAAGCCGATTTTTAAAAAATTCGACGCGGATATCATAAAAGTTTACATGGAAGACATGGTCCAGGACATGGCGGAAAACCTTCAGATATTCATGCCCATGCAGCCGCAGATTCCGGGGATGCCATCTCTGATGCCCGAAGGAGATCGTTTTCAGCCTTACAGGATCAATCTGCTGGTGGATAACAGTGAACAGAAAGGTCACCCCATTATTATAGAAAGCTACCCCACGTACAAAAATATCTTTGGAAGCATAGAGCGGATTGTGGATCGAGCAGGCATGTGGCGGACCGACTTCAGCAAAATCAAGGCGGGGTCCCTGCTCAAAGCCAATGGAGGGTATCTCGTAATCAACCTTCTGGACGCCGTAATGGAGCAAGGGGTCTGGCAGGCCCTTAAAAGGGCACTGAAAAGCGACCAACTCGAAATTCAAACCTACGATCCTTTTTATCTGTTTACCACAAGTGGGCTAAAGCCTGAACCGATTGAGCTAAACGTGAAAGTAGTGGTTATTTCCGATTACCATCTCTACAGTCTCCTCTTGAACTTTGACGAGGATCTGAAGAAAATTTTTAAAGTCAGGGCCGATTTTGATACGTCCATGCACCGGGATGAGGAAACCGTCCTTCAAATCGCCAGATTCATCAAGATGAAAACAGATGGGGAAAAGCTGAGACCGTTTGACAGGGGCGCCGTGGCCGCCATAGTAGAACAGACGGTCCGAATGGCGGGGAAACAGGAGAAAATATCCACCAGTTTCCTGGAAATCACCGATTTTATCACGGAAGCATCCTATTTTGCCGAGCAGAACAATTCCTCCATTGTTAAACAGAAGCATGTGGAAAAGGTCCTAGAAACCAGAAAATACCGATCCAGCATGTTCGAAGACCACATCCAGGAGATGATTGACCGGGGAACCCTCAATATCGATGTCCACGGAGAAGTTGTGGGGCAGGTGAACGGCCTTGCCGTATACGCCATGGGAGACTACGCATTTGGAAAACCTTCCCGCATTACCGCTTCCACCTCCATGGGGAGAGCGGGAATCATCAACATTGAACGGGAAGCCGACATGTCCGGGAAGACCCACAACAAGGGCGTTCTGATATTAGGGGGCTATATGCGGAAAAAATACGCACAGAACAAACCCCTGACCATAAGCGCAAGCATCGCCTTTGAGCAGTCTTACGGAGGGGTGGATGGAGACAGCGCTTCGTCCGCGGAGATTTACGCACTTCTTTCAAGCCTGTCTGAAATCCCCATAAAACAGAATATCGCAGTGACCGGCTCCGTGAATCAGAACGGGGAGATCCAAGCCATAGGCGGCGTGAATGAAAAAATAGAAGGTTTTTTTGACTGTTGCAAGAGATTGGGTCCAACCAAAGACCAGGGGGTAATGATTCCTGCAAGCAACGTCAAGGACCTGATGCTCAAGCCGGATCTGGTAGAGGCGGTAAGGAAAGGAGATTTTCACGTGTATGCCGTAAAGACCATTGATGAAGGGATCGAAATCCTTACCGGAAAAAAGGGCGGGGTGAAAACCGCAACCGGGCGTTACACAAAGGGTTCCATCAATGGACTCGTGGATGAAAAACTTAAATCTCTGGCCCTGGGTCTGAAAGAGTTCGGAAACGGCAAGGATGACAAAAGCCCGAAAAGAATCAGAAAGAATGGCAGTAAAGGGACAAATAAAAAGAAAACCGCATGATTTCTCAACAGCTCTCCATTGCATTGCCTTTTCTGGAAAGGGCGAATAACGCGCGGGACGTTTTTCAAGAATTCGGGAAAGACATTCTAAAAGACTCAAATATCGACCGTCTTATCCGGCAACTGAAGGAGGCAAGTCTGGCTTCCAGAGAGGAGATGGCCCAAACCGGTATTGTGGAAATATGCACGCGATGCGACCAACTTGAAGGAGGTTCATGTTGTGGTGCAGGGCTTGAAAACAGATATGACGGGTGGCTCCTGTTGATCAACCTTCTCCTCGGCGTGGACATCCCCAAAAAGAGGTATGACAGAAAGAGTTGTTTTCTATTGAGCGAAAATGGGTGCCTCCTTGTGAGCCGGCACGTGATATGCATTAATTACTTATGCGGAAAAATCACGCGGAGCATTCCCCCGGAACAATTGCAGGAAATGAGAGAAAGGGAGGGAAAAGAGCTGGAAATTCTCTTCCTTTTGAAGGAAACGTTACGAACGGTTGTCAAGAAATGGTAGACCGGGTAAAAGAGGCGCTCGACGCCGTTTCAGAATTTTTCGACCAGCGAAAAGTGGGCAATGTTGGCCCCTTGGGTTTCAGGCGGTCTACAGATCTGAAAACCCTGGTTGCCTGCCTGGACCGACTGCTGAATGAAAAAATTCTCATCCCTGGAAAATCCCGATTCATGGATCTGGGTTGCGCAGACGGAAGGGTCAATCTTCTCCTAAGCTATTTGACAAAGATTTCCGTAGGTATAGAACTGGACGAATGGACCCTCGATGAATACAGCCCCCTGAGGAATGACCTGGCGAAAACTCTTGAAAAAGACGGGTACCTGCCTCCGCCGGAAAATATTTTTCTTTACCATGGGGATTCAACAGACGAAAGCGTCCACAGCCGGGTAAGAGACGAAACAGGAGTGGAAATAAAAGACTTTGACATTTTCTACACCTATCTTGTGATGCACGAAGAATTTGCCGAATTTCTGGAAAGCCGGGCAAGAGAGGGCGCCATATTCCTGGTTTATGGCCTCAATAAGATCATGCCGACGTACCCCGGCTTTCGACTATTGAAAGAGATGAGTCCGATCGAGGGAATCCTGGCTGTTTATCGGAAGGAATAGCCCCTCTCCTGCCTACTTCTTCGTCATCCCGTTAAGAATTTTCTCGGGGGTGATGGGGAGGTCCTTGCACCGGTATCCGGTGGCATGGTACACGGCATCGGAAATAGCCGGGGCAGTGGGCGATGCCAGCCCCTCTCCACACTCTTTGGCGCCCATGGGGCCTTCAGGCTCGTAGGTGTCTACGTGGACCACTTCGCCGGGAGGCATATCTAAGGCCGTGGGCATCTTGTAATCCAGGAATGTGGTATTCAGGGTCTTTCCATCTTCCATGACGAACTGCTCCGAGAGGGCATAACCGAGACCCATCTGAATAGAGCCATCCAGCTGCCCTTCAACCCCTTTGGGATTGATCACGGTCCCGCAGTCGTGGGCCGTATGCATCTTCTTCACCTTCACCTTGCCTGTTTCCCTGTCTACTTCCACTTCCGCCACCTGGGCTCCAAAACCGAAGGCGGGCGTTACCAGTCCCTTGTCCCTCGGCGTGTAGGTTCCACGAGCCACCAGGGGTTCTCCCCGATTGAATTTCTGGACCATGGCAACGGCTTCTCCAAAGGACAAGCTCCGCTTCGGATTCCCCTTGGGATGCACCCTTCCGTCACGGCATTCCATTTCATGGATCACGTTCAGGTTAAAGCGGGCTGAGACAGCCCCGAATACCTTTTCTTTGATTTTTTTCGCCGCGTCAATCACCGCATTACCGCCCATCAGGGTAAGACGGCTTCCCCATGCCCCGAGATCCGCCTGGGGTGTCATAGCTGTATCCGCCGCCGTAATCCGGATATCCTCCATTTTCAGGCCCAGTTCTTCGGCAGCAATCTGCTGCAGGACCGTTTCCGTCCCCTGGCCGATTTCCGCAGCCATAGTCAACAGGTGCACAGTTCCGTCATCAAAGGCCCGGATTTCCGCCGCAGAAAAAGGATATTGGGTATCAAACCAGTTGAACACCCCTCCAGATATAAAGCTGTAACATCCGATGCCGATCCCCTGCCCCGGCTTCAAATTCTTTCGTTTCTTTTTCCAATTGCTCATGCGCGCCACTTCCTGTATGGATTCCACAAAACCACAACTGGATATGGTTGCCACGTCCGGAATCGTATCGCCACTGACCTGGGCGTTTTTGAGCCGAATATCGACGGCATCGATCCCTAAAGCTTCCGCCGCCAGGTTCATCTGGATCTCCGAGGCATAAAGAGACTGGGGAGCCCCAAACCCCCGCATGGCGCTGGCGGGCGGCTTGTTTGTGTAGGTGTGAAGTCCCTTGAAGCGGTAATTGGGATACCGATAGAGCATGGCCCCGAAATTTCCACACAGGAACGTGGCCGTCGGACCCATGGCGTTGTAGGCCCCTCCATCCAGGGCAATCTTCAGGTCCTTCGCCAGCAACGTCCCATCCTTTTTAAACCCCACCTTGGAGACCAGTTTCATGGGATGTCTTCTACGGCCCGTCAGGAATTCTTCTTCCCGCGTCAGGGTGAATTTTACCGGCTTTCCGGTTTTTTTTGCCATGAAAGCGGCAGAGAACTCCCAGGCCCTCAGCTCCATCTTGCCACCGAAGCCACCGCCCACAAAGGGTTTGATGACCCGGACATCGTTTTCTCTCATCCCCAGGGTGGATGCCAAAAGACACTGCAGGATAAAAGGTACCTGGGTGGAAGACCACAGGGTAATCCTTCCCCCAAGATCGCACTGGGCCATGCAGGAACAAGGCTCGATATAGGCATGGCTTACGGCATGGACGTTGAAGGTGTCTTCTCGAACATAATCCGCTTCTTCAAAGGCTTTTTCCACATCACCGTACTGGATTTTCCGCTTGACGCTGACATTGCCGGGGCAGTAGTCGTGCAGGACCGGCGCCCCCTTGCTGCCGGCGGAATCCACGTCAAAAACTGCCGGCAATTCCTCATATTCCACCTGGATCAATGAAACGGCCTCCCGGGCCGTTTCTATGTCCAACGCCGCAACGGCAGCCACTTCATCCCCGATAAACCGTACCTTGTCCACAGCCAGGGCGTACTCGTCCTGGGTGTCGGGAAACAGACGCCAGTTCCCGTACTTGATTTTCGGGATATCATCACCCGTAATGACGCATTTAACCCCGGGAAGGGCTCGGGCCTTCCCGGTATCAATATGGACAATTTTTGCATGGGCAACAGGACTTCGCAGAATAGCCCCGTGAAGCATCCCCGGAAGTTTCATATCATCCGCATAGATGGCGGATCCGGTGGCTTTGGCCCGAGCATCGATCCTCGGGACATCCTTTCCTATCATCGAAAACTCTTTCATGGTTTTTCCTTATCCTTTCAACGCCCTTTCATAGGCTTCCGTCAATGCCCTTTCCGTCAGAACAGCTACCATTTTTTTCCTGTACTCGGCGCTTGCCCGCATATCCGAAATCGGTTTGGACTCTTCTCTGGCCTTTAATCCTGCCTTCTTGATGAGTTCTTTGCTGACCCTGTTTCCCATGAGCATATTTTCCGCTTCCACGGCCCGCATGGGAATCGGAGCAACAGCACCCAGGGCAATTCTCGCCTCTTTGCAGGTCTGTCCATCCATAGTGACCATGACGCCCACACATACAGCCGAGATATCCACCTTTCCCCTGGCGGAAATGTGTCGGTAAGAAGCGCCGGATTTGGCTGGCGGTGGGGGAACAGTAACGGCCGTCACAATCTCTCCCGGCTCGATAGCCGTAATTCCCGGACCCTTGAAAAAATCATCCAGGGGAAGATGCCGCGTACCTTTGCTGCTCATTATCACCACCTGCCCCCCAAGGGCAATAAGTGCGGGGGCATTTTCAGCAGATGGAGCACCATTGCACAGGTTCCCCACCACGGTCCCCATATTGCGGACCTGGACGTTGGCAGTCTCTTCTGCGGCCGCAGCCAGGGCTGGATAATTTTTCTTGATCTTCGGATGGGCCGCCACATCGGCCAGGAGCGCGGTGGCCCCGATAGACAGGCCTTTCACAGGGCCGAAGGATATTCGGTTCAAACCCTCTATTTTTTTCAGCCCGATCACCACCTTTGGCGCAACAAGCATGCGGGATATTTTCACCAGGAGGTCTGTTCCTCCGGCCATAACCATTGCCCCTTCACCCATTTTTTCCAGGAGATCACACGTCTCCTCAATGGTCGAAGGCCCATAGTATTCAAATTTTGACACCGTCATTTCCCGTCCCCTCTATTTTTTCCTCGTCTTTTTCATTTCACCGGCCGTTACTGAAATGGCCTCCACGATCTTGGTATACCCGGTACATCGGCACAGGTTTCCCGACAGCCCCTCTCGGATCTGCTTCTCACTGGGGTTCGGGTTTTTGCCCAGAAGATTGAGCGCCGACATTTCCATCCCTGGGGTACAGAACCCGCATTGGATAGCCCCCTGCTCCACAAAGGCCTTTTGAATGGGGTGCAATTCTTCACCCGAAGGGGCCAACCCCTCTACGGTTGTAATCTCCCGACCTTCCATTTCCACCGCCAGGGTCAGGCAGGAATTCACGGAACGCCCATCCACCAGTACCGTGCAGGCCCCGCAGTCTCCGGTCCCGCAACCCCGCTTCGTTCCCGTCAGGTTCAGCTCTTCACGAAGAACTTCGTTCAGGGTCCGCCACGAATCCACGGACACCTGATACGTATCGTTGTTTACTCTCAGCGTAATATCGTGTCTCATTGGTTACCATCCCCGTAACTTATTTGTTTGCGTTTATTTTATGAAAAGGTCGGCATCATTCATTTAATCAGTTTCATCATCTGCCTTTCCGGCATTACATCAACGGTCATCGAGAATTCATTTGACAAACCCATTGATCAAGAGATAAAGTTACTGACCGACCGGTAGAATATCCACTACCACTTCCAGTTACCTCTGTCAACATCTTTTTATAACAGGAGAATTCCGTGGCGAAAACCTATCGGGAAAAGAAAAAAGAACAGCGACGGGCAACCGTTTATGGCACGGCAACCAGAATTCTCTGCGACATGGGATATGAAAAAGCGTCCATACGAAACATCGCTGAAGCCATGGGCATGACGAAAGCGGGGCTCTACTACTATTTTGAGAGCAAGGAAGAATTGTTGTATCAAATCCTGGACAGCTATATGAATGATCTCCTGACGGGTATTCAGGGTATCAGCGAAAAAGTTTCGGATCCCCTTTCTTTTATCCGGGAATGCATTCGTTTCCAGGTCAATCTGTATTGCCGGGACAAATACCGGAGCAAGCTGATGATCCATGATGAAAATTGCCTGAGTGGCAAATACTACCAGACACTCAAGGAGAAACAGTGCACCTATTTATCCTATTGGCGGAAAGGACTCGGAGAATTCTGTGAGCAGGAAGGATTGCAGATGGAAAATTTATCCTTGGACGTACATTTTCTGGTGGGGATGTGTAATTGGATCTACCAGTGGTACGACGAAAAGGGGGAAGTGGAGCCCGAGGCCCTTGCTGAACGCGTCTTCAATATTTTCTTTTACGGATTCAAAAAAAGTATGCAAGGAAAAGGGGTTTGACAGTCGAACAGTCAGAATACCGTCCGCCCAATCAGATCATCTTCGAAACCTTAACCGCGTCCTGCGGGCAAACCTGAAAACAACTTCCGCATTCGTCGCAGCGTAAACCATCCACCCTGTAGGGTTCACCGGGAATAATCGCCTTGAAAGTGCACGCATCGATACACTCGCCGCAGGCAATGCATTCATCCGGGTCGATGCGAACACCTGCCTCATTGAACGTCTCGCCGCCAAAGGCGAACCGGGTCCGCAGAAGCTTGTGGTCGCGATCCTCCATTTCGAAGTCGAAGTCAAAGATTTCGCCTTTTCCTTTGAAGATGCAGAAAAACCTGATGGCGGGGTAGCGGGCTGAATCCTCCAGGAAGTATTTGTGGATTTCGCTGCCCGAATCTGCTTTTTCTTTTACCTCGTCTTCGGGAATTTCCCGGGCCTCGCCGGTGATGTGCAGGGTAAATCCGGGTGCGAAAGTGGGCTGCCCCACAGCGTTTTTCCCTGTCTTGCGGCTGGAAGGATAGATGCCGCACAGGGCCACTTGCGGATTTTCTTTAAGTTGCCGATAGAACGGTTTAACATCCATGGTCAAAAAATAGATGCCCTCGTCATCACCGCCACAGATGCTGATAATACGACTGTGCATGATATCGCCATCCAGAGTCGTGATTGTGAGCGAACCTATCTTTGCAATGGCTTCATGAATTTCAGTGAGCGTCATCAGAGCACCTCGATGTGCTGTAAAGAGCGGTGAAGAGCGCCAAATATCTCAGCTTACGATGATATTCGGAGGCTTACCGATCCCATTTTTCCCCGAAAGCTGATCCAAGGTCAGATCTTTCACTGGGCACAGGTCACGTAAGGCGAAATAGGCATTGTTGCAGGTGTTGTAGGCAAAAGATAAATCGGCGGCATCCAGGGCTTCGGCCCATTCCACTCCAAAATAGTTTTGAAAAGCATCTTGCAGCTCCCCCATTGCAACATGGTCCGGAACTGAAAGCCATATCTTGTCAAGGTTGCCAACGGCAACAATCCGGCGCTCGATGAATCACCCGGTTTCGTAAAAATAGACCGGAAGTGCAGGTACCATATCGTCAGCAACGCAATTCGATAGACCGGCCAAAACATTCCCATCCATCGTTCCAAAAATAACAAACGGGTGCCTCGCGGCAATATCAAATATCCCCGTCAAGCGGCTACAACCAATTGCTGCTAAAAGCATTCCTTCAGACATACCGTTCCCCCACGATTGATAAATTATTTTTTAAAGAAAGTTAAGACCGAATTGAGAAATTCATCCTGGGCCTCAAAGTGAACCCAATGTCCCGCGTTGGGAATCGTCACCAGAACCGCTGATGGAAATTCCTTTTGAATCTCTGGCCAATCAGCGTCCTCTATATACTCGGAATTTCCACCGCGGATAAACATGCACGGTTTCTTGAAAGATTTCCCATGTATCTTTTTACATAGTTTTTGATAGTTGTTTCGGATCCCTTCCATGTTGATTTGCCAGTCATAGCCACCGTTACTGTCCCGTTTCAAATTTGATATCAGGAAAAGTCGCATTTCCCTTTGGGGAATGGCTTGTTGTAACATATCATCTGCATCTCTCAACCTGGAGATCTTTGAAACATCCAATGAATACAACGCTTCTATGAGACTTTGATGCGGGTCATCATAAGCCTTGTTGGCCATATCGACAACGACAAGCCTGTTAACCAAATCGGGGTGGCGAAATGCAAATTTCATTGCAACCTTACCGCCCATGGAATGGCCGATCAATGAAACGTCCTGCAAACCCAACCGGCGGATCAACCTCAACACGTCGTCGGCCATCACCTCGTAATTGAACTGATCGCTGTGGAAAGACTGCCCGTGGTTCCGCATATCAAGACTGAAAACAGTATAATTTTCAGATAACCCGTGCACAATGCTCTGCCAATTCTTTTCGGAACCAAAGAGTCCGTGAAGGATGAAAACAGGAGCCCCGGAGCCGGTTTTTCTGAAATGAATGGTTTGATTATTTGATAGATCCATTTTTGTGTTTATGTCTTTCAGGTTGATTAAACCACTTGATTATAGTGTAGAACGGTTTATTGTACTGTTTAAAAACTCTTCGTCGGTGTTTTCGATCACATAATTTATTGTATCGATCATATCTTTTCTGTCACTTGGAATTATCCCCCCAATAGTGGTTGCATTTATCGGATGGTCACCATAAAACGGGATATTCTCTAATTCTATCAATTCAATTAATTTTTTCTCTTCCTCAAGAATTTCTAATTCAGTTGCAGGTGTAAAAGTCTTATCCTCAACTTCTTTAGACAGATCACTTCCTTCAAAAATTCCCAGTGAAGTAACCCCCACAAGCTGAGGTTTGGTTTGATTGATGAGTCTTGCCGTATCAACAGCATTCTCAATACCCTTTCCTCTACCTGCCACACCGAGCATAAAGATACCATTGTGTCGTATCCCGGACTCGTTCAACCTGGATAGCTGTTTATACGCATCATTGAGGGTGAAACCTTTATTCATGTATTGAAGAACTTCCTCGCTACCTGATTCAAGCCCGACCCATAAATCATTAATTCTCAAGTCCCTCAGCTCTCTGAGTTCTTTATCGGGTTTAGGCCTTATATTTCGTATGGATGCGTACATTGTTATGGTTTCCATTTCCGGAAAATACGCAATGATTTTTTCCGCGATTTCTTTCAGTCTCCTTGCATTTAATGCGAATGCATCAGCATTAACGAGAAAGATCCTGGTTAATGATCCATACATATTTCTTGCTTCTTGTAAGTCTTTTTCAATTTGATCTATCTTCTCAATTGAAAACGGTGTGCCTTTGTACATAGTGCAGAATGTACATTTATTATGCGTACACCCAACCGTTACCTGGAGTAATAGAGTATTTGCCTCCGGCGGAGGTCTAAATATCGGTCCTGTATATTTCATATAACCTTTACCTTTTATTTAAAAAGAACCATTATGCGGCCGGACTTATTTCCAGCCTGTTTGTATTATATGACGAGTTGCTCATAACGCAAATTAATACTTGTCATGCTTTGCATGAGAGCTATAAAGTTTCTTCGATGCGTTTTAAGAGATAATACCATCGTCTTTGAGGGATGATATTTTCTCTTCCGTGTAACCCAGCTCCTCAAGAATTTCCATATTGTGTTCACCGAATCCCGGCGCTTTCCGCCGCCATGAAGAAGGCGTGTCGCTGAAATCCCAGGGAAACCCGGTCATCTTAATGGGACCCCAATCCGGATGGTCAACGGAAATGAAGTAATTGTTGGCCATCGCCTGGGGATCACAAGCAACTTCCGTTGGGGTCTGAACCGGCGTGAAAATGCAACCTTCCCGGCCCAAAATCTCAAACCATTCACCTCTGGTTTTGGCGGCAAACTTTTCATCCAAAATACCCACCAGAGTCTGTGCATTATTCCCGCGGGCTTCAATGCTGTTAAATCTTTCATCGTTCAGAAGTTCTTCCATTTCCATCGCACGACATAATTTAGGCCAATATCGGTCCGGGTCCAGATGGGCGATGGCGATCCATTTTTCATCCTTGCATCGATAATGATTATAAAGGGGATTGCCGGCCTGCGCCCTGATCTCCCGTGGAAACTCCTGTCCCAGTATGGCAGGTGCGGCCATGATAAAGCCCAAGGCGCTGATCATGCTCCCCATGAGCGAAGTATCCACCACCTGGCCGCGGCCGGTTTTCTCCCTGGCGTAAAGCGCCGCGGTAATACCCCAGGCGCACATCAGACCACCGATCTCATCACCGATGCCGGGCAGAATCTGAGTCGGCGGCGCCCCCCTTTCCCCACAAGACATCATCAATCCTGAACGGGCGATGCCGGTGTAATCAAAGGACAGAGCATTAGCGTCCGGCCCTTTTCGGCCCCATCCGGACGCCTGAGCATAGATAAGGCGGGGATTTCGGGCCAATAGATCATCAGGACCGATCCCCATTTTGATAGGAGCGCCGATGCTCATGTTGTTCAAAAACACATCGGCCTGATCGATCAAATCCAGAAACACCGCTTTCCCCTGCTCTGTTTTGAGATCCAAAACCAGGCTCCGCTTGTTCCGATTGGTGTGTTCAAAGTAGTAGTTGTTTCCCTTCAGACCGGTCATGGCGCCAATGATCTTCATGAATCCCCTTGCCGGATCGCCGGTTTTGGCTTCTATCTTGATCACGTCCGCACCCAGATCTCCAAGCCGCATCCCGGCGACAGGTCCCTGCTGAAACATTGTAATTTCAACTACTTTAACTCCTTCCAAAGGTCCACCCATGGTAAACTCCCTCCTTCAAAACAGTTTTTGCGTTATTTGGCCCTAATGGGACCGCTTCATCTTCGGATGCGCCTAACCATTAGGCCATTCCGTTGTAAAAATGCTTGCAGCGCATAAAAAAAGGCCATGGGGGTAAACCCATGGCCTTTGTCTCGTCATCACCATGGGCGGCTTTTGAGGCCCGCCCATGGAATCCGCTGTATTTTATTTTATGTTGCGGAGCTGGGCAGACCTCTGACTAAAGCAAAAGAAAAAGCTAAAAAAGAATGTCTGCCCAAAAAATTTCATTTCGTTATAACTCCTTATTTTTCGTTATATAATCAACGAATCAAATCATGTCAATGTTTATTTGGGTTCCCTGAACAGTGCAATGGAACCGGTGCGGGCAATTTTCTTGATACCCATGGGTTTGAGAAGGTTGAGCAATGCCTCCAGTTTTTCCTCGCTTCCCGATGCTTCCAGAATGTAGTACTCGAGTCCCACATCCACCACTTTGCACCGGAAGATATCGACGATCCTGAGAATCTCGGCCCTCATGTCAGGTTTGGCCCGAACGCAGATCAGGACCAGTTCCCGTTTGACGGATTTTGACCCGGTAAGGTCCCTCAGCTTGATGACGTTGATCTGTTTTCTCAACTGCTTGATGATCTGTTCAATCAGCGCTTCGTTGGCCTTGGTACAGATGGTGATCCGTGACACTTTCGGATCGATAGTTGCGGCCACACACAGGCTCTCGATATTGTAACCCCTGCCGCTGAAAAGACCCACGATGCGCGACAGGACCCCCGGTTCGTTGTCTACCAGCATTGTCAGAATGTGTTTTTCCATTTCCATTGTGTTCTCCTCTCTAACTGATTATCCCCCGGTCACCATCGGGAGAAACGTAATCTCATCACCGTCTTCCAGGGGCGTGTAAAGCTTTTTGGAAAGGTTCAGGTAATTTTGACCGTTTAGCATAATCAAAATGGCGCGTTTGACCTTTTTGGATCCACCTTCAAAAATATGCCTCTCAAATTCCTGGCCCAGTTTTTCGGCCAGGAGATCCAGGGCATCGTAAAGCGTCGCTTCGCCCAAATGGATCTGCGTGCCCCGGTCACCGTCCAGAAACCGCTTGAATATCCAGAATCCTTTGATGGTTATCTTCATGTTTTTACCAACACGCCTGAATGGATCTGGATACGAGGTTCTTTGCGACGGTGACCATGTACCGGTTTGATTTCATGGGTTGCGCCTCGGAAACCGCTGCTTCCCCGGCAAGTTCGGCGAGCTCTTCATCCACGGATTTCCCGTGAATCACCTTTTCCGCGTCCAAGGCCCTGTACGGTTTTACAAAGACGGCATTCAGGCATATTCTGGCGCTTTTCACCCTGCCGTTTGCCTGCTCCAACTTGACCGCACAGTTAACAATGGGAAAGTCGATGCTGCTTCGCATGGCGAATTTCATAAAGGTGCTTTTCACATCCGATTCTTTTTTTGGAAGGATAATCTCAGTTACAATCTCATCCGGCTCCAAAACGGTGGTACGCGATACGCCGACGGCAAAGAAATCATCGGCTTTTATGGTTCGCTTGCTTGTTTGAATGGATGCATCGAGCGCAATCAAGGCCGGCGCCGTATCACTGGGGTGTACAGCATAGCACCCGCCTTCAACGCTGCCGCCGAAGATGGAATGATATCTATTGTCGCCCTCTATGGCGTAACACCGTCCGCCCCCTTTTCTGAGGCAGGGAAACCGGTTCTGGGGGTTTCGGTAGTACCAGCATCGGATGTCCTGGCAAATATTCCCGCCGATGGTGGCCATCTGCCGAATATTGGGGGATGCGGTTTTCTCCGCGGCCAGAGCAAGGGCCGTGAAATCTTCTTTGATCTCCCTATGACGCGCAATATCATGCAGTCTAGTGGCCGCACCGATCTTAAGGCCCTCCTGATCTGCTTTGATGAAGTCGAGATCCCTAATGCGCTTGATATTGATAACGGCCTCCGGGTATCGGGGCAGGATGTCCCCTTTCAGTTTCCCCAAAAGATCACTCCCCCCTGCCAGTATGACCGCCCTGCCCTCATACTTTGACAGCCATGAAGCCGCCTCCTGTACGGTCTCCGCATTTTTGTAATCAAAACCTCTCATGGCCATCCTCCTTAACCCTTCCCCAAAGCATCTAGAACCACAGCCGGCGTAATGGGAAAATCATCCACCCACACGCCGATGGCATTATGGACGGCCGGACCCAAAAGCGGCGGTACCACCGTGGCCACGTCTTCACCGATCCCCACAATACCGTAGGGACCATACCCCATGCCGCTCTCCACAAGCTCGGTCTGGATGGGCCCAATGTCGTTTAACGTACTGATCTTGTAGTCGATGAGGTTTCCATTCAACATGACGCCCGTCACCGGATCATGGATGACTTCTTCATACAGTCCCCGGCCCACACCCATGTAGGTGCCACCGTACTGTTGGCCTTCACAACCTTCCCAACTAACCACTTTGCCCACATCGTTTACGTTGACCACTTTGGTCACAAAAACCCGGCCCACACCCGAATCCACCTCCACTTCCATAAAATGGGCCTGCCGGCAGAAGCGCACGCGATAACTGGCATAGGCCCCCTGCTGAACCTGATAGCTGTGGGCAAAAAGAGGCGGTGCAAAATTGCTTCTTTGGGCCCCCTTACCCATTTCAGGGGAATGGCACATGGGACCTTCGGCCCCGCCGGGCTGCACCAGATCCGCCAGAGACATATGGTTTTCAGGATCCTTTTTCACAAAGATAACACTGTCCCGGATGTCCAGATCTTCGGGTCGGCAATCTTCGAAGGGCGCAGGGAAACTCCCCCTCTGACTTTTCCCCGTGGGTTTGGTGGCTGCCTCCAGGATTTTACTTTTGAGCACTCTTGCCGCATTTCTCACGGCAAAGCCGTTGACCGACATATTGGTGGAGGAATCGGGCGTCATGGCGAAAAAGCCCGGATCGAAATGGGGTCGGTAGAACAGGTCTTCCACTTTCATACCCAGCTCATCGGCTGCAATCTGACAATAGGCGGTTTCCGCATTCACACCATTATCGCAACGCATGCCCAGGATCGTGGCTGTACCGTCGTTTCTTTCCAGCCGAATGGCGATCTCACTGGAACCTGCGGAGTCTTCCCATTCGTGGGTCCAGGCAAACCCCAGTCCGTGCATTCTACCGTTTGCCAGTCTTCTTTTTCCGGGCGCATGCCAATTTTTCTCCCATGAGATGGCGGCTTTTCCTTTTTCGAGACATTCTTTAAGGCTGTCACGGACGGTAAATCCCAGGGTTTTCTTTTGGTCATTCAGCCATTTACTATCGTGACCGTCGGCACCGTCATTTACAAGCGCCAAGTCCGTTGGGTCCATGTGGAGGGCCTCCGCCACACGGCCGAACACAGAGGTTAAACTGGAAACATTGGAGGCCTGCTCGCACCGGGTGGGAACATTGACCCCCTTGTTGACTTGAACGGCCTCGGTTTTTCCGTAAACATTGGGGATCCGCGTATTTTCAATAAAATGCCGGGCCACGCCAAACACGGGAAACAGGAGGTTGCTCATGATGGCGCGCACCTCGACGGCGAGGATTTCTCCATTGTTTCTAAAACCCACCTTATGAAAATAGACGCCTTCATCCATCTGCCCGCCATAGAAATCCTCCCGCCGGTCAAACACCCACTTCACCGGCCGTTCGGTCCTTCTGGCCACCAACGCGGCACAATAATGCCCCCCCATGTTCCAGGGCATCTGGCTCCACCCCCCGAAACTGGCTCCCTGGTAGAGGCAGTGAATCTGGATGCGGTTCATGGGGATTCCCCCGAACCAGGAAGATATGACCCGTTTGCAGATATGGGGCCGCTGCTGTTTGACCCACACCTCCGGATACTGGCCGTTCCAGCGAAAAACGCCGCACGGTCGTTCAGGCCCGATCCAGGTATGAAGCCTCCGCCGGCTTTTAAACTCAAGAACCGTATCGGCTTCGGCAAACCCCTTTTCCACATCCCCCAATTCGTCCATATCCAACATTCCCTGATTATAGTAATTCCCGTCCGGATATACATCGGGATTGGCAAGGGGTGCTTCCGGTTCAATAGCCTCTTCCGTATCCAGAACAAATGGTCGTTCCACCCACTCCACCCGGATTCGACGAAGGGCCTCTTCGGCAATGGCTTCGGTCTCCGCCGCGACCGCCGCTCCCATCTCCTCCCCTTCAAAATGGGCCACCCCTGTAAGAACGGGGATGGACGAAGGGGCATGCCCCCCTAAATCCGCCGTCTCGGGCAATTCCGGATCATCGTAGCGCAACACGGCCCTGACCCCGGGCAGCGCCTCCGCCTCGACGGTGTCCATGGACTCGATCATCGCATGAGGAAACGGAGAGGTCAAAAAGCGCATGTGGAGCATCCCCGGCAACTGCACGTCAACGGTATAAAGAGCTTTGCCGCTGGCCTTTTCATAGCCGTCCAGCCGACGGACACCTCGTTTTCCGATATTTTCATACTGCTTAAGAGGGTATTTGTCTGAATTGAGATTATCCATCGTCTCAAGGATTTTCTCTTCCACCGACTTACTCATGGTTCCAGCCCTCCTTTCTCCCTGACGCACCCAATTTACCGGCCGCATCCAGTACCGCCTTGGGATGCTGTGGATAGGTGCCGCAGCGACAGAGGTTCCCGGCCAGGGCGGTCCTCACTTCCTCCTCGGAAGGGTCCGGAACCCGATCGAGGAGGGCCTTACCCGTCGCTACAAAGCCCGGCGTGCAGAAACCGCACTGCATGGCATGGTGATCCACATAGCTTTCTATAAGCGGATGTTCGCCAGCCGCGATCCCTTCAACGGTCTCGATATGGTAGCCGTCGCAATCTATGGCCAGGGCCATGCAGGACAGAACCGGTCGTCCTTCCATAATGACGGTGCATGCACCGCAGGCTCCACTGTCACAAAACAGTTTGGTACCCGTAAAACCAAGCAGATCATGGATCAAATAATGCAGGGTCCACTGGGGCTCCACCCTCAGTCGATAGGCGTCGCCATTGATCTTTAGGCCGATTTCACCTTCAGGAGAAGGCAGATCCTCATTCTTGTGACTGGAAAGGACGTGGGCCTTAAGCGCATCATAACCGTCCAGGGACTCTCCACAATAGGGACACGGATAAACCGTTTTATCTGATTCCATTTTTCCCGGATACCTCCCAAATAAACTCTTTCACCGTTCATACCCTATATTTAAATACTGGCACGACCCAGAGCATCCGCCCCCAGAATAGCGCCCAAAATCCGTTCCGGATTGATTTCAAAATATGAATTGTGGGTCGTAAGCCCCTCCATACAGGCCACTTCGGCGGCTTTCATCACCGTTTCGGACGACGTGTCTTTGACACCCAGTTGTTCAAGAGTTACTGGGAGCCCCACTCCTTTTAGAAAGTTCAACACACGGTCAATTTCTTCTTTCGGGTAGTTTTCCAGAACCAGTTGAGATAGGGTTCCGAACGCCACCAGTTCCCCGTGAAGCTTATCCCCTGCCCCTTCCAGTACGTGAAGTCCTTCATGAATTCCGTGGGCCGCCGCCAGACCTGAACTCTCAAATCCAATGCCGCTTAGTAGGGTGTTGGCCTCGATCACCCGTTCCACCGCCGGGGTCAGGGCATCGCTGTCAACAGCTATTTTTGCGGCGAGACCATACTCCATCAAGGTATCATAGCAGAGTCTGGCCAGACTGAGGGCCGCCGCCGTACTGGTACCACCGGGAAGATTTTTTGCCATGGACTTGGTGCAGGTGTTGGCTTCAAACCATGTGGCCAGCGCATCCCCCATGCCCGCCACGAAATAGCGGGTGGGAGACTTCACAATCACCCCGGAATCAACAAGGACCACATCGGGACTCCGCCTCAGAATCAGGAACCGGTCCAGCATATGGTTCTCGTCATACTGCACGGAAAGAGCACTGCAGGGGGCATCGTTTGAAGCGATCGTAGGTGCGATCACCAAATTGCATTCCAGCTCGTGGGATACAGCCTTGGCCGTATCAATGACGCTACCGCCCCCGGTGCCAACAATGATGTCTGCGCCGAATGTTTTTGCTTTTTTGGAAAGCCCGTCTGCACCGGCTCTGGTGCATGAACCCTTGAAGGGTTCGAATTCAAACCCGATGTTGTTTTCCTTTAGGTTTTCAGCAGCGCAATCCTTCACAATGGATATGGCCGTGGGGCCGCCGATGAAAAACGCTTTTTGCCCCAGATGCTGAATATGGTCTCCGATTTTGCTTAAAACACCCGGCCCCTGTATATACCGGTTGGGAGCAATCATAATGGTATGCATGATAAGTGTGCCTCCTGTTCAAGTCTATTGAGCG
>CAYOWC010000024.1:5435-32401 GCA_964407525.1 uncultured Desulfobacteraceae bacterium | reverse complement strand
CTTTCAAAACTGAACTTTTCCAGGGTTCCATTTTCCAGATCCGCATGCAACATCGTGTTCCGAAAGATACCCGGACGGTTGAGAATGATTTTCAGAACCTCCATGGCCTGAAGGGTCGCAATGAAAGCCGGCGTCAAAGTGGGAACGCCAAGAATGGCTTCCGCACTCTTGGTTTTGTCTTTTTCGGAATATCCCGTGCCATAAAGATCCTGCAAACCGGGATCATCGGGAAATATGGTCATCAATTGGCCTTCGAAGCCTGCAAGGGCGCCATGTACCAAAGGGATGCCCAGGTCTTGAGTGGCTTTTTCGATAACAAATCGATCTCCCACGTTATCGAGGGCATCTACGACCAGATCCGAACCGGCAAGTATTTCCTCCGCATTGGTGGCATCCACCCTCTGTGGCCGTGCGAGAATGTTTATCCCCGGATTGATGTTGCCTATGATGGCAATGGCGGCTTCCGACTTGAATTTACCAAGCATCTCCATGTTGGAAAGGGCCTGGCGGTTCAAGTTGGTCTCGTCGAAGCGGTCATAATCAATCACAGTCAGATTTCCGACTCCTACTCTCGCCAATAAGAGAATCACCTGCCCACCGAGACCTCCCGCGCCAACAATCGCGACTCGGGCTTGTGCGAGTAAAAGCTGCTCTTCCAGGGAAATGGATTCCCTGTTTCGGAGATAACGGTACGGGTAGATCCCAAGCATCAACGCATGAACATATACCTGACCTATGGTTACTGCTTCGTCGCGGGCGATCTGCATGGCCTGTTCATCTTTTAAGATTTTTACCCGACGTCCTGCCGGATCATCCATTGTTGTGGATCCTGAACGAATTCTATCATGCATTTTTTACGCCTCTTAATTAAGGATTTCCGGCTCATCGTGAATTAGCGTGAAGCTCGTTTTTTTAAGAAACTTAAGGTGTCAGGTTCAGTGCCTACTATCCGGACTTTGCGATCCTGAAATACGCAACTACAGGATCATAGGATCGTGGACGAATAAAAGGCTTACGCCTAAATTCCTTGAGATCAAGGTTCTGGAATTAATCCGTAAGGATTTTATTGTAAAAAAGTGTAAACTACTTTTTGGTTTGTGTGAAGGATGCCAATACGGCTAATGATTTTTCTGACACCTGACACCTGACACCTGACACCTGAACACGGTTGATTTGATGTTAGCCCAGAGTATCAAACAAGTCCGTGATAAACCGGTTTGCCATGAAAATGCCCAACTCATCGGTCTACTCTTGACAAAATCCACCGAAATGGTAACAATCCACTACCTGTTTCGATAACTACAGTGGTTTTTTGTATTTTGAACCTTTTTAACTGAATCAAAACTTTAAATTCAAGGAGTTTATTTATGAAAATTCTCGTCAGTGACCCCCTGTCGGATGTGGGAGTAAAAATTTTCGAGAACACTCCGGGAATTGACGTAGACGTCAATACCGGGCTCACGCCTGAAGAACTGAAAGAAATAATCGGGTCCTATGACGGACTTGTTATTCGCAGTGCCACGAAAGTTACTCCCGAAATACTGGAAGCTGCGGACAATCTTAAGGTGATAGGCCGGGCAGGTATTGGATTAGATAATGTGAATATTCCCGAGGCCAGCAAGCGCGGGATTGTGGTTATGAATACTCCCGAAGGGAATACCATTACCACGGCGGAACATACCATGTCCATGATTATGGCGCTTTCAAGGAATATTCCCCAGGCAACATCCTCCTTAAAGGATGGCAGGTGGGAGAAAAAGAAACTGAAAGGCCAAGAGGTTTTCAATAAAACTTTAGGGCTCATTGGCGCGGGACACATAGGGCGCATTGTTGCGGATCGGGCCAAGGGACTGAAAATGAAGGTCATTGTATTTGATCCGTATATAAAACCGGAGGCCGTTGAAAAAATGGATCTGGAGCCTGTTTCTTTCGATACGCTGTTGGAACGGGCTGATTATATTACCGTTCATACTCCCAAAACAGATGAAACCACTGACATAATGAATGCTGAAACCATTTCAAAAATGAAAAAGGGCGCTATGCTGATTAATTGTGCCCGTGGTGGCATTGTTAATGAGGAGGCTACCTATGATGCCCTTAAATCCGGACATCTCGGTGGGGCTGCTTTTGACGTTTTTACCACGGAACCGCCAGGGAAGATTCCCCTTATGGATCTCCCCAACTTCATATGCACCCCGCATCTCGGAGCATCTACCGTAGAGGCCCAGGATAACGTGGCAAGAGACGTGGCAGAGCAGATTACGGCCTATTTGCTTCACGGAACCGTAAAAAACGCCATTAATGTTCCGAGCATCAGCTCCGAACTGATGTCTATTTTGAGTCCTTATGTAACCTTGTTAGAGAGAATGGGCTCCATGCAGACGCAGATTGCAGGCAGCGCAATTGTAGAGGCCCATATCCATTATGCCGGGGCAGTCACCCAGTACGATACGTCTCCCCTGACTACGTCAATGCTCAAAGGTTTATTGACTCCCATCCTCAAATACGATGTGAATTTCGTGAATGCGCCGTATATCGCTTCTGACAGGGGTATTAAAGTCGTGGAGTCCAGGACCAGTACTTCGGATAATTTTGCGACTCTTATAAAGTTGACCGTAAAAACGCTGGAAGGCGAAAACATTATTTCCGGAACCGTTTTCGGGAAAAATCTACAGAGGATCCTGCGTATTAACAATTTCTATCTTGAGGCGATTCCCGAAGGGCATAATCTTCTGATTCAAAATGAGAACACCCCTGGCGTTATCGGGAAAATTGCTACAAGCCTTGGAAAAAACGGGATTAATATCAGTCGAATGCAAGTTGGAGAAGAGAAAGAAAAGAAAGAGAACGTCATCTTTTTAACGACCAGTGAATTGGCGTCCGATGATGTCGTTGAAGAACTCTGTAAACTTGATCATGTTATAACTGCACGAAAAATTGAACTGTAGGAGACAAGAATGGCTGAAGAAGAAAAGGGTTTTGTTGTAAAAGACAAACGCTCCCTTGACGATGATGGAGCGTTGAAATCGGAGCAGACGGTAAAGCCGGAAAAAGAAGAGGCAGACAAAACCAAAGAGGCGCCTGAGCAGAAGGAGGACTCTTTTCCATTGCCGGAAGTCAACTTTTCTTCTCTGATCCTGAGTCTGAGTTCATCCGTTCTCTTTCATTTTGGGGAGATTCCGGATCCCCAGACCGGAGAGAAGAAAAAAGAGCTGACCATGGCTAAACAAGGCATCGATACTATTGCCATGTTAAAGGAAAAGACCAAGGGAAACCTGTCTAAAGAGGAGAGTCTGTTCGTTGAAAATGTGCTGACCGATCTCAGATGGCGTTATGTGAAAGCCCGGTAATTTTCATGCTCCCCAAGACTGGAAACAACCATCCATCCTTCGTATACCATACGCCCGCCAAACTCAATCTGCGCCTCAAGATAACAGGCCTCAGGGAGGATGGATATCATGAGCTTGTTTCCATTATGGCGCCTGTGGGTCTCTATGATCGCATCGAACTGGAACCGGTGGCGGAAAACGCGGCAAGAATGCACTGTAACGGGTTTTCCGTCTCTGATGATGAAAGCAATCTCGTTTTCAAAGCAATAAAGGCTTTTTCTTCCTGCACCGGGATGGATCAAGGATTTCTGATCCATCTTACAAAGAATATCCCCGTTGCAGCAGGTCTCGGAGGAGGAAGCAGTGATGCAGCCTGTGTCCTGATGGCTCTGAATGAAATGTTCTCCAACCCCGTTTCCGAGGAAAAACTGGCGCAACTGGCTGTTGGACTTGGAGCGGACGTCCCTTTTTTTCTTTATGGAGGGCCATGTCTTGCCCGGGGAATTGGAGAAATTTTAGAGTTAATTCAAGAATGGCCGAACCTGTGGTATGTTGTGGTGATGCCCCCGATTGCAGTATCCACAGCCTGGGTGTATACGGAGTTTGACAAATATCACTTAAGAAGTACGGAGAAGAACACTGGGGAATTAGAGTTGACAAAGGCTCAATATCCCTTTATAATGCCCGATTTTAGGGGTGAGAAGTATCAAATTGAACCACTTTTGGAAAACGACCTGGAAAAAATTACTATCCCGGCTTTTCCTGTTATTGATACAATTAAGACCCTTCTTCTTCAAGCTGGAGCTGGTGGGGCCCTCATGTCCGGCAGCGGGCCGAGCGTCTTCGGCGTGTTTCAGTCAAAGGAAAAGTGTTTTCAGGCAAAGGAGTTTCTGCAGGCAAGAAACGTAGGGGATGTTTTCGCTTTAGAAGGATTAATGGGGTGTCGTCAAGCGGTAAGACACGGGCCTTTGGAGCCCGCATTCGGAGGTTCGAATCCTCCCACCCCAGCCAATGAGAGGACATATTGAAACAGGACATTAAACTTTTTGGAGGGAGCTCCAATCCCGGGCTGACTGTCGAGGTTTGTCAATATCTCGGTATCAAACCAAGCGAAATTGTGGTGAGATCGTTCAGTGATGGGGAAACCCAGGTTGAGATAGGGGAGAACATCAGAGGCCGGGATGTGTTTGTGGTGCAATCCACTTGCACACCTGTAAACGATAATCTCATGGAACTCCTCATTATGATGGATGCCATGCGAAGGGCGTCGGCGGAGAGGATCACTGCTGTTATCCCTTACTATGGCTACAGCCGGCAGGACCGGAAAGTAAAGCCGAGAGTTCCCATCAGTGCCAAACTGGTTTCTGATCTTATCACAGTGGCAGGCGCGAACAGGGTCGTGTCCATGGATCTTCATGCAGGGCAGATCCAGGGATATTTCAATATTCCAGTGGACAATATATTTGCTGCACCGGTGCTGTTGAAATATATGCAGAAGGATTTTCATGACGATCTTGTCGTGGTGTCCCCTGATGCGGGCGGTGTTGAAAGGGCGAGGGCATTTGCCAAACGGATGTCGGCTTCCCTGGCTATTATCGACAAAAGGCGCGAGGTTGCCAACAAGGCTCAGGCCATGAATATCATTGGAGAAGTAAAAGATAAAACCGCGATTATTTTAGACGACATGGTCGATACGGCGGGGACATTGACTGAAGGGGCCCGCGCTCTGAAAGAGAGAGGCGCCAAAGAAGTACACGCATGTTGTACGCACCCTGTGCTGTCAGGACCCGCCGTTGATAGAATTGAGAATTGCCCCATTGATTCTCTTGTGGTTACCAATACGATCCCCCTGCGAGAAAATGCAGAAAACTGCAACAAAATCATTTCCCTTTCAATCGCTGAACTTCTTGGCGAAACCATAAAGCGCATTCACAGTTCCGATTCCGTGAGCACGTTGTTCGTTTAGATAACAGAACGCCTTCAATTTTGAGGCGTTTTTTACTTTGTGAAAAATTTTATTTGGAGGTTATTGATGCAACAGATATCCCTTGCCGCCCTTGTGAGAAAAGAAACGGGGAAGGGGGCAGCCAGACAATTGAGGAAAAATCATCAGATCCCTGCCATATTTTATGGTCCCTCGACGGAACCGACCATGCTGACCATCGAGATGGCCGAAATCGATCGTGTTATGCGATCAGGTAGCGGGGAGAACATGATTATTGATCTTCTGGTGACCACGGATGCAGGAACGGATACCAGGAAGGTGATTTTAAAAGACCTTGCGCTTGATCCATTGGGAACCTTGGTTCATGCGGATTTTTATGAAATTTCCATGGACAAAAAGATCACCGTCAATATTCCTGTACAACTGATAAACACCCCCAGCGGGGTGACGGACGGTGGAATTCTGCAACACATCAGGAGGCAATTGAGCGTGACCTGCCTCCCTGACAAACTGATGAGTTCGCTGGAACTGGATGTTTCCGGGATGGATATTGGAGATTCCCTCCACATAAGAGATATCAATTTTCCGGAAGGGGTCAGTTGCGATGATGAAGAGCATTTGACCGTTGCGATCGTTGCCGCGCCCACGATAGTGGAGGAACCCGAAGAGGATGAAGAAACTGGAGAAGAAGGTGAGGAAGAAGCTGTTTCCGATGAAGAAAAGAGCTCTGAAGAAGTAAAGGATTAACTATCTGTTGAATAATGTGGAAGGAGGTGACTGTCGCGGCAGGATTTTGTACTTGGTAGTTGGACTCGGAAATCCAGGTTCACAGTACAGAGACACAAGGCATAATGCTGGTTTCAAAGTCATTGAATCGTGGAGCAGAAAGCTGGAAGCAGATCTCATCGGTTCTGGGTTGTCATCAAACATTATCCAGGCCAAGGTAAAAGGGAAACGCGTTTTGCTTCTGTGCCCTTCAACCTACATGAATCACAGCGGGGAAGCTGTAAAAGCCTGTGTTGATGAATATAATCTGGAAATCGAAAGGATTTTGGTAGTTCACGATGACCTGGACCTGCCTGTGGGTAGAGTCAAAGTCGTCAGGGGTGGGGGACCTGGAGGACACAGAGGAATAGAATCCATCATCCACCATCTGCACAGTAAAAATTTTGCTCGAATCAAATTGGGGATTGGACGTCCGCGATACGGAGAAGGCGTAGAAGAATACGTCCTTGCGCCCTTTTATTCAGATGAAAGGGAGATTTCTCAATATCTGGTTCGGGTAGCGGTCAGTGCGTGTGGGTTATTTGTTTTGGAGGGGGTTGAAAAGGCGATGAATCGTATTAATTGCCTAAGCTTAGATTTAATTAAGGAGGAATGAAACTGATGATTGGATTAACAAAATTGGCGCCCTTTGTTGGGATTTTAAGCCTCATCATAGCCTGGTTGATATACGGTTATGTGAAGAAACAGCCTAATGGAAATGCATTAATGCAAGAACTTGAAGATGCTATCCACACAGGCGCCATGTCTTTTTTGAAGAGGGAATATTCTGTACTTATCATTTTTATAGCCATCGTCTTTATCCTTTTGGGTTGGGGAATCGCATGGAAAACGGCTATCGCTTTCGTGACCGGCGCTCTTTGTTCCATGTTGGCTGGTTTTTCGGGTATGACAGCCGCTACCAGGGGTAATTCAAGGACAGCCGAGGCTGCAAATAAAGAAGGCCAGGCCAAAGCCCTGAACGTTTCTTATTTTGCCGGTTCCGTTATGGGGTTGGCAGTTGCAGGTCTCGGACTTGTGGGCCTGGGCTTCTGGTTCTGGGTTTATGGCGGTGATCCTGAAACAGCCAAATACATCAACGGATTTGCCATGGGCGCAAGTTCTATTGCCCTGTTTGCCCGTGTGGGCGGCGGCATATACACCAAGGCAGCGGATGTGGGCGCCGACCTGGTTGGAAAGGTTGAGGCCGGTATTCCTGAGGATGACCCGAGAAATCCCGGTGTTATTGCCGATAACGTGGGTGATAACGTGGGTGATATTGCCGGTATGGGCGCTGACATCTTTGAGTCATTCGTAGGGTCCGTCATTGCGACAATTGCCATTGGCGCCACCATGGCCATCAATACTCCGGAGACTCTTGGGACATTTGTCAAAGCGTTCCCGATTCTCGACGGCCTTGATGCGAATGCTATTAAACTGAAATATATGGCCATGCCGATTCTTGTTGTGATGGTGGGCCTGCTCAGCTCTTTTGTGGGCGTGTTTTCCATAAAGATCTTCCAGAAGGGTGAACCTGCCGGCGCGCTCCGGTACACCACCTTTGTGGCTGCGATCATTTTTGTTATCCTTACCATCGGTGTAACCAAGGGCCTCGGCATGCCAATGGGCTGTTTCTGGGCGATCTTATCAGGGCTCCTCTGCGGTATTGCCATCGGACTTATGGCCGAATACTACACTTCCGGTCCTCCGGTTAAGCGTATTGCCGCACAGAGCGAAACCGGTGCCGCTACAGTGATTATTGCCGGCCTCGCCGTCGGTATGCAGTCCACGTGGCTTCCGATCCTCGGTATCTGTATCGCGACCTTTGTTGGATACAGCACAGCCGGTATTTATGGAATCGGTCTTTCCGCGGTGGGTATGCTGGCAACGGTAGGGGCTACCATGACGGTTGATGCCTACGGTCCCATTGCTGATAATGCCGGTGGTATTTCAGAGATGGCAGGTCTTGGGCCTGAAACCAGGAAGATTACAGACAGCCTGGATGCTCTTGGAAATACGACGGCGGCCATCGGAAAAGGGTTTGCCATCGGTTCTGCCGCGTTGACGGCACTGGCGCTTTTTGTGGCTTTTACCCAGGCTGCCGGATTGAAGCAGGTTCTTATAGACAACCCTCTGGTTGTTATTGGCCTGTTCATCGGTGGAATGGTCCCCATGACTTGTGCTGCGCTGACCATGACGTCCGTGGGCAAGGCGGCCTTTGCCATTGTTGAAGAAATCAGGCGCCAGTTCCGTGAAATTCCGGGGCTGCTGGAAGGAAAAGAAGGCGTCAAGCCTGACTCTGCAACCTGTGTATCTATCGCCACAAATGCTGCCCTCAGAGAGATGGTCCTGCCGGGACTGGTAGCCATTATTACCCCGGTAGCGGTTGGATTCCTTCTTGGACCGGCGACACTGGGGGGAATGCTTCTCGGTGCGACCGTAGTGGGTGCCTTTCTGGCCCTGTTCATGTCCAATGGCGGCGGTGCCTGGGATAATGCCAAGAAGTATATCGAAGAAGGCCATCATGGTGGAAAGGGCTCCAACGCCCACAAAGCCGCAGTGGTCGGTGATACCGTAGGCGATCCATTCAAGGATACCTCTGGTCCTGCCATGAACATCCTGATCAAGTTGATGTCCGTGGTTTCACTGGTTATCGCACCTCTTCTGGTGAATTATACCGGCCTTTTCCTGCGTTAGGATTTGGTTGGATGAACACATAAACCGTAAGAATGGCAAAGGTCCTGGTCTGCTGAAAATCCTTCAGCAGACCAAGGGCCTGAGCCACCAATACTTTCCCCATTTCTAGATGGGGCGCCCGTTCAATAGTCTTATGGATTGGAGGTATAGATGTTCCAGGTGGGAGCTTTGGCAGTTTATCCTGCACATGGAGTCGGTATTATTGAGAGAATCGAATGCCAGGATATTTCCGGTTGCAGCCAGGAATTTTATGTCATGCGAATTCTCGACAATAACATGATTATAATGATACCTACCAGCAACGTTGATAATGTGGGCTTGCGAGATATTATAGAGGAAACTGAGATTCCCAGGCTCTATGCGATTCTCAAGGATCGGGATGTGGTTCTTGATAATCAGACATGGAATCGCCGATACAGGGAATACATGGATAAAATTAAAACCGGGTCCGTATTTGAAGTTGCTGAAGTCTATCGTGATTTATTGATCCTCTCGATAGAGAAAGAACTTTCCTTTGGTGAAAAGAAAATGCTGGAAACAGCAAGGACGCTCCTGGTAAAAGAGATCTCACTTGCCAGAAAAGTTGAAGAATCGGAAATTGAAAAGGATCTGGATAGTTTTTTCGCCTGATACCTGAAAGCTGCAATTAGCTTTTACATAGCCGTTAGCTTAAAGATATCAAACATTTGAATGACTTTTTTCCATGTTGAGGCTCTCACTTTTTGATGCGAACCTGTTGCACCGTAAATCACTGATTTTGTGCGGCTATGTAACATGTAACCGCTAATTGCATCTTTTATGTGAATCGGTCTTTGTCTAATCGAATGATGAATCCAGCCACGTATCGGAATGAGAACATGGTTGTTGTCCACCCCCTGATGGTATTCTCCTCCTTAGGGCTTGCCCGGAAATAACTTCATCCCGCTAAAACGAGACACCTCAACTTCAGGTCATCTTTGGATGCAACTCAATCCCAGGTAAGCGAACTTGTGCGACTCCGAAATTCCCAAACATCACTGTCTTTTTTTGTGGTACCTGATAATGTGAAGGATATCAGGCTGGATGTATTCCTTTCAATGAGTGAAATTGGTCTGTCGCGCTCCAGGATACAGTCCTTGATCCGGGATCGAAATATTCAGGTAAACGGGGACTTGTCTAAACCGAGCCGGCGTCTCAAAGGCGGAGATAAGGTATCCATCCATGTTCCGCCTCCTTCTGCTATACACTTGACGCCGCAGGATGTAGAGTTTTCTGTAGTATATGAGGACAGATCCCTGATTGTTGTGTCAAAGCCTGCAGGTGTTGTTGTGCACCCGGCTCCAGGGCATTATGAAGGAACATTGGTTCATGGATTGCTGAAACATTGCAAAGACCTTTCGGGTATTGGAGGGGAACTCAGGCCGGGAATCGTGCACAGGTTGGACAAGGACACATCCGGTCTTATGGTGGTTGCAAAGAATGACAACGCGCACCTGTCTCTCGCCGGCCAGTTTAAAAACGGCGCCATTAGAAAAAAATATGCAGCGATTGTCCATGGGCGACTAAAAACCACTGAAGGTGAGGTGAATCTTCCCATAGGGAGACACCCTGTCAAGAGAAAAAAAATGGCTGTTTTGCCTAAAGGAGGCAGGCAGGCAATAACCATATGGCGAAAGACGGAGGAATTTGAAGCAGGTTTCTCGTTTCTATCCATATTGTTGAAAACGGGCAGGACTCACCAGATTCGTGTGCACATGTCTCATATGGGGCATCCTCTGGCGGGTGATTTGGTCTACGGATATGGGCCGAACTGGTGGAAAAGGAACTTTTCGACGGGAAAGAGGTTTTCCTGTCGGGCGGAAAGACAGATGCTTCATTCCACCCTCTTGGGTTTTAAACATCCGGAAACGAATATCTTTATGGAGTTTGAAAGCCCTCTGCCTCAGGATATGGTAGAGATGCTGGAAGCACTGAGAAAGGGTTGATTGGGGAATCATCCGTGTTCAAAAATGCTGGAAATCGACAAAAGATCTTGACATTTAGAGGAAACGTGTTATTTTTTTAATTTTAAAGAATGTTTTCCTGCCTTGTGGGGGATTCGGCAAATACCGGATATCTGGATCGACTTCGAAACTTTTCTACCGAGGAACCTTCTCTGAAACTCCAAAAAGTGAGCTTGCGTGCTGTTCGCCGCGTTCGTCGAACAGGTTTTTCCCGGTCCGCACACAGCCAATATGAATTCAGTCAGAAGGAAAAAGCCGGTGCCTGTAAGGTCTGCGGATGAGCGACCGCGGTGAATTTCTTGCTCGATATTCTGCTTTCAACACCGTTATCAGGCTGTAGATGAAAATAGAGACTATGATTGTACTTTTTAGAAATGGAGACAAACCATGAATCTTGTTGAACTCAAGAAATTGAAAATCAGTGAATTGACTGAGATGGGAAAGGAGTTCCGTATTGAAGGAGCCTCCGGAATGCGGAAACAGGATCTTACTTTTGCATTGCTTCAGGCGCACTCAGAACAGAACGGCCTGATATATGGCGAAGGCGTGCTTGAGATTCTCCCTGACGGTTTTGGTTTTCTCAGGGCGCCCGACGCTAACTATCTTCCGGGCCCGGACGATATTTACATATCTCCTTCTCAAATCCGGAGGTTTAACCTCAGAAAGGGCGATACGGTTACGGGGCAAATTAGACCTCCAAAGGAGTCTGAGAGATATTTTGCCCTGCTAAAAGTAGAAAAAGTGAACCATGAGGATCCTGAAATCTCGCGCGACAAGATACTTTTTGATAACCTTATCCCCCTTTACCCTGAGGAAAGGATCAATCTCGAAGTGGAGCCCGACAATTATTCCACGCGAATTATGGATCTTATGACTCCACTGGGCAAGGGACAGCGGGCTCTCATCGTTGCGCCCCCGAGAACCGGTAAAACCATGTTGTTGCAGAATATTGCCAATAGCGTTACTGCCAAAGACAAAAGTATTCACAAAATCGTCCTGCTCATCGATGAAAGACCTGAAGAAGTAACGGACATGATTCGTTCTGTGGATGCGGAGGTGATCAGCTCTACGTTTGATGAACCCCCACAACGGCACGTTCAAGTTGCTGAGATGGTTATAGAAAAAGCAAAAAGGCTTGTTGAACATAAGCTGGATGTGCTGATCCTTCTTGACAGCATTACCCGCCTGGCGAGGGCTTATAACTCTGTTGTACCCCCCAGTGGGAAAATCCTATCTGGTGGACTTGATTCAAATGCCCTCCATAAACCAAAACGATTTTTCGGTGCAGCAAGAAATATTGAGGACGGGGGAAGTTTGACCATCATCGCAACGGCCCTTATTGATACGGGAAGCAGGATGGATGAAGTCATCTTTGAAGAGTTTAAGGGCACTGGAAACATGGAAATACATTTAGATAGGAAACTCAGCGACAGGCGTGTCTTTCCGTCTATTGACATCAACCTTTCCGGAACGCGTAAAGAAGAACTTCTCCAGGATGAGGCGGATCTTAACAGGATCTGGATCTTGCGCAAATTGCTTGCTCCTCTGACGCCTGTTGACAGTATGGAGTTTTTACTTGAAAAAATCAAAGGAACAAAAGATAATAGAGAATTCCTCTCCTTGATGAGCAGTTGAGCGATCCCTGTGAAATAGACGGGGTTCTCTTTTTTAAATAGCTCTCATGCAGGATTTAATTCACTTAAAAAGAAATAAGGAGAAAATAAAGCAATGAAAGAAGGTATTCACCCTGAATATCATAGGACGTTTGTGAAATGTGCCTGTGGTCATGAATTTGAAACAGGATCGACCATCAAGGAAATCAATATCGAAATCTGTTCCAATTGCCATCCTTTTTATACCGGTAAACAAAAACTCGTTGATTCCGCGGGGAGAGTGGAGCGTTTTAAAAGGAAATACGCCAAGTTCGCCAAGCCGGAGCAGGAAGAAAGTAAGGCACAGGCATAGAAACACGGCAATTCTGATTTTAGAGCCAATTTCAAAACGCCTCGTCTTGAACCGTTTGCCTGAAAATTGGCAAGAGGTCAGGGCTGTGGCGTTCAGGGTTGACCGTTAAAGGTTAATCGATATATCAACAGTTTCTTATTTACTTGTTTGTCCTCTTTATAAGATAGAACGTAATCCGTTTGTCGGCCAGCCTGTTGAGACCTTGCAATTCCTCCCTGACGCAAATCGAAACCGGACCGCCATGTTACCTGAAGTTTGCAATTTGATTTCACATAGCCGTTAGCTTTGAAAATACAAGCATTTGCATCATCTCATTCTGAATTCGAACTTTCACTTTTTGATGCAACTGTGTTTTCAGAAACATGAGAAAGGTCAAATGGTATGTTAGGGTTAGGGAAAATAAAAGAAATCGAAGATCGATTTATCGATCTGGAGTTTAATCTCAGCCGGCCGGAAGTGGCTCGGGATCAGAAAACATTTCAGAAATTTGCCAAAGAGCATAGTTCACTGCTTCCTATTGTAACTGCATTCAGAAAACACCGGTCTGTTCAAAGTGAAATCAAGGAGAATAAGAGTTTTCTCAACGATCCGGATCTTGAGATGAAAAAACTTGCAAAAGAGGAAATAGATTCTCTGACGTTGGAACTTGAAAAACTTGAGCAAAGTCTTATGATTATGCTCATTCCAAAAGATCCGAATGATGAGAAAAATATTCTCCTGGAGATCAGAGCAGGCACTGGTGGAGACGAAGCCGCACTCTTTGCATCCGATCTTTTCCGCATGTACAGCCGGTATGCGGAAAGCAAGGGATGGAAAGCGGAAATTTTGAGCCAAAGCATGACGGGAATCGGTGGGTTCAAGGAAATTATTATTCTTGTATCCGGACGCATGGTTTTTAGTAGACTGAAATATGAGAGTGGTGTTCATCGTGTTCAGAGAGTTCCGGAGACGGAAACCCAGGGCAGAATCCATACCTCTGCGGTAACCGTGGCGATTCTGGCTGAAGCCGAAGATATTGACGTGGAAATCAATCAAGAAGACCTTCGAATAGATGTTTACCGATCCTCCGGCTGTGGCGGTCAGCATGTAAACACCACGGATTCGGCCGTCCGAATTACGCATATTCCTACTGGACTTGTCGTAACATGCCAGGATGAAAAATCTCAGCATAAAAACAAGGCCAAAGCGATGAAGGTTCTCAGGTCCAGGTTGTTGGATCTGGAGTCTGCCGAACAACACGCCAAAATGAGTGAAGAACGAAGGACTATGGTGGGTTCAGGAGACAGAAGTGAGAGGATCAGAACCTACAATTTTCCACAGGGGCGCATTACCGATCACAGGATCGGGCTTACGATTTACAAGTTGGAGAACTTCCTCCATGGAGCGCTGGATATGGTCATCGATCCCCTCATCACGCATTTTCAGTCTGAATCTCTGAAAAAAGCCCGGTAGAAGGACTGTCTCTTAATAACCGTATGTCTGGAAAGAATTGGAAAATAAAGGGCCTACTCTCTGTTGCTACTGATTATCTACGCCAGAAGGGCATAGATAACCCTCGCCTCACATCGGAAGTGCTTCTTGCACACGCTCTGCAATTCGAACGGATAGGGCTCTATCTTGATTTGGACAAACCCCTGACGAAAAAAGAGGTTTCTGATTTTCGCGCACTGATCCAACGCCGCATCAAGCATGAACCATTGCAGTATATTACCGGGAAACAGGAGTTCTGGTCACTTGATTTTGAAGTGAATGGGAACGTCCTTGTACCGAGACCCGAAACGGAAGTTCTTCTGGAGCAGGCTATTGCTCAGACAAAAGAGGCTCCGGTTTTTTCGGGGCATTTCCATCGGGTCCTCGATATGTGTACCGGAAGCGGTATTATAGCAGTTGTTGCGGCCAAGGAGATGGTTGATGCGCGCGTATGGGCCACGGATATTTCAGAGGATGCCCTGGCAGTGGCAAGACGTAATGCAGATGCCCATAAGGTATCAGAGAAAATTGATTTTTTGCAGGGTGATTTATGGGCGCCCGTCAAAAATATGCGTTTCGATCTGGTATTGTCTAACCCTCCCTATGTCTCTTCGAGTGAATACCCTGATCTCCCGCCCGAGGTGAGAGATTATGAACCGAAAATTGCATTGGATGGCAAAGATGAAGGGCTATATACCATCAAAGAGATTATAAAGTCCGCCCCCCATTTCATGAATTCCGGAGGGTGGCTCATGATTGAAATGTCTCCGGAACAAACCGGGAAGGTTATGGGCATGATGGATCAGATGAAAGCCTATACCAGTATAAAACGGGTGAAGGACTACAGTCATTCGTACAGGGTTGTTGTGGCCCAGAAGGGCTGATCCAAACATGTAACCCATTCATCATGCAGGTTTTCCATGCGCTCAAAGGTTATCTTCACATTTTTTCTGATCAGTATTATTGCAGTGGTTGGCTCTAAGCCATGCAGGGCAGACGGAAAGCTAGCTGTTACCGCGAGCATTTTACCCCAAAAGTATTTTGTAAAAAAAATTGGGGGAGATCTGGTGACCGTCTCCGTAATGGTCTTGCCCGGTTTCAGTCCTGCTACCTATGAACCAAAGCCGGTGCAACTCAAAAATCTTCATGCTTCCAGAATATATTTTGCCATTGGCGTTCCTTTTGAAAGATACTGGTTGGAAAGATTCAAAAAAGTGAATCCCGATATGGCGATTGCTTACACGGATCAGGGAATCAAGAAACGGCAGATGATGGCTCACAATCATGGACTTCAGGAGAAAATTCATGGGGAAGAAGAAAAAAATACAGAAAAAAACGACCACCCGGATCCCCACATATGGCTTTCTCCACCGCTCGTAAAATCGCAGGCTCGTGTTATTGCAGAGTTCCTTATTCAAGCAGATCCTGCGAACAGGGAAGTTTATGAAAGCAATCTACTCAAATTTGAAGACGAACTTGACCGCCTGGACAGGAGAATGAAGGAAATCCTGGAATTCAACGGCATCCAGAAGGCATTTTTGGTTTTTCATCCCACCTGGGGGTATTTTGCTGATCACTACGGATTGAAACAGATTCCCATGGAAGTGGAAGGCAAGGAACCTGGCGCTGCATACCTGGCCGAATGCATCCGTTTTGCAAGAACCAATGGGATTGAAGCGGTTTTTGTGCAGCCGCAATTTTCAACAAAAAGCGCCCAAGTGGTAGCGAGAGAAACGGACGCCAAAGTGGTAATCGCTGATCCTCTTTCTGGAGATTGGGAAAGAAATCTCCTTCATGTGGCAGAAAAATTCAGGTTGAATTCCGGGGTGAAGGAGAAGATCCGCTGATGTTCAATTCCAAAAAAGTGAACTGGAAAGCAAAGCAGGTGTCTACGGAGAAAGTACTCTCAAAAATTAAACCGGGGATGAGTATTTTCCTTGGTACCGGTGTGGCGGAACCCCGCGCCATGGTGAAAAGCCTGATGGATTCGAACCTGGGTAATCTGAGGGATCTGGAAATTATACAGTTGGTGAGTTTCGGCCAGGCCATATCCGTAGCAGAACAAGACACCCATAAATTCAGGCTGAAAACATTTTTTGCAGGGTGGGTGGCGAGTGAAGCTATTACCCAGGGAAGAATTGATCTCATTCCCACTAATTTTTCACGAATTCCTTCTCTGATTGAGTCCGGTAAAATTGGGATTGATGCTGCGTTTATCCAGATTACCCCACCTGACAAGGCTGGCTACTGTAGTCTCGGCCCAGCCATTGATGTGGCGAGGCAGGCCATGGAAAAGGCTTCTATTGTCGTTGGTGAGGTAAATGAGTGGGCACCCAGGACTCTTGGAGATACGTTTGTTCATGCGGATGATTTTGACTTTCTGGTAGAGGCTACGGAACCACCCATTTATTTTCCTCGGTGGCCGGTAGATGATGTGTATGACAAGGTGGGCGCCAACGTGGCATCCATTATTCAGGATGGCAGTTGCCTTGCGTTTTCCGTAGGCCCCCTGTTTGAGGCCCTGGCGCTTCATTTGAGAGAAAAAAAACACCTAGGCATCCATTCTCCGTTTTTTACGGACGCGGTTATGGACCTGGTGAAAAGCGGCGCTGTTTCCAATCGAAGAAAAGGCATCTTTTTAGGAAAATCTCTTACAGCCTATGCTTTGGGAACTAGAGAGCTTTTTGATTGGGTTCACCGGAACCCCCTTATTGAATTTCAGGGTATTGACGTGGTTGCAGATCCAAAACGAATCGGAAGCAACGACCGATTTATGGTTGTGATTCCCGCCCGCAAAGTAGATCTTACAGGAGGCGTGGCTCTGCATACGGGAAAAGGAAATATAGGAGCAGGGCCCGGTGAAGCCCAGGAGTTCCTGAATGGTTCCACCTTTTCAAAAGGGGGGCGAATCATTTTTGCCTTGCCGAGCCGAAATCTGAAGAACGAGTCCAATATCCTTCTGTCTTTAGGGAATTTTCCAGATCAGTTCTCCGGAAGAGAAGCTATGGATATGGTAGTAACCGAATATGGGCTCGCATCCATGACGGGAAGAACCATTCGAGAAAGGGCATTAGCGTTGATTGACATTGCCCACCCCGACGATCGGGAGGAACTGGTGACTCTTGCTAAAGAAAAACACATTTTGTATCCGGACCAAATCTATCTTTCGGAATCAGGGCGGCTTTATCCAGCGGAACTTGAGTGGACCCAGATGTTCAAAGATAAATTGTTGGTTCGTTTCCGGGCCATCAAGCCTTCCGATGTGGATGAAATGCGGCGCCTTTTTTACCGATTTTCAGATAAATCGGTTTATTATCGCTACTTCTCGCCTATTAAGACCATGCCCCACTCTAAAATGCAGGATTATGTGAACGTGGATTATAGAACGATCATGTCTATTGTTGGCCTCATGGGGGAGCCAGGTGAAGGGAGGATTGTAGCCGAAGCGCGGTATGTTCGTTTTCATGACCGGCCCTATGCCGACGTCGCGTTCGTAGTTGATGAGGCTTTTCAGGGAAAAGGCATCGCAAAGTTTCTTTTTAAAACCCTTATGAAAATTGCCCAGGACAGGGGCATTGAAGGGTTCCAGGCGGATGTATTGGCTACAAATAAGGCGATGCTGAAAGTATTTGAGGCTGCGTCTGAAAGACCCATAAAAGCTGTTTTGGATAGTGGAGTATATGAACTGGAAATTCCTTTTTCCGACAGGGATGCAAACCACACAAATGGTGGAAAAGGCAGGTAATGCCGCAAGTTATCGACTTTGAAAAAAGCAGACTTCTGTTGGCTGCAAAGAGAGGATTCCGTAACTGGAATGGCCGGTTCACAGAGCATTTCGGTTTTGGTACAACGACCGAGTCCGTTTCCATGGGGGTGCTTTCCTTTTTGGCCCAGGGAAAAGAAAAGGGAACGTTTTATCTTTACGACCTGATCATGAGCATGAAAGATTTTGGCTCCGGGTTTGAATTTAATGAAATTCATCCCAGGGATAAGATGCTTGTTATAGACCATTACCTGTTTTTGCTTGATCGCATCAGATTTGAATGCATGAAAAGACTCAACTGGCTTGAAAATTATCCGGGAGAAACCCTCACGCTTGTGGAACTCGTGATCCAATTTGAGAAACAGGGGAGGTTCCTTCAAGCAAAAATCCCCCAGCTGAATAAGGAACATCCCGCATATGAGGAATTTTCAGCCCTGAACCCATACGACAGAGAAGGTTTTATCAGAAAGATGATACCTGACCTTCTGAGAGAAATTAAAAGGTTTTCAGATTCGGTATAACCTGAAAAATGCAACACGAGGTCTCGCGCAGAGACGCGGAGGCGCAGAGAACGACAGGTTTTCCCGCTAAAGACGGGATCTTCGACAAATTTCCTACGAGCGGCGTCTCTGGCCGGAAAAAATGTTCAGTCTGATCGAGAAAGAAACTTTGGTATTGTGGTAGGTTATTAAGGGAATCCCGATGGTCCCTGACTGCCTACTGCCTACCGCTTACTACCTACTGAACTTTTCATACGAGGAACTTATCTATGCGTGACAATTTCATTACACTGGATCATGGAAGTGGGGGTGAGGCTTCCCATGAACTGGTTCATGATGTTTTTATGAGCCGATTGTCAAACCGCTTCCTGGACAGGATGGATGACAGTGCCGTTTTGAATCTTTCCGGAACAAATGTGGCTATGACAACAGACTCTTATGTGGTTGATCCCATTTTTTTCCCGGGAGGAGATATCGGCAGCCTGGCTGTCCATGGTACAGTAAATGATCTGTCCATGCAGGGAGCCGTCCCTCTTTATCTGACTCTTGGCATGATCCTGGAGGAAGGTTTTCCCCTTGAAGATCTCGCAAGGATTGTCGATTCCATTGCCCTGGCTTGCAGGGATGCCGGAGTGTTTGTGGTAGCCGGGGATACCAAGGTCGTCCCGAAGGGGCATGCGGACAAGATTTTCATTAATACCGCAGGTATCGGTTCTATTCCGAACGGTATTGATGTGAGCAGCTGCAATGGGAAGCCTGGCGACCTGATTCTTGTCAATGGAACTATTGGGGACCATGGCCTGGCCATTATGACCTGTAGGGAGGGCCTGGAATTGAAGTCGGCCCTTGTGAGCGACAGCGCTGCCCTTAATTCCATGACAGAACGAATTCTTCATGTTTGTCCTCAAACCCACATACTCAGGGACCCCACACGGGGAGGAGTCGCTACAGCGCTGAATGAAATTGCGGTCCAGTCAGGGGTTGGTATTGATCTTTTCGAGGACGCTCTTCCCATCAGCAAATCTGCCGCCGCCGTATCTGAAATACTTGGAATCGATCCCCTGTATGTGGCCAACGAAGGGAAATGCCTCGTGTTTGTTGCCGAAAAAGATGCAAAGATGGTCTTGCGAGCTATGAAAGATCATCCGTTTGGAAAAAGAAGCACCATCATTGGAGAGGTTACCGACCAAAACATTGGAAAAGTGTTGCTCAAAACGAGAATAGGTGGTACCCGGATTCTTCCGGTATTAACGGGAGAACAACTTCCAAGGATCTGTTGACAATGAGAAGAGAGCTTTACTAATTTCTCATTTCCTGATAAAAAGAAATAGGATGTATGCGATTTTGCATCAGAGGATTACTGAGGTCACTGGAAATCCATGGCCTCGCACTTTGATTAGGAATAAAGAAAGGAACATTATGCCATCAAAAGGAAAAGAAGAAAGATTAGAACAGAAGGCCTACTGGGAGGGGAAACTGAGTCAAAGGTTAGCGCAGCTCAAAGAGGATGGTGTTGAATCTGGCAAGACGGTCAAAGATACCGTAGTTAAACAGATCAGGGCCAAGCTCAGGGAAACTAACAACCGGCTGGAAACCATTGATAAGATGGAAAAGAAAATCCAGGAAATGGCCGCAACTAAAGCGGAAAAGCTGGCGGCTCCCAAGGTGAAAAAGTCCAAGAAAAAGACCGCAGAAGAGGAAGAAGAAAGCAAGCGCCAGCAGAAAAAGAAAAAGAAGAAAGCGAAAAAAGAGAAGAAAGCGGAGTGATTTATCAAACATCCAGACATCGCTGATTATGGTGAATTGCACTTTTTAGGGGCAATATTCTGGACAAAAATCGCTGGCCGGCTTAAGCATCCAGCGAAAGAAAGTCAGGGCCTTCAGACTCCACTATAAAGGGTAACGATTCGGGTCTGAAGGCCAGCTTTCTGAATAGTTTTTCTTCAACCTTGGTACAAAGGAGAAAGTTTTTTCTTATCGCCTCGCATAGATCCTCCTTGCCAAAGGCATATCTCTCAATAATATAGTCCATCCGTTCATTCAGGCTCACGATCTGGTCATGATTGACCCGCTTATCCGAATAGAAGACAATTTCCTTTTCACAATACATTCCGTCCAAATCGTAGTTTTTTAATCTGACGTGTTCCCTGACGATGGGGGCAATTTCGTCCAGGTTATTTTCAAGGCAGATTCGCATACCTGTCTCCGCGTGGTTTTCTCCTGATTTCAGGGCGGGTGTCTTTCCAATGTCGTGTAAGAGTGCCCCAACAGTGGCTTCCTTGACGGAAACATCGATTCCGGAACGGTGAAGGCCACTGGCTATAAGAAATGCAATTTTTCCTACCATTATTGTGTGGGCGCGGATATTTTCCAGCATGGCGTATTTATCCATCAAATGAAAGCACTCTTGAACTGACGGTATCATGAAAATTTCTCCTTCATCGGAATTCTAAACTCCGGAGAAAGTTACCAGCCAGAGGAAATGCTTTCAAGGAAAAACCGAATGCATGAAGTGCAGATCTCAATATTTTGAGAGGATCAAGAGGATTAACGGGATAAGAGAAAAAAGTCATAACTGGCTGAAATAAAATAAATCTTGTCGTAATACGTCGGGAAAAAACGCTCCAGTAGAGCAAAATTGGACGTTTATTAGTTTTTGGATGATATAAATATCAGCTACTTATGCCGCTGATAAGCCCATATAGGGTCGTTATGACCCGCAAAATGTCCATGTTTTGTGCCTCAAAACGAGGCGAAATAACGAGGTCTGAAATATCTGTAGCTGAAAGGAAAATCCTTTAACTCTTCACACTTTCAGGGTTAATGTTACAGCAATTATAATTTTGAAAAAACCCCTCTGTGGGAGGGCTCTTGTCCACAGTCGGTTGGGTGGGTTCCAGCCGCGAAAAGTCGTGGCAAAATGCCACTCACACAGTCTTTTGGGATAAAACCGAGCTTATAATGAGAATTGCTGTTAATGTTACTGGAGCATTGACAACGGATCTTATTTTATTTAAACGTAAAGTTTAGAATGTGATCAATTGAATCGAACTGGACGGGATTGACGGTAGCCAAAGCGTTAATAAGACCCCTCTTCACGCATTATTTCCCGACAAGGGATGTGCATTTTGCGATATTTAGTTTTTACTGATTTGGACGATACGCTTCTGGACCATGAAAACTATTCATGGGCTGAAGCCAGGCCTGCCTTGGATTTATGTCGAGAGCGTGACGTCTCGGTTATCCTTGCTACCAGTAAAACAAGGTTGGAAATAGAGCCGCTTCATGCTTCCCTTTCTCTTTCAGCGCCATTCATTTCCGAAAACGGTGGTGGAATTTTTTTTCCACTGGAAATATGCCCGGATGCCCCCTTCGGAGTGTTGCCCTCAGACGGGTTATTTTTGAAAAATAAACAGGAAGTTGT
The DNA here is from genome assembly GCA_964407525.1 of uncultured Desulfobacteraceae bacterium. Taxonomy (GTDB): domain Bacteria; phylum Desulfobacterota; class DSM-4660; order Desulfatiglandales; family Desulfatiglandaceae; genus DUZB01. Next base: position 10,564 of record CAYOWC010000024.1, on the reverse strand, counting down.
GCCCTCGGAAATCGGCGAAAAAATGCTCTGGAAAATTTCTCTCGGTGTGAATTATGAACATCTTGTGCGACATTTCACAGAAATCCGTGATGAGCTGGGTTGGGACATCCGTGGATTTTCGGATATGAACCCGGCGGAAATTTCTCGATTGACAGGACTGGATGAAGAAGGGGCACGATTGGCTTCCACACGGGAATTTGATGAACCATTTATTCTGAACCATGAATATGAAGATATGGGGCCACTGCTGGAAACTGCGGAAAAGAGAGGGCTTGAAATTACTTCCGGAGGCCGTTTCTTCCACCTGAAAGGGAGAAATAACAAGGGCATTGCCATGGATTTGGTGGTTTCCTGGTACCGTCAAAGCTATGAAAAAATCTTTACGATTGCACTTGGGGATAGCCCCAACGACTTTGGTATGCTTGAACGCTCTGATTTTCCTGTGCTCATAAAGTCAACAAAAGATTTTTCGTGGCTGAAAAATGATATGCCGGAACTTACAATGACAGAGGAAATTGGCCCGAAGGGCTGGAACACAGCAGTAATTCATATTTTGGAAGAAAGTCAGGAGGAGAATAATGTCTGATGTTTTTGAAAGGGAAGTTAATCCCGAAAATATCAAGAGGGCCAGGATGGTGGTATGTATTCCGTCTTATAGGGAAGCCGATTCCATCGCATATCCCGTTTCCCAGGCCGACGAAGGCCTGACGAAATATTTTTCAGAATACGAATCGGTCATTATCAATTGCGATAACAATTCCCCGGACGATACGAAAAAAGCATTTCTTGAGACGCCTACAAAAACTCCCAAAATCTATCTTTCCACTGAGCCGGGAGTAAAAGGGAAAGGAAACAACTTCAGGAATCTCTTTCAAAAAGTAAGCGACCTCAAAGCAAAAGCGGTGGTTGTAGTCGATGCGGATCTTAAAAGTATTACCCCTGAATGGATCAAACACTTAGGAGACCCTCTTTTCAACGGCTTTTCCTATGTCGCTCCCCTCTATATCCGGCATAAATATGATGGAACCATTACAAAAAGCATCGCCTATCCCATAACAAGGGCACTGTATGGACGAAGGGTGAGGCAACCGATCGGAGGGGATTTCGGATTCAGCGGTAAACTCAACCAAGTGTATCTTAGCAGCACGATCTGGGATGAGTCTGTAGCCAATTTCGGTATTGATATCTGGATGACAACTTTGGCCATCAGTCAGAAAATGAAAATATGCCAAGCGTTTATGGGAAGGCCAAAAATTCACCGAACAAAGGATCCGGGGGCTGATCTCGGGCCCATGTTCAGGGAGGTAGTGGGCACCATTTTTTCCATGATGGGACAGTTTGAACCGTTCTGGGCCAAGGTAAAAAACAGCAGGCCTACCGCCATATACGGTTTCGGTCTTGGAGAAGTGGAAATGCCGCCCAAGGTTGGGGTGAACAGGGAGAATCTTATCGACCAGTTTCACCGGGGTTTCGAAACGCACAGTGGGATATGGCAGGAAATTCTCACGCCGGATGCCTATAGAAAACTCCTTGAGATCAAAGGAATGACAATCCGGGAATTTAATTTCCCCACAGATCTATGGGCCAGGATTCTCTTTGATACGGCTGCTTCGTACGGGAGAGTCAGTATCGATACCGACCAGATTATGGACTCCTTGATTCCTCTTTATTTTGGAAGAACTCTTTCCTTTGTTAGGCGAACCGAAAAAATGTCCATCAAGCAGGCTGAAGAAGCCATCGAAGAGGATTGTACCACATTTGAAAGGACCAAGCCATATCTTCTGAAACGTTGGAAGGAAACGAGTAAGGCTTTTCACCTTGACACCAATCTCCCACTTTTTTAATATCCCCTACATTGAGAATAAGTACTGCTTTTGATATTTACTCCGCTGTGACTACAACTTAAAAGGAGCCCCTATGCCCAAACTCGACAATATTGACAAAGTGATGATCATTAGTTCCGGACCTATTGTTATAGGACAGGCCTGTGAATTCGACTATTCCGGCACCCAGGCCTGTAAGGCCTTGAGAAAACTTGGTTACAAGATCGTTCTGGCCAATTCCAATCCCGCGACCATTATGACGGATCCGGGGATAGCCGATGCCACATATATCGAACCACTCAATCTCGAGACAATGGCGGAAATCATCGAAAAGGAACGGCCGGATGCTCTTCTTCCCAACCTCGGAGGACAGTCGGGGTTGAATCTTTCAATGGAACTGGCCAGGACCGGTGTCCTGGACAAGTTCAACGTGAAGATCATCGGTGTTGAAGTGGATGCCATAAAAAGAGGGGAAGATCGCATCGCCTTTAAAGAAACCATGGACAAGCTTGGCATTGAAATGGCCGAAAGCGAGCCTGCCTTGAGTGTGGAGGAAGCCGAAAAGGTTGCTGACAAGCTCGGTTATCCTGTGGTGATCAGGCCTGCCTATACAATGGGGGGAACCGGGGGCGGGCTGGTGTATAATGTTGAAGAATTACGGACTATCGTCAGCCGGGGTATTTCCGCAAGCATGGTCGGGCAGGTGCTGGTGGAAGAATCCGTCCTGGGTTGGGAAGAACTGGAGCTGGAAGTGGTCCGCGATGCGAAAAACCAAATGATAACCGTGTGTTTTATAGAAAATGTGGATGCCATGGGGGTACACACCGGCGACTCCTTTTGTACGGCGCCCATGCTGACCATTGATAAAAAACTGCAGGAAAAGCTGCAGAAATATTCCTATGATATCGTTGAAGCGATTCAGGTCATCGGGGGAACCAATATCCAGTTTGCGCACAACCCTGAAACCGGTCGGGTTGTGGTTATTGAGATCAACCCTCGGACATCACGGTCGTCGGCCCTGGCTTCAAAAGCCACAGGTTTTCCCATTGCATTGGTGTCTTCCCTGCTGGCCGGGGGCCTGACGCTGGATGAAATTCCTTACTGGCGAGAAGGAACATTAGAGAAATATACCCCGTGGGGAGATTATGTGGTAGTCAAGTTTGCCAGATGGGCTTTTGAGAAGTTTGAAGGGTCCATAGACAAGCTGGGGACGCAAATGCGTGCGGTTGGAGAGGTCATGAGCATCGGCAAGAACTACAAAGAGGCATTTCACAAGGCGATCCGGTCTCTGGAAAATGGCCGATATGGTCTCGGTTTTGCAAAGGATTTTCACGAAAAGGATGTGGGGGATCTGCTCGATATGCTTTCAGAACCGAGCAGTGAGAGACAGTTCATCATGTACGAAGCCCTCAGAAAGGGTGTAAGCATTGAGACCTTACACGAAAAGACACATATCAAGGCCTGGTTTATTGAGCAGATGAAAGAGCTGGTGGATCTTGAAGAAGAGGTTTTGCAGCATAAAGGCGGGGAGCTTCCTGATGTGCTGCTGGAAAGGGCCAAGAAAGATGGATTTTCCGACCGGTACCTTTCCCAGATCTTAGGAATTCCCGAAAAAGAAATCCGTGAAAGACGCATTTCCATCGGTGTTCAAGAAGGGTGGGAGCCGGTTCCCGTAAGTGGAGTGGAAAATACAGCCTATTATTTTTCTACTTATAACGCACCCGATCAAGTGTCATCCAGTGCAAATCGCAAGGTGATGGTCCTTGGGGGCGGACCCAACCGGATCGGCCAGGGGATCGAATTTGACTACTGCTGTGTCCATGCCGCTTTTACGCTCAGGGATGAGGGGGTGGAATCAATCATGGTCAACTGCAATCCCGAAACGGTTTCCACGGATTACGATACATCCGACAAACTCTATTTTGAACCACTCACCGTGGAAGATGTGCTGAGCATCTACGAGAAAGAAAAGCCCGAAGGGGTTATCGTCCAGTTCGGAGGACAGACACCTTTGAACATAGCCAAAGAACTGGCTGAAGCAGGTGTAAACATCATTGGGACCTCGCCGGAAACCATAGACCTTGCGGAAGACCGGGATCGATTTAGAAAGATGATGGAAAAACTTGGGATTCCCCAGCCCGAGTCCGGCATGGCGATCGTTCTGGAAGAGGCCCTCGATATTGCTGAAAGAATTGGCTATCCGCTGATGGTCAGGCCTTCGTACGTCCTTGGAGGCCGCGGTATGGAAGTGGTGCACGATGAGGAAATGCTGAGGCGATATGTTACGGCTGCAGTGGGCGTAACACCGGAACGCCCCATCCTTATCGATAAATTTCTGGAAAATGCTATTGAGGCTGAAGCGGATGCCATATCAGACGGGACGGATGCCTTTGTTCCGGCTGTAATGGAACATATTGAATTCGCCGGGATCCACTCTGGTGATTCAGCCTGCGTAATTCCTCCCATCAGTATCCCGGCAAAACATATTGAAACCATATACGAGTATACGAAGAAAATTGCGGTGGAAATGAATGTGGTAGGTCTTATGAACATTCAGTATGCCATCGCTGATGACACAGTGTATATTCTTGAAGCAAATCCCAGGGCATCGCGCACCGTTCCGCTGGTCTCAAAAGTTTGCAATATCTCCATGGCAAGAATTGCAACACAATTGATACTTGGAAAAAAGTTGTCAGACCTTAATCTGAAATCCCGTTCGTTCTCCCATTTTGGAGTCAAGGAATCTGTCTTTCCCTTTAATATGTTTCCCGAAGTTGATCCGCTCCTCGGACCCGAAATGAGATCTACGGGAGAAGTTCTCGGAATGGCCGATTCTTTTGGACTGGCCTATTTCAAGGCGCAAGAAGCCACACAAATGCGGCTGCCTTCTGAGGGTACTGTGCTGATTACTGTAACGGAAACAGATCGTCCCGCCGTCACGGAGTTGGCACGACAGTTTCAAAAACTTGGATTCGGCATCAAAGCAACGAACGGCACCCACAAGTTCCTGACGGGATGTGGCATAGAATCGGAAAAAATCTTGAAACTGCATGAGGGGAGACCGAATATTGTTGATGGAATCAAAAACAATGAAATTCAGCTCGTTGTCAATACCCCCAGTGGAAAATTGAGTAAACATGATGATTCTTACATAAGAAAAACCGCAATCAAGTACAAAATACCCTATATCACTACCCTGTCGGCAGCCCTTGCAGCCGCGCGGGGAATTGCCGCCAATAGGCGGGGGCGCGGAGCCGTTCGCGCGCTCCAGAGTTATCACGAAGACATTCGTTGATACCTAAAAGC
>CAYOWC010000024.1:1536-5335 GCA_964407525.1 uncultured Desulfobacteraceae bacterium | reverse complement strand
GGTACCGATGCCATGTTTGAGATTCGCCACATAAGCGCTTTTTATCCGTGCAGGATCCAGGTACTGGAAGAAATCTCCATAACTGTCAAGGAAAAACAGATCGTTGCGTTACTTGGGAGGAAAGGAGCCGGCAAAACGACCACTCTAAAAACCGCTTCCGGTCTGCTTGAGTTTGAAGGAGGAAAGGTTGTTGGAGGATCCATAGAATTCAAGGGAGAACCGATATTGCATCTGCCTCTGGAAGAAATTATTAGTAAGGGGGTTATTCAAGTTTTGGAAGGCAGGCAAGAATTTAAAAATCTGACGATTGAGGAAAATCTGAAGGTGGGCACTGCTACCCGCCGGGGGAAATCGTATAGAAAAGATCTTGATATGGTATATTCCTACTTCCCTATGCTCCTTTCACACAGGAAGGTCCTTTCCCGTCGGTGCAGCGGCGCGGAACTTCAGATGGCCGTAATCGGCAGGGCCATGATGTCGCATCCCGAACTGCTTCTCATAGATGAACCCTCACGTGGTTTGGCGCCTCTAATTGTCGGAGAAATTTTTCAGATACTGGAACGTTTGAACCGGAAAGAGGGGACAACGATTATGCTGGGTGGGCAAAATAGTAACATGGCCCTGCAAATTGCCGATTACGTCTATATGTTGGAGGAGGGATGCATAATGAGAGAGGGCAGTGCTGAATCCTTTCGGCAGGATCCCAACATGTTTGAACCCGGTCTGAGTGGTTGCCCCGTTCCCGATAGAACGGGTTCACTGATTTCAGGGTTGTAATCAATATGGAACCCATCCACACCTTTTCTAAAAAGGTCTTTTGGCAGGAAGGCCCGTTTCAGTTCATAAAGCCCGAGGATTTTGAGATTTTCGGGATTAATCCGCTACACGTACCGGTAGGCACTTTCGTTTCCTTTAAACACCCTTCGCAGCTTCGAAGCAGATTTGGCGGCAATGCCTACGGGTGTGGTCTTTTTGAAGATTTTGACCGGTTGAGACCCAAGGAAATCAGAAACCTCCAGTCCATATCCCTTGAAAAACCTGAAGACATCAAAGCCCATTATAAAGACATCAATGAAATTTACCGAAAAATGGGATTATTGATCCGGTTTTCCAGGTTTGGCAGACCTTACTACCTTATTCCCGTTCATCTCATATCCAATACCCTTACCCATGTTCGCGCCAAAGTGGACGAAATAAGCAAAATTATTGGTTTTCATGGGAAAAAATACCTGAAAGAATACCACCATGTCGGGGTTTTATCTCGGCAGGACGAATTGGTCCTCCACGAACTCTCTCTCCGTTTCAAGGAACACCATTTTGTGATACTGGATTCTCCCGAAAAAATACGAGACTTCGATCAAAAACTCGACCTCGTCATTATCATGAGTGACCTGAGCGATGTTTTTCTCATGGAGAAATTCAGCCATCTCACGAGAGAAACCTTCTCAAAAAAACGGTTTTATCAGTACGGCGCCTATGTTCTCTGGAAAATTTTCAATCTGCTTAAACAGGATGGTGAAATATTTGTTATTGCAGACCATTTTGTGGAAAAGACCACGAAAACAACAAATATGACGTTTAAAACCGAAAATGAAGAAAAAAGCTTTTCGTTGTTCTGCCATATATTCAAAACAAAGAAACGTTATGAAATCAAGAACCATGTGCTTCAAGTCAACCTGTATGATTTGCATAAATATCTGAGTTCTCCCTATATGGAACAGGATATTCTTGATCGACTGTTGGGGGGGAAATCCTTAGAGGAACTTTCCCTCGATGAAATTTCCGCACTTCCCTACCTGAACACTCCCTTTACCGAGCATCCATTCCTTGAAAACCAGGAAAAGGCCTGGCCAAAGATCTTCTCTGCTTTTTTTGACGAAATATTTCTCGAACCTGCCGTTCCAGAAATTGTTAAAAAAGACTGGTTGAGCCGAATTTCCTGGGAAGGGTATACACCGAATTACCTCATGACCTACCTGGGGCAGAAAAAGTCCGTGAACCCTATCATTGCGATGGTTAAAGACGATGTTGTTGTCTCTAACCTTATGGGATGTTCCGTTGCACTGGTGGCGGATTATAAAGATTCCTTTGAGTATGTCATTCGGACTTTACGAATCCTTGCCAGGATGAAAAGCGGTGATTACAAATCACTGCCAAGAATCCTAAGCGATCGACTCAAACAACCATTTGAAAACAGACGAAGGAGGCACAGCGCTCTTGGTTACGTCATCAAACTGACCGGGAAGCTAACTTTGTTGGAAAAAATCAGGAATTATTTGAATCCTGATGGAATAGAGGGGCAACGAACGGCAATCATTGAAAACCTTCCCATCCTTGTTTTTTTCGGGTTTACACGTGCTGAAATGAAAGAAATCCTGCTTATTGTGCTTGGGCATACCCAATATGGAAGGATCATCTCCGGCAAAATAAGCGAGAAAGCCCTTAAACCGGTTTCCGATATGGCGGTGAAATACGACCAGGAACAGGCATTAAATCTATTCCGTTATTGCCGTCTGATGACCATGGCCGAAACGGAAGCGGCCAGGGGAAAAGTTCTCAGTAGTGAAGAAATTCTGCAGCTTTTTTCTCTTTATGAATCAACGGTGCGGGTTATCATCAATGCAGAGCTGGATTGGGATGACCTTCTGGAGGAAAAAATCTCTTCCATGGGTGGGATCCAAAATAAAATCATTCAAAAAGTACTCATGATGATGAATTATTCGGAGTTCCTCACCGGTTGGCCTGAATTGCGAAAGAAAGGCCGGATGCAAAAAGAAGCCCTTGCTGATTATGATGAAAAAAAACTGGCCAAGATAGAAAATGTAATCAAGCTCCAGAAAACGTTATTCCAGTTTGAGGAAATGCATTTTGCGTTTGCCCCCCTCCAACATCCCGTATTTTACCGGAGATTCCTTGAAATGGAATTTCATGGTACAGGGCACTTGTTCAAAAAAATGGACAGCCGTAACGTTTTTATCCTTCTCTGGATAGCCGTTTATCTTGCCCGTGGAGAGATTATTAATTTCAATCCGGTACTGGCTGATTTGGAGATGGAAAGCGTTGAAGACCGGATAGGAAAAGTGGGACAGGAAGCCGGATTTATCAATATCAGGCATCTCGATTTGCAGACACTCAGGCATTTTAAGGAACAGCTGAGCCAGAATAGATTTTCTTTTGTGGCAGGAACCGGTTTTCAGTTCAAGATTGACGACAAAACACAGGCGCTTGAACTGCATTTCCAGGATATTCAAGAAAACATTGAACGGGCTGAAAACCTGTTGAAGGAGATAAGTGGCCTTGCGGCAGTCGATATTCCCTTAGAAAAATTCCGCAGACTTGAAATCTTTTTTTCCAATTTGGAAGCCTTTTTCAAAAGCCACCAGAGGCTTCTGAGAGAAAGCGATTCTATTCCCAAATTGCCGCTGAGACACAAGAGATGGGTTGAGAAGGTCTTGCTGTTGCGAAAAAGGCTGAAAGATAATCTCCTTCTTGTTCTTTTCAGTCCCGCAAGGCTGTTCTCAGATCTTGACCTTCTTTATCACAATGCTCCCACGATTCTAAACTTTCTGATTCCTGAATTTATGGCATTGAAGGATCTTGACATTTCAGGACAGCTTTACCTCACATCCCCGGTCACGGTCTATATCATGGCTGCCGCGAGAAAATTCCAGGCACTGGTTGCCCATGAAAAACAGGATTTTCAGGATGAAGAATTCCTTCACGGCCTGGCACAGAAAGAATTTGGGCCTATGGCCACAGGCATTGTGGGAATCAGTGAGACACAACTGGAAAATCTTGA
>CAYOWC010000024.1:0-1436 GCA_964407525.1 uncultured Desulfobacteraceae bacterium | reverse complement strand
GTAAAATATCACAGCCTTTTGTACCGGAATGTCAGGGGGGAAATTTCTCTCTCCGCACTCAACAGCGTCCTTATCCCGAAAGACAAGGATCTCTTTGATGCATTTTTCATACTGTCTGTTATCATGCTTTCTGCCATCAGGGAAGATCTGATTCTCGAAGATTTTGCGGGCCGGCTCTTTCAAATAAGGTCCATGTGTCACAAAATTATCGATGGGGAAATGAACCTTGAAGAACAGTTTGATGAAGTCTTTGAAAAATTGGGCGCCCTCTTTTATGCCTTGGAAAAATATAAGAAAGAAGGACTGCCCGAAGGTTTGACGCCCGCCGGTTTTCTCGAATCGGGTGAGTGGAATAAAATTCGTCGAACCAAGCTGCTCCATGCCGGTAAGATGATTTCCGCAATGGAAAGGATTTTTAAACTCAGGGGAATCCGGTATATTGAATTCCAGGACCTTGTAAGCCTGAAACTTAAATTTCCGCTAAAATTCATCCACAAAAAGAGGAAATTCAACAGTGTTGGATATGCAACTTTCGAAAAAGAGGTATACGAAGCCTTTCGAATCTACAAAACCCTCAATAAACTGCAGGAAGATATAAGGCATTTTATCTTGGAAAAACTGGTAGGGGATCAGGTCCGCATTTCCGGGTATGAAAAAACAAGCGGTTATCTGCGTTATGAGAATCAGATAAAATTGTTGTTCATAGGTCTGCTTGGAACAACAAAAATTAAGTCACCCAACAGCCCGATTTATCTGAACTTCCTTCCGATCAGCGAGAAAATAGAAAATCGTTACGAGGCAGTCAACGAATTCCTGACCAATATTCCAATGGAAACACTTTGGAAAGGAAAATACCGGTTCCAGCAACTTTTCAAGGCCAGGACTGGAATTATTTTGAAAAAAGAGAATTATCCTAACCTTCTGTCTATCGATTTCAGAGATAAAATAAATATTTCTAATAAAATATCCTACATGTCTTCAATAAAAGACCTTGAACAACTGAAACATTATTTTCATTACAGCATTGGGTCGTTGAGGAAGCAACCGTACTATACCGAGGACTACGAACTCCGGATCGAGGAAGCTTTCGACGTAAGGATAAATGAGATCACCGAGATGGTATTAGACAGGGTCAAAAGAAAGATGGATCTTATAAAAGATTTTGAAGATCTTCATACCCTTGTAAAGGATTTGCTCGGACGGGGATGGGATCAGGTTTTTTCACGCGAGCAGAGGCACATGCTTGATTATCTTTATGAAATGCGAAAAGATAAACTAAAGGCAGAAAAACTCGACGAAATTGAGACAATTCTTGGTAATATTCGTGATACTCAGGACCTCATGGATTATTGGGACGGCATGAAATGGTATCTACAAAGAAACCGTCGGTTTTTTGGAAAGGAGTTTGAGAACCTGATTGCTAAAAAGTTCGATCA
>CAYOWC010000023.1:0-32533 GCA_964407525.1 uncultured Desulfobacteraceae bacterium | reverse complement strand
AATTTAGAGTTTTGTTGAAAAATTGACTCAGGAAGGGCCAAACCGAATATTTACGATTACACAAGCCTTCCACAACTGCAAACCTTCACCAGTAGAGATGGCAAACAATTGGTTTATCGGTACTATCCGGCTCAAACCGATAAGGTGATCATCCTGTTGCATGGTTCAGGCTGGCATAGTCAATATCTTCTCCCTTTGGCCGAGTTTATTAGCTCTGAGGGTTTAGCTCAAGTATACACTCCGGATTTACGGGGACATGGACGTACACCCGAAAGACGAGGTGATGTGGACTACATCAGCCAATTTGAGGATGATTTGGCGGATCTTATTTCCCTGATTCGAAAGGGTAATCCAAACGCAATGCTGATTGTGGGCGGCCATTCATCCGGAGGCGGGCTCGCTGTACGCTTTGCGGGAAGCCAATACGGCAGGCAGGCCGATGCTTACGTGCTACTCTCTCCATACCTCAAATATAATGCCCCTACCATGCGTTCTAACTCAGGTGGTTGGGCACATCCCCACACTGGGAGAATTGCAGGGTTGACCATGCTGAATAATGTGGGAATTCATTGGTTTGATTATTTGACTGCCATTGAGTTCAATATGGCAGAAGAGGCCCGTGATGGGACCGAAACCCTCTCATATTCTCATCGGCTCAACACTGCTTACGCCCCCCGTAACTATAAAAAAGATCTTGGAGCCATAACCCAACCATTATTGCTTGTAGCCGGGACTGCGGATGAAGCATTCGTTGCTGAGCAATTTGAACCGGTAATTTCTCAATATACAACAGTTGAGGTAAGGCTTTTGAAGGACTTGACACACATGGGTGTAGTTGTTAATCCTGCAATACGACCCGTTTTCAAGGAGTGGCTGGAAGGTCTCGATAGAGAGTAAGAGAAACGGCATGTCCTTTGATGAAATTCAGCTCATACGTTTGATCGTTGCGGTGGTGGCCACCGCCCTGTTTGTAGCCGCCAGTGTGATCTTCCTGGTCTATCTGGAGCGGAAGGTGGCGGGCCATGTCCACCGGCGGCCCGGCCCCTTTGAGGTGGGTCCTCACGGCATGCTTCAAACGGTTGCTGACGCTGTTAAGCTCCTTTCAAAACAGCCGCTTAAGCCGGATGGAGCGGATCCCATTCTGTTCTGGCTGGCGCCCATAGCAGCTTTTGCACCGGCGCTGCTGTTGTTGCTCCCCATCCCCTTTGGACCGATTCTCACCGGATTCGAGGTGAATCTGGGGCTCCTGTTGATTCTCGCCTTTTCAGGTGTCAATGTGCTTGCTCTTTGCCTGGCAGGGTGGGGTTCCAATAACAAATGGGCACTTCTGGGAGCGGCCCGGTCCGTGGCCCAGGCGGTGGGATATGAGATCCCCCTGCTGCTGTCGGTTCTGGCCGTGACCTTTACCAACGGCACCTTGAACTTATCGGAAATGGTGGCAAACCAGGGTCCGTACCCATGGCACTGGAATATCATGACCCAACCCCTGGCCTTTTTCATTTTCTTCGTCTGTGCAGTGGCGGAAACCAACCGTAACCCCTTCGACCTGCCCGAGGCGGAAAGTGAGCTGACCGCCGGTTTTCATACGGAATACTCGGGCATGGGATTTGGCCTCTTCTTCCTGGCAGAATACACCAATATGATCGTGGTCTGCAGTGTTTGTACGGCCCTTTTTCTGGGGGGATGGCAGGGGCCGTTTCTGCCCGGTTTCTGGTGGTTCCTGGGAAAGATGTACGTGCTTTTGCTGGTCATGATGTGGTTTCGATGGACTTTTCCCCGGCTGCGATTTGACCAGTTGCTCAACCTGAGCTGGAAATGGCTGCTGCCCTTGAGCCTCATCAACCTCGTGGTCACGGCTTTTTTCATGAAGATTTAAGGAGAAACGTTGTTGCTTCAGGGGATGTCTCGCGCGGAGACGCAGAGGCGCAGAGGAGCAGAAACCCATAAGACTATAACACAGGACTACGGATGAATTTACCAACCCGGCATTCTTTCCTTCTGGAAGATTGTTCGCACAACGTCAGGAGCCTGACGTTGTGCAGCAACAAAAAAAAGTGTAACTCGACAAATCCGTGCCAAAAAATGTTTCATACGGGGTCTTTCTTTCCTTGACGAAATCGTTCAGAAAAATAGGGGAAGACGTTCTGGGACTTTGGAGCCTGGTGAAAGGGCTCAAGATTACCGGTACTTATTTTTTTTCAAAACAGGTGACCGTTCACTACCCGAGGGCCAGTGTCGATAATCTGGCAACCTTCCGGGGACCTATTGAACTTGTCCCCAACCCGGAGGACCAGACCCTGCCCCTGTGCATTGCGTGCATGACCTGCGCGTCCACATGCCCCACGGGGGCTATTACCGTGGTCAAAAAAAAGGCGCCGAAATCCGAAGACGGGAATGAGGGGGAGAAGGAAACTGCCCGAAAAGTCCCAAAAGGCCCTGGAAAATTTGTCTATGACTACACCGTTTGCTGCCAATGTGGGCTATGCGCGGAAAACTGCCCCAAAGGAGCTATTCGGTTTTCAGGAAACCCGTATTCTGTAAGTACCGACAAGAGAAATTTTACATTTGATTTGCTGGAGAAATTCAGGATAAAAAATGAATGACACCATGGAAATCCTAGCTAAAACTGCTTTTGCCTTCTACGCCCTCATTATATGCGGCGGTTCCATCATGGCTGTAATGTCGAAAAGCCTGGTGCGCGCCCTCATAGGGCTGATCGCTGTTATGATGGCCCTGGCCGGTATGTATCTCCTCCTTGCGGCGCCATTTATTGCCTTCATGCAGATTCTCATCTATGTGGGGGGGATAAGCGTGCTCATTTTCTTTGCCATTATGCTTACCAGGGCTTCCCCCGACGGGGATGAAGCGCAGGGCAATTCTTTGCGGAAGGGAATTCTTGCCCTGTTTGCCATGCTGATCCCGGCCGCCGTTCTTTCGGTGATTATTGTGAGAAATCCTGAAAAGGGACTCGCGGTTCCTTTTGAGGTGGCAACGGCCGCTCTTGGCAAGGGTATGTTAGGGGTTTATCTGCTTCCCTTTGAGATCATCTCGGTGATTCTTTTTGCGGCCATGGCCGGTGCTGTTCTGGTGGCCTGGCAGAAAAGGGGGAAGCAATGAGCGCCCTAGGTCTCTTTCAGTTGGTTGCTCTTTTCCTCCTGGCTGTTGGTCTTTTTGGTCTTATATGGAGAAGAACTCTGGTGGGAATGCTCATTTCCTTGGAGCTTATGGTGAATGGGGCCGGGCTTTCCATCGTGGCGGCTGGGCAACTCACTGCCGGGGATGCCATCATTGGTCAGTTAAGTACCCTTTTTGTGATGGGATTGGCGGCAGCCGAAGCAACTCTGATTCTGGCCATTATTCTTGTGGTATTCAAGCGTTTCAAGGGAGCGCAAACAATGGATGTTTCCGAGTTGAGGGGTTGAATCCGTGTCTATGGATCCTCAAATCATCGAAAGTGTGCGTCCAGTTCTTCCAGTGGCGGCCACCTTTGCTGCGCCTTTTCTGATTTGGCTTTTTTCCAAAGACCAGAACAGGCGGGAAGCGGTTTCCTTCGTGCTGGCAACCATTGCCTTCGTGGCCGTGGTTTCCATGGCCCCGGGCATTCTGAAAGGGCATATATATACGTACACCCTGTTTACTATTCTGCCGGGGATCAAAGTGAGTTTCTGTGCGGATGGATTGAGCATGGTCTTCGCCCTCATCTCGTCCTTCCTCTGGATACTCACCACGTGCTACAACATTGGCTATATGAGGACCCTGAAGGAACATGCCCAGACACGGTATTACGTCTGTTTTGGTGTGGCCATATTCGGGGCACAGGGGGTATCCTTTGCGGGGAACATTTTTACCCTGTATCTTTTTTATGAAATTATTACCCTGTTTACCTATCCCCTGGTGGCCCATTATCAAAATAAAGAGGCCTTTGAGGCCGGGAAAAAATATCTCGTATATCTTCTCGGTACGTCCAAACTCTTTTTTCTTCCGGCCATGGTTCTTACCTATATCCTCTGCGGAACTCTGGACTTCCGCTTAGGAGATATCCACAACGGGATGTTTCCTGCGGATGCCAATCCCACGCTGATGGTTGTCGTCTATATCCTTTTTCTCGCGGGTCTGACCAAAACGGCGATGATGCCCCTGCACAGCTGGCTTCCTTCCGCCATGGTGGCGCCAACGCCCGTTTCGGGACTGCTGCATGCCGTGGCCGTGGTCAAGGCGGGTGCATTTTCCGTATGCCGTATCATGCTCTCCTGTTTTGGACTGGATTCTCTGGAATCGCTGGGTGTGGGGATGCCAACGGCGTACCTGGCAGGCTTCACTATTATTGCCGCCGCCCTCATCGCCCTTACAAAGGATGACATCAAGGCCCGGATTGCCTATTCGACTGTGAGCCACCTGAGCTATATTGTCATGGGGGTGGCCATGCTTTCACAGGGAGGCGTTGAAGGGGGGGTCTCAGCCATTGCCCATGATGCCTTTCCAAAGATCACCCTCTTCTTTGCCGCAGGGTGTATTATCGTGGTGACGGGGTCCAAAAAAATAAGCCTCATGAACGGCCTCGGCCGACGCATGCCCTGGACATTCGGCGCTTTTGCTCTGGCTACCCTTTCTTTTATCGGCCTGGCCCCGGCCAGTGGGTTCCTGAGTAAATTCTATCTGATTACCGGGGCCACGGATGCCGGCCAGACAGTGCTGATGTGTGTGATTCTTGTCAGTGTACTCTTGAACATGGCCTATTTTGGACCCATTGTTATCAGGGGGTTTTTTCTGCCTCCTGCGGAAGGGGTGGATTTGGATCAATATTCCGAAGCCCCGCGAACCATGGTGATTCCCATGTTTATGATTGCCGTGATTTCCATCCTGATCGGGTTTTATCCACAGGCATTTGTCGCTTTTGTGGATGCCTACGGGAGATTCTGGAGCTGACATATGCCGCTTATCGATAGTTTCCTGCATCCGGCTACGGGATTTTTTATCCTTGGGCTTATTTTAGTGTTACCATTTTTTCGTGGGCGGTCCTGGCGATGGGTCCTCTTCCTGCCTCCTGTTTTGGCTATTTTTCTGTCATTGCGCATGCATATGGGAAGTTACTGGGTGGTTTCTTATGTGGGGCAGGATCTGGTCCTGGGAAGAGTGGACCCCCTTTCTTTCCTGTTCGTGATCCTTTTTGCCATCCTTTCCCTCATCTGTACCACCTTCGCATACCATGTGCACGATAAGACCCATCACGTGGCCTCCCTTTTTTTCATGGGGGCCTCCTTTGGGTGCCTGTTGGCCGGTGACTATTGGACCCTCTACATCTTCTGGCAGTTCATGACCGTTTCCTCCGCCTTCCTCATCTGGCTGAGCGGAAGGCCGCGTTCAGCGGAAGCCGGGTTTCGATATATGCTGGTACTCCTTTTGAGCAGCGTGCTCCTCCTGGCGGGAATCCTGTTGAGGGAGAGGGCTACGGGAACCTTTGTTTTCGGGCCGGCGGAATCCAGTATGATGCATCATTACGACTGGTTGATTCTGGCAGCTTTCTGTATCAATGCCGCTGTCGTTCCGATGCATGCCTGGTTGACTGATGCCTATCCGGAGTCCACCATTCCCGGCGCTGTGTTTCTTTCGGTCTTTACCGTCAAAACGGCGATTTATGCCCTGACACGGTGTTTCGTAGGGCTGGAAGTCCTGTTTTTTCTGGGGGCGGTCATGGCTCTTTATGGGGCATTTTTTGCCCTGACCACAAACAATATTCGAAGGGCTTTAGCGTACCTTATGGTTTCCCAAGGGGGTTTCATAGTATGCGGAATTGGAATGGATACGGAAATGGCCCTGAACGGCGCCATGACGATGGCGTATGCCAACACTTTCTATAACGCTCTCCTTTTCATGGCTGCAGGCAGCTTGCTATATGTCTCGGGGGAGGAACATCTCTCCCGGTTGGGGGGGCTGGCGAAAAGTTTTCCGAAGATCGTGGTCCTTTACATGATTGGGGCCCTTTCCATGTCGTGCATGCCTTTTTTGAACGGATTTGTCGGGACACCCATGATCCTGGAAGCGTTGTGGCAGCAGAGTCCCGTTCCGGCGTTTGCTCTGATTGTGGCTCTGGCAGGGACTTTTCTGGCAGTGGGGCTCCGGATTCCCTGGTTTGCCTTCAAGTCAGGGGAGGCAAAAAAAGAAAAACCGCACAGGAGACTTCCTTTGAACATGCTTGTGGCCATGATGATGGCTGCGGCTTTCTGTGTTATTCAGGGGCTTTTTCCCCATCTCCTGTACCGGCTGTTACCGTTCCCTGTTGAAGGGAGTCCATTTGCCCTCTGGAAAGTATTTACTGCACTTGTTTTTTTGTGCCTGGTGGGGGTGACTTTTATTCCCTTTAGAAAGGTTTTGGTTCCGGGAAACAGGCGTTTGCCCGATTTTGATCTCCTGTACCGGCTCGTGGGACGGGGCGTATTGTTTCTCTTTTCCAGACCTCTCGCATGGATGGACGGCATCTGGACGAATGTATATCAGACCGTCTTCGTGCGAGCCGCCGTTGGTACGGCCAGGAGCGCCGATTCTTTCGACAGGGAAGGGATCGACAGGGTCGTGGAGGGCACGGCCCGGAGCGTTCTTGGTCTCGGCAGGATTTCGGCCGGGATCCAGACCGGCCGGCTGCAGGAGCAGTTGGCCTGGATGGTGATTCTGGCTCTTGGCCTTTTTGCGTTAATCTGGTTCTGGTGAGATACTTGAGTGAAAGTTCAGTAGGCAGTCGCGCAGCACCGGGGTATCCTCAAAGGCCTTGCATGCACCTCATTTGGGTTTAGGGTTTCCACCTTGTGTGAGTGGCATCCTTGCCACGACCGGATCTGCATGAATCAGGAGTTGGTAGTCCAAGCAACCTGAAAAATCGCGGCTAAAACCCACCAAACGGACTGTGGACAAAGCCGCTCACACAGACTGGCTATGAAATCCGGAAGTTTCTTTTTCGATCAGACTGACCATTTTTCCCGGTCAGAGGCGTCGCTCATATGACCAATGACCAATCACCTATATCGGCCGAAGGCCCAATGACCAATGACTAATAACCAATG
Source organism: uncultured Desulfobacteraceae bacterium (assembly GCA_964407525.1). Lineage (GTDB taxonomy): Bacteria > Desulfobacterota > DSM-4660 > Desulfatiglandales > Desulfatiglandaceae > DUZB01. Next base: position 25,478 of record CAYOWC010000023.1, on the reverse strand, counting down.
ACCACGTTACCCATACTCACGTTTCTGATTTTTTTCCCCATCCTGGGATGTGTGGGGCTCTTTTTCCTGAAAAGGCCCCGGACCGTGCGCGTCTACGCAATGGCGGTCTCCCTTGGGGAAATGGTTTTGGCCCTGCCTTTGCTCCGCTTTAAAACGGATACCGGCGGATTTCAGTTCGTGGAATCGGTTCCCTGGGTTCCCGCCTGGGATCTCAATTACTTCCTTGGTGTGGATGGCATCAGCCTCCTGATGGTGGGCCTTACGGTGATTATGCTGCCCGTATGTGTCCTTTGTTCCTGGGCGTCGGTAAGAGAAAGAGTCAAAGAATTTCACATCTGCCTTCTTGTTTCGGGAGCGGTTTGCGTAGGTGTCTTTTCAGCCCTCGATCTGGTCCTGTTCTATCTTTTCTACGAGGCGATCCTCATTCCAATCTACCTGATGATCGCCATTTGGGGGGGGGAAGGAAGGGACCGGGCATCGCTCAAGTTTATCCTTTACACGCTGGCCGGGAGCGCCTTGCTGCTGGTAGTGGTCATCGCCTTCAGGATCAGCGGGGATACCTTCTCTATTCCGGAATTGATGAAACTCGATTTCCCTTATCGGTTTCAGTGTCTGGTGTTTTCAGCCATGGCTTTGGCATTTGCTGTGAAAACGCCCCTGTTTCCCTTCCATACCTGGTTGCCGTCGGCTTACGTCCAGGCCCCAATTGCAGGAACGGTACTTCTTTCCGCTGTCCTGGCCAAGATGGGGGCTTACGGGTTCCTTCGTTTATGTGTTCCTTTGGCGCCTTCCGCCGCCGATTTTTTTGCTCCCCTCATGATCGCCATGTCTATTGCTTCCATCCTGTACGGAGGCGTTGTGGCATTGGGTCAGACCGACATCAAACGAATCATCGCCTATTCGTCCCTGGCTCATATGGGTTTTGTGGTGTTGGGCATTTTTCTCTTCAATGTCAAAGGGGCCCAGGGGGCCGTGCTACAGATGGTCAACCATGGAATTACAACGGGGGCCCTGTTTGTTATGGTGGGGTTCCTTTATGCGCGAAGCGGCAGTACTGAATTGAGTCAAAATCAAGGGCTCGGAAAGGTTCTACCTGCCTTTATGGGTTTCTGGGGACTGCTCGCGTTTGCCGGTTTCGGCTTTCCGGGAACCAATAACTTCGTGGGGGAATTTTTGGTGCTCACCGGGGTCTTTGAGCGCAATCTCTGGGTTGGCGCAATAACCGTTCCTGGGGCATTGCTGGCCGCTGCTTATATGCTTCGTCCCACCCAGAAAATGGCATGGGGTGAACCGTCCAGGGCAGGGAAATGGGTTGATCTCAAAGGCCGTGAATGGGCGTGTCTTCTTCCCCTGGCGTTTCTGGTGCTTTACCTGGGGCTGGCGCCGTCCCTATTTTTGAAAGTCATGAACCCGGCTCTGGAAGAGCTGCTGAGCCCTTTTGGTGTTCGGCAGACGCCTATAGAACTTTCTACAAATACTCCCGGGCATTCAGGATCTGTTCCGGCCGGGAAAGAAACTTTTAGAATCAGTATGCAGGAACCATTGAGGCCCTAACGGTGAAAGGCAATATCCTACTTATCGTGCCCGAGTTGTACCAGCTCTTGCTTCTGGGCTTGCTTTTTATCCAGAGCATCGCGGGAAAAACGCGGGCGCCTGACGTGGAAAAATGGCTTCCATGGGGTGCGGGTGTGGGAGTCCTGATTGCAGCTTTTTGTCTCGATTTGGAAGGCGTGCTTTTTTCCGAGTGCTATCGTGTGGACGGCCTCTCACAGTTTTTTAAATGGTTGCTGGCTCTCGGCTTCGCCCTGACGGTTTTGAACGCCCACAGGTCGCCGGAACTGCCTAACGACAAACGGAGTGAATACTATCTCTTCCTGGCCCTTTCCGTATGGGGCTTCATGATCCTTGCCTCCTGCGTGGAGCTCATGTGTATCTTCCTGGCCCTCGAGTTAGCTTCCTTCAGCCTCTTTCCCCTGGTGCCACTCCGCGGAGAAAAGAGGGAAGCTGCGGAAGCTGCCGTCAAGTATGTTTTCTTCGGGGCTGCAGCCACGGTGATCAGCCTGTTCGGTTTTTCCTATATCCTTGCTTCCCAGCACACCACCTTTCTAAAACAGCTTATTTCCCTTCCTTGGAATGTGTGTTCCAATCCGATGGCTGTGGCAGGGTTGGCCCTTTTCCTTTGCGGTATGTTGTTTAAACTGGCCCTTTTTCCCTTTCACTCCTGGGCGCCTGATGTATACCAGGGCGCCGGCAATGAAACCTCAGCCTATATATCCACCATGCCCAAGGTGGGGGCGGTCGTGGTCCTGATCCGATTTGTTCCCGTGTTCAAACCCGGTCTTGATATCACTATTATCCTGGCTGCACTGGCTGCCGTATCCATGACGTACGGGAACCTGGCGGCTCTTGTACAGAAAGACGTGAAGAGGTTGTTAGGATATTCAGCCATTGCCCATGCAGGCTATATTCTGGTAGGCATGGTAGCGGGGACGGCCCTGGGAGTTTCGGCTGCGGCCTTTTACACGTTCATCTATGTCTTGATGAATTTTACCTGCTTCTGGGTGGTTTGTCGCGTGAGCGAAGATGGGAGAAATCTGCAGCTTTCTGATCTGGACGGGCTTCATGAAAGGACCCCGGTCCTTGCCCTTGTGCTGACCATAGGTGCGGTGGCCCTCGTGGGGCTCCCCCCCACTGCAGGCTTCATGGGAAAACTATTCCTCCTCACGGCTGCCTGGAACCGTGGGGTGAACTGGCTTGTTATCATTGGAGCGGTTAATGTGGCCGTTTCGCTATACTATTACTTGAATATTATCAGGCACGCCTATACCAAGGCAGATCCGAACGAAAAGGCGGTTCCTATCATCCGACCTCTTTTCAGTGGTATCTGGGGAGGGGTTCTTGCTGCTGTCGTGGTCCTTTTTGGGGTTTTCCCCGGGCCTCTTTTCTCCATCGCTCTCAAAGTGGGGTATGGGATACTTGGAAAGTAAGTCCCTTACTCCTGCCAGCCGTGGACTCCCACCAGGTCTACAAATCGACATCCACCAAGATCCTCCTGCATGGTACGGCCTTTATTTTTTGTTATTCTCAGCAATTGCTGGCTGGCTTTATTTCCGGTGGGGATGATGAGCCTGCCGTCATCCTGGAGTTGATCAAGTAACGGCTGGGGGACTTTGGGCGATCCTGCAGTAACGATGATCGCATCATACGGGGCAAATTCCTTCCATCCCAGGGTCCCGTCAAAGGCCTTAAACATGATGTTTCGAAGGCCTATTTCAGCAAGAATATTCCTTGCTTTTATCATCAGGGGCCTGATTCGTTCAACGGTGTATACCTTTTGAGAAAGCTCCGCTAACAAGGCGGTCTGATAACCGCTTCCCGTGCCGATCTCCAGGACCTTTTCCGTCCCATTCAATGCGAGCGCCTCTGTCATGAGTGCCACAATGTACGGTTGCGAAATGGTTTGTTTCTTTCCTATGGGCAACGGGTGATCGTTATAGGCTTCTCCCGCCAGAGCTTCCTCAACAAACAGGTCTCGAGGGATTTTTCGCATGGCTTCCAGCACGCGAGGGTCTCGAATGCCTCTGGGTATCAGCTGGGTCTTCACCATTTTTTCTCTTGCCACGCGGTAATCAGGCGTATGTAGCATGATGCATCCTCTGGAGGGTTTATATTGGAAATCTATCCCTATACCATTAGAATGCCATGGATGTAAATAGGCTGAAAAAGTTGCCATCCTTCATTTGTCACTCTGCACTTTTTCGGAAAATACAATAAAAGGCTTACGCCAGCCTGCCTCGCCTAACATCAGCAGAATGGTTCCCAAATAACGGGGGATGGCAATATTAACCAATCTCAAAATAGAGTGGCAACGGCCATGGCGGACAGGCCTAAACTCCCTACTATTAAGGTTCTGGAGTTAATCCGTAAGGATTTTATTCAAAAAAGTCTGAGCGACTTTTTGGTTTGTGTGAAGGATGCCAAAGGATTGATGGAAAATGAAAAACCAGGGATTCTGATTATGAGGGAGTTGTCTTAGAGATCTTTTTCACTATTTGTTTATTGCCCTCCCTAACCTTACAATTTTCACACGGCACCCCACCCAGTCCATCGGCAGATAGACCCGTCCACTGTTTCCACTCGGTTTAACGGTTTTTTCAACCATCTCTTCACCATAGAGCGCCACTCTGACTTTCTCCAAGCTCCTGATCGAACAAGTTTTGTCTTCTTTTCTTGATTTCTTTTCACCCAGCATTTTTTACTTCACTATGCTATCAATTATGGTCGCTTTTTTATTCTACGTCTGCAACCAGTGCCGCTTTGACTTTGTTCGGGACAGCGGGCAATTCGGTTACCCAGATGCCGCAGGCGTTATGAATGGCGTTAATTACAGCAGGAGCTGTGGGTACCATTGTCATTTCGCCCACTCCCACTGCGCCGTTTGTTCCGCGGTTTCGTGGGGTCTGCAACAGAATCGTTTTCATTTCAAAAGCCGTTTTCATGGTTGGAAATTTGAATGTCGCCCAATCCTTCGTTTGCCCGGCAATATATTGCTCCCGAAGGGCATACCCGACTCCCATATCCATCCCGCCGTGGAGTTGACCTTCCACGTTTTGGGGGTTGATCAGCACACCGGCATCACAGGCGGTGGTCATTTTGATAACCTTAATGTGGCCGGTTTCAGTATTCACTTGTACTTCAGCCAACTGGATGGCGTGGACCTGTGAATCGAATGAAGGAGTCTTGCCCGATTTTTTATCCAAAGTTCCTGAATCCATGGCCTTTTTTTGGCCAGTATAGCGGACGGGTTTATCTGCCTTTCTCAGGTCTTCCGCGGTTTGGGCACCCACTTCAGCCATAGCATTTTTCAACTGCTTGATTGCATCGATCAAGGCGCCGCCGACCATGAACGTCAACCGGCTACCTGCGGCCGGGCCGGTGGCAGAAGTCTTGTCTGTGTCCCTGGTAACCAGGTGAACTTTGTCCAAGGGCAGGCTCATGTTTTTTGCCGCCAGCTGCGTCAACATGGAATCAGTGCCTTCACCTGGATCCGCAGCAGCAGCGTAAATGGTGACGCTGCCGTCATCTTCCAGTTCCAGTTCGGCAATGGCGCTGTCCCCCGGACTGCCAATACCGAACGCTCCAGCAGCCAAGCCCACGCCGCGAAGAGTGGGACCATCTTTGAAATCTGCCGCATCCCGGAGGGCACGATCATAATGGGGACGAACCGCATCGCACAATTCCGGGAAAGGCCATTGATCAACCACCTGACCGGTGGATTTACTTTGACCGGTTTTAAGTGAATTGAGTTTTCTGAATTCCAGTGGATCTAGGTCCAATTTGTGGGCAAGCATATCCATGGCGCATTCCAGGGCGAAATGGGCCTGAGGGGGACCCGCTCCCCGGGCGGCACTACCCCACGGATTGTTGGTGTAAACCAGCCGGGATTGGCAGTGAACGTTTGGGATGTGATAGGAACCGGACAGCATCAATAGCGCCCGATTCACAATGACGTTTCCGTTTGAATGATAAGCGCCGTTGTCTACGACCATATCCATATCCAGAGCGGTGAGGCGGTTGTTGGCATCGGCTCCCAGCTTGATATTCATATCAAAAGCGTGCCGTTTGGAGGTCATTTGCATCGATTCGATCAGGCTGGGGATGTAACGTACCGGTTGTTGGAATTTGATTGCAGCGGCCGCTGCTATACCTTCTGAGGTGATTTCCAGTTTGATGCCGAATTGTCCTCCTGAGAACGCTTCTTCATAACGCATGTTTTCCCAGCCCACCGCCTCTTGGAGAATGCTCAAATGATGGTGGATGTTTATGCTTCGGCCGATGATAACGAGTTGTGATTCATCACCGTCGCCTTCCAGAAACGCAGTACAAACTTCCGGCTCCAACGGCGCCTGATGGTTGATTTGAGTCTTGAAACGAGCTTCGATAACGGCCCGTGAATTGGCCAGAGCCGTTGCGCTGTCGCCTTTGATCTGTGGCTGGCTGAAACACAGGTTCGGCCATTGGTTGTGGATCTGGACGGCATTATCGGCCATGGCCTCCTGGGGGTCGGATAGGACCGGCAATAATTCATATTCGACTTTGATTTTTTTCAGGGCATTCAATGCCTGTGCCCGGGTATTTGCTGCCAACACAGCTATCGGATCACCTATATAGCGGGCTCGGTCTTTACAAAGTATTGGTCGGTCGGGGATCATATATTTCAGCCGGTTTGTCCCTTTGATATCTTCGGCGGTCATGACGCCGACAACACCCGGTTCTGTTAGCGATGCGGAAAAGTCGACGGATAGGATTTTGGCGTGAGCGTGGGGGCTGCGCAGGGCGGCCAGTTCCAAGGCACCCGGGATGCGGATGTCGGCGGTGAAATCAGCAGTCCCACAGGCCTTAATCATGGCCGACGGTCGAGGATGACTGATTCCGAAAGCGTCGGCGGTCGCCAAGGGACGAACCTCCTCCGGCGAAATTTCGCCGCGTTTGAAACGGGCCGCTAACTGAACGGCGTCTAAAATCTTGGTGTATCCCGTACACCGGCAAAGATTTTGGCGCAGGGCCTGCTTTGTTTCGTCACGACTGGGGTTGGCGTTTTGATCCAGAAGCACTTTGGCGGTTATGATCATGCCGGGTGTGCAAAAGCCGCATTGGATGGCGCCGGTCAGGGTAAACGCCTCTTGAATGAAGTGCGGTTTGTCCGGAGTTCCCAAACCTTCTATCGTGACGACTTCGGCACCGTCCAAAGCGGCCACTTTAGTCAGGCAAGATAAAGCCGTCTTGCCGTTGACGATCACAGTGCAGGCCCCGCATTGTCCTTTGCGGTCGCAGGATTGTTTGGTTCCGGTTAAGCCAAGAATGTCGCGGAGAAGATCCAGCAGAACGAATTTGGCGTCAGCGATCACCTGAACCGGACGGCCATTGACTCGGAGGCTTATTTTTTTCATTTCAGACCTCGTTAAAGATGACTTCAGAGAAATGCCGGGTTGCGGTTTGTTTTTTTTTGTTCAATGCGCTTTTGAGAAAGATGCTTTGATAAGTGGAATCATGCGCTGCTCGTTCAACCTCTTTTCCCAACAGCTCAAATAGCCTGAAATCAAATCGACAAAGCCTGGATTTCACGAGATTCCGGTCTGCAGGAGTTGCTTTTTCACACCAATCGTCCAAAGCCATCCGACTCCCGAAACGCTGGCAAGCCAGATAAGCAGTCAAGTCCGCCACTTGCTCTTCCCTGGATTTAATGGAGGCCAGGTACGACTCGCGAAATAACCCGGAATTTCTTAGACGATCCAAAAAATATGGCATCAGGGCTTCGGTTCTGTTTTCAACAATGGTATACTTTTTCAACCACTGAATCACGTTTCCCCTTGTAACACCCATAGGTTGGAATTGTTCCGTGAGAGGCATGTGTCTTTTCTTGACAATGGGATTCGAACCTCCCCGCACATGAACCAGAACCAGTCTTGGGTTTACAAGCAGGTCTCCCACCAGTGTGAATTCACAGTTTTCAGCGTAGTTTCCTGCGCAAAGAATGGCGAGTTCGTTTATACGGGCAAGGGAAAGCCAGTAGAGGTTGTCTGGGTAAAGAGAGACTTCATCCAGGTGATCCAGAAAATGGACCAATACTTCTTCATTTAGATCATGTACGGAGGCCTTTTCTTCCATCCTGTGATTTAAGTACAGGACGGAGTCCCTATGATCAACAAGTGTGTCCAACGCCGTTTGATACATTCTATTCCTTTTTTATAAATTGTCCGCAGCGGCCTTCTCAATTTTTACCGCGCAAACCTTGTAATCGGGTGTTTTGGATACAGGGTCAAGGGAGGTCCCGAGCAACGAATTCGGATTGGCTTCCTGGAAATGAAAATCCATGAAAATGAAACCCTCCGGTACAATATCACCGATTCGTACGGGGGTGACGACCTCTCCCCTCCTGGAGGTTACCTTGACGGAATCGCCATCTTCCAGTTCTAACCGTTCAGCGTCATATACATGGATTTGTGCCATGGGGCCGGGAAATTCCTGTTCAAGAGAAGGGCATCTCCCGGTCATCGTCCGCGTGTGATAATGTGCATATCGTCTTCCCGTTGTCAGAATGAAAGGGTATTCCATCCTTTGATGCAGAGTTTACCCTCATTCATGGGAGCCCCCCTTACCGGCAATGTCCCTACAAGCTCTCCATCCATTACTTCCAGGAGCATCTGGTAGCCACAGCCGCAAAAAGGGCATGTGGTTTTCACGAAGTCGCAATTCATAAATATTCCTCCCCAGGGCTTCAGCAAGAGAGTCGCTATGTCAATGATGACATATCCAATCCCGAATACCTCCCCATCCTTGACTTTCACTGGTCCGATCCAGTTAATTCGTATGCGAATTAAAGGTAATAACCTAAAATAGTATGGTTTATTCGTTTGAAATGACCTGAAGGTCTTGCTGTGGAATGGCTTATATCACGGGATTTTGGTTATGTCAATGATGACATAATGGTACGGCTTCAGTTTTTCCTTTTTCCATTGCGACAATTCCTGCTGTATGCTAAAAAGCAGCCTATGAAACAACCTTTTCCATTTCATATTCGTTCAAAGATCTGGATCGAAGATGACGAAGGAAATGTGATTTTCGGCCTTGGAAGGCTGCGAATTCTTGATGCCATAGACCGTCTTGGTTCCATTCAAGCGGCGGCCAAAGAACTGAAAATGAGTTACAGGGCGATCTGGGGCAAGATCAAGACGACGGAGGAATCCCTGAATCGGCCCCTGCTCATCCGGAATATCGGTGGCCGCGCCGGTGGAGGTTCCCAGTTAACACCTTTCGCACTGTCTCTATTGGTATATTTTCGTCACCTTCATCACCGTATTATGACCCTGTCTGATTCAGAATTCGAAAAAACCATGGCCGTCCATTTAGAATCTGATTGACTCCCGCTACTGATAAAGGGGATTTGACGGATAGATGCTTGTTTAAGAGACAACCGGGAATGAGTTTTTATCCATAATGACAATTACGGGCCTGAAGGATTTGTGCTGCTCGTAAGCGGTTGGAATTCAGAGGAAATTTTGCATGGTCAAAAATATTTTACCCCAAAAAGGATAGAACGCTCCATGTAAAATGAGGAAACAGGCCGGATGGAAATCATACGGTCCGAGAGCGGAGATGCATATTTTTTGGTTCCGGGCAGTTGGATGTCACGATTTTTGCAAAGCGTTATAGAAGTGGAGAATGTTCATCTGCGGGACAAGTTAATCCTGGAAATTACGGCCGAATTGTCAGGATAAACATTACTGAGAAAGATCGGCGAATCTTCACCCCCATCCCATATGGTACGCAGGGTTGGAACCGGGTGTATAATTGACGTTCTTCCCTGGAGAGAATCAATAGTCGGCTTGATAATGATTTTGGTTTTGAGAAACATTTTTGTGGGCACAACGAACCAGCAAGCCCTGTAAAAAATGGTACAGCGCAAATCTCTCAATGGGCATAGTGGTTGACAGGTTTGAAGTAATTAGCTTACAAAATACAAATTCACTGGTTGTATCGAAGCCGGAAGGACTATCCCCGGCGTATTTTTTCATGAAAGGAGGATTTTGGTATCATTGTTTGGTTAAGAAACACCCTTTTAGCATGATTTTGAGAAATCCCTAAGATAAAGGAGTAGTCGAATGAAAAAATGGTGTATTTTATTTTCCGCCCTTTTAGTGAGTCTAACGCTAATAAACGCGACCTGCTGGGGAAATATGGCCTGGGTCACCGTTGCAGAGGAGGATGCCAGCGGTACCTTATTTTCGGAGATCAGGGTTGACGATCAACTTGTGTACCAGTGGGATTACCGTTTGGCGAACATCAAGACGGCGAACGATACTGCAACGGTGCCATTTATGTTTCCCAGTGACCTTATCACACTTGCTGAGATCGAAACATTTCTGGCCCAGAGAAATATGACCGCGGCGCAACTGGACGAATATCTGGGAAAATACCAGACATCGTTGAGGGAGTTTATTGACCAGGCCGACAGTTACGGGACGGATACAGCTCTGTTCGTTGAGCTGCTGGATGGAGTTAACAAGGCGGCGGGTGAGCAGGGTGTTACGGATTTATTTAGTTTCCTTCGAGATACCGATACAAGCATGGCAGATTTTGTTGAAACGATGGATCAGGTATACGGCGAGCAAATCGAATATCTGGAAAGGATGGAGGACTATTACGAGAATTTTGATCAATGGTACAGAGACTACCTTGAATCGGAGGCAAAGAGCTTTGCGGAGTGGCTTGGCGCCAGCGAGGCAAGTAACGCGAAGATAGGCCCTCAGGCGGCAGGGGCTATCATTGGAGGGATTCTATCTGTGGTCGGTTTAGTGTATGATATCATCAAAAGCACAAATGCGGTAAACGTATCGGAAGCGACCTCCAGGATATTGCACAAAGATGATCCACATACCATGAGCTATGGAAATGCTAAAACCAACACCACATCAACTGTTCAATGGGTGGTGAAAAATTTTGCGGGCGTTCAATGCTTTGATATTCAGTTTCACGGCGGTGCCGCCTATGATGGCCGGCATCAAACGATCGCCGGGCACTGGCTGCCGAGAATTAATGTCATGGTGGACAAAGTGGCGGCCACCTGGCCATGGAGTGTGGATGCGAAAGTCGCGCTCCTGAAAAATACGATTGTCAATAGAGGGACTGTTGCAAATCCTGATCCCGAATGCAAAATGATTGCCCAATTCAACGCGAAAGCCCAGTTTGTTTTCGTCAAGGTCTTTGATTATCGAAAATGTTCATTTACCGTTAGAGGAAGCACGGGCATAACGCAGGATAAATTCTGGAAATAGAGAAAGCAGCAGAAGCAGCAGAAGTAGCGAACCTGAAAAAAATCTGATATCGTGGCCCGACAAAGGCACGAGAACTATTTGGTGGACCCCGCAGGCAGAACCTGCCGGGTCTGCTTTTTTTCAGGATTATACCCTTGTTTAAAAGTAAACAACAAAGGCATCAATATTGAAACAGGCTGCCTTTTCCTATGCTGATATCGATCGCCAAATCCAGGAAGCCGCCCATCCGCTGACCCTCGGTGGCGAGGGGGCAGTATTATCATACTGATAGCGGGTTTCAGGGACACTTTGTAACAGCAATTATCATTTTGCAGCAGTTTTCATTTTGAAAAAATATCCTGTGGGAGCGGCTTTCCAGCCGCGAAAAGTCGTGGCAAGATGCCACTCACACAGTGTTTTGCAAAAAGGCAGAGTCCATAATGAGAATTGCTGATCATTTTGAAGAATTGTTGACAAGTAATGAGGGAAATGATAACTTTTTCGTTTTTCGTATATGGCTGCAAATCAAATCTGCAATTCAATCCCGTGTAGACGGGAGCAAAAATTCCCCTGAACGGTTTTTCGTTCAGGCGTTCATTATCCTGGAGCATTTATGGCGTTTCAAGATTTAATTATGATCCTTACGAAGTACTGGGCTGATTATGGTTGTGTGATTCAACAGCCATATGATCTTGAAGTGGGAGCGGGAACGTTTAATCCTGCTACCCTACTCAGGGCCCTTGGGCCGGAACCCTGGTCTGTTGCTTATGTAGAACCATCGAGAAGACCTACCGACGGTAGATATGGAGAAAATCCGAACCGTCTGGGGCATTATTATCAGTACCAGGTGATTATCAAACCATCACCGATTGATATTCAGGATCTATATCTGGAAAGCCTGAAGGCGTTGGGTGTTGATCCGCTGGATCATGATATACGGTTTGTGGAAGATGATTGGGAATCCCCCACCCTCGGGGCTTCAGGCCTAGGCTGGGAAGTCTGGTTGGACGGTATGGAAGTGACCCAATTTACTTATTTTCAGCAGGCTGGAAGTGTGAAACTGGATCCTATTTCTGTGGAAATCACCTATGGGCTTGAACGGATCGCCATGTATCTTCAAGAAAAAGAAGATGTGTACGATCTGAAGTGGAATGACAAAATTACCTATGGCGACGTGCATCGAAAAGGTGAATGGGAGCTTTCCACCTACAATTTCGAAATGGCCGACGTGGATATGTTGTTGAAACTGTTTGATCTATATGAACAAGAGGGCCTTAGAATAGGAAATGAGGGGTTGGTGCTTCCTGCCTACGATTATTGCCTGAAATGCTCTCATACCTTTAATGTCCTCGACGCCAGGGGAGCGATCAGCGTCACTGAACGAACCCAATATATAGAACGGATCAGAAAACTGGCAAGACTTTCCGCTAAAAACTATCTGGCCCAGAGAGAAGAAATGGGATATCCGCTTCTGGATTGACCATTAGATTCTTGATGCATTCATAAAAAGACAAAATCTCGCGCAAAGGCGTAAAGCTCGCAAAGTTGAATATTTAGTATTGCATGATATGTTCTTGACGTCTTTGGGAGAAAACCAACTTTAAAAAAGAGAAATGGAAATGGTAGCTGAACTGCTTTTGGAAATAGGGACCGAAGAGATCCCCGCCGGGTATCTTAAAAAGGGATTGAAGGACCTGCAAAGTCTCACAGAAAAGGCTTTTGAAGAAAACAGGATCGAACTCGCAGGAGGGATTTACACCTACGGAACCCCCAGGAGACTTGTTCTTATTGGGAAAGCCATTGCCGAGACACAGGAAGATCTGGTGCAGGAAATAACAGGCCCGCCGTTGCGTGTTGCATACGACGCAGAAGGTCACCCAACCAAAGCCGCATTTGGCTTCGCAAAAAAGCAGGGTGTAGCGGTTGATGATCTGAAGAGCATAAAAACAGAGAAGGGCGAATATCTTTTCCTGAAGCGTACGATCCCCGGGAGGCCGACCAGGGAGATACTCGCCGAAATTCTGCCGGTGATTATTTCGGCTGTAACCTGGCCAAAGTCGATGCGCTGGGGAAGTGTTGGTGTTCCGTTCGTAAGGCCTGTACATTGGATTGTGGGACTTTTTAACGGGGTTGTGCTGCCCTTTGAATTTGCGGGTATTACCAGCGGCAGGGTTTCCGAGGGTCACCGTTTTATGGCTCCTGAACCGTTTGAAGTGTACAGTGTGGACGACTATTTGAAGCAAATCGAGAGGGCCTTTGTTGTTATTGAGCAGGCAGAGAGAGAACGCATTGTTCTTGATATCGCAACAAAAGAGGCTGAAAAAGTGGAAGGGACTCTTCCTGAAGATTCTGAACTTGTGAGTACGGTTGCGAATCTTGTGGAATATCCATCGGCTGTCTGTGGTGGTTTTGATTCTAAATTTTTGGCACTTCCTGATCCTGTACTGATTACCGCCATGAGAAAACACCAGAAATATTTTGCGGTATATGATCGGGAAGGCCGTCTTCTGCCAAACTTTGTTGCCGTAAACAATACGATGACAAGGGATGCCTCCGTCGTGCAGAAAGGACACGAGAGAGTCTTGCGTGCCAGACTTTCCGATGCGGCATTTTTCATGAAAGAAGATAGGAAACAGCCGCTCATGAATCGTCTCGAAGACCTCAAGCGGGTGATCTACCAAGCCGATTTAGGGACTTCTTTCGCCAAGGCTCAACGGTTCGAAAATCTCTCAAGAGAGCTGGGTGAAATTGTCCTTCCCGGGGAAATCGAAAATGTTGCGCTTGCTGCACGTCTATGCAAATGTGATCTCGTTACCCAGATGGTCGGAGAATTCCCCTCTTTGCAAGGGGTAATGGGAAAAGAATACGCGGAATTAGAGGAGTACCCCGAAAAAGTAAGTGTTGCCATTGAAGAACATTACCTCCCTTTGAAGGCGGGAGGAAAATTGCCCGGTTCAGTGATAGGAGCCATTGTGGGTGTGGCGGACCGGATCGATACCATTGCCGGGTGTTTTGCTGTAGGCCTTGAGCCCACAGGCAGTGCGGACCCCTTTGCACTGAGAAGGCATGCCATTGCCATCATCAGGATTATCGAGTCGAAGGGCTGGGAAATTTCTTTGTCCTGGTTGGTTGAGCGTGCCCTGTTCTATTTGAAACAGGAGATTGACTTTCCTGTTAAGAAAACTTGTGCAGGTGTGATGGCCTTTGTGAGGGAGCGTTATAAAAACCTTCTCTTGGGTGAAGGGTATGAACCTGACCTGGTCGAGGCGGTTATGTCTGCGGGATTTGATAAGATCCATCGGCTTCGCCCGCGAGTGGTACAGTTGAAACAGTTCTCCGCTGAGTCGAAGGATTTTGATTTGCTTGCCTTTACCTTTAAACGGGTAACGAATATCCTGAAAAAGGAAAAGGATGTCTTCGATGTTGATCCGGGTCTATTTCAGGATCATGAAGAAACCGTCCTGTGGGAAACTTTTGAGGATGTGAGGGGCAGTGTCAATGAAATGCTTGAAGGTGGTCTGTTTTTTCAAGCGCTTGAACGCATGGCGGAACTCAGGAAACCTGTAGATCTATTTTTCGACGGTGTGGAGGTGATGGTGAAAGACAACGAGGTTTTAAGGAAAAACCGGATTGGTCTTTTGCAGCAGATTGAAGCACTCGTGCTGCTTGTTGCGGATTTTTCTAAGTTTTCGATCTGATAGAGATTGCAGGATAAGAGCTTTTAGGGACGCTGATTTTCGCAGATAGACGCAGATACTTATTTAACCCAGTCGCTAACAGCTAACGGCTAATTGCAGTGTTTTAATCCTTTCAAGGCTTTTTGATGAGAATGTAAAGCTCTCCTTCATGGTTTTGATGACCGGCTGCTGCTTCGGCATATAAACCGCTTCCCCAGAAAATGTCTGCTCGTCCGGCTCCTCTTATGGCCCCTCCGGTATCCTGATTCAGCACAAACCGCGAGAACTCCTTCCAGCCTGTTACCATGCCGGCACTGTCGATTGTCGGTTTTTTGCAGGTTATAAATCCTAAAGCTCCCTTGGGAAATAGTTTTGAATCGGTGGCAATGGATCGTCCCGGTGTGAGCTGGACACCAATATTGCCCAGAGGGCCTTTTTTCAATCGTCTGAAAAATACGTAGGATAGATTGTATGAAAGGACATCCCTTACGATCTTGGGATGCTTTGCCAGGCAACTCCTGATGGCCTGCATGGACATCTCTTTCTTTGTCAGGAATCCCTCGTCGATCATGTATCTGCCAATACTTTTGTACGGAAGACCATTTTTTGCACTATAGCCGGCAGAGATGGTGCTGCCGTCCCTCAGTGTCAGTTTCCCGGAGCCCTGAATCTGAAGAAAGGCGACATCTATCGGGTCCTTAAGCCAGGCAATTTCAAGTCCTCGTCCTTTCAAGACTCCTTTTTCGTCAATATCAACCTTGGTGTAATAAGGAACAAAACCCTTCCCTACCATCCTCCCAATGATTTTCTGCCCTTTGAACCTGCTTCCGAATCCGGAAAGGTCTAATGTAGTAAGATCGTCCGGTTTTCGATACAGGGGATATCTGTAAACGGAATCAGGTATCAAACTTGCCTCGTAAAGTGGTTCAAAATACCCTGTAAACAGAACGTTATCACTTTTTTTGCCGCCTGTTGCACGATAGACAAGAAAGTCCTCTTCTATCTTTTTGTTTACCTGGGAGGGGTTGGGGTTTTCTTGTAGAAATTGCAGAAATGCTTTCTGGCTATCGAGAACCTGCCTGCTTGTAAATGAATGGGGCCCGTAGTGTAGAATTCTGTCAGCCGGAAGCCGGTTCAGATATTCAATACTGTTTTCGATCGCTGCAAGGAGAGAATCCCTGTCCATATCATCCGAGAACGTCGGGTAAAAAAACGTGATTTGCTCAAGGGCCTCGGAAGGGACGGTTGCTTCTTTTTTCATGCCGGGGTAGCAACTACCGAGTAGAAGGCATAGGGAAAGCAGTATGGCCTTGGCAATATTCTGATTAACGAGCAACATCAGTCCATTCATTGTTTTTTTCTGAATCATTTGCTCCCTGTTTCTGGAGCGATGATTTCTTTCTGAATCTCTCTGATTTCCGGATTGTTCAGCATCTCCAATAATTTCGGATTAGAAAGGAGGGCGGAGAAATTTCCTGCGTTCAATGCTTCCAGGACTTCAGGGTCGTTTAAAATTTCCTGTATCTGTGGATTGTTCTGCAGGGACAGCACCTTTTGCATGATCTTATCATTATTCATGATCGATTTTTGAATACTTTGAATATCCTGATTGGAATATTGTTTCGGGGCATCGGGGGGATTTTTTTCTACGGAGGGTCCGTGCTGTATCCGAATGACACGGATTTTGCTTTCGTCAATTTTCAGCGTTCCAAGCGTAGCTGATTCGATAATATATTCGCCATCATGATGAGACACGATCTCTCCGAGAATAGTCCCACCGTCAATCAGCACAACCTCACTGATCTGTCCGGCAATAGCGTTACAGAATAATGCGCTGACAAAAATCAACACACAACAATTAATCATTTTTTTCATGGACATTACCCTACCTCAAATAGGAAAGCGCCTCCGGAAGTGGAGTATCTTTTCCTTGACGTGTTTCTCCATAATTGCATTCGGCCAGAATCTTGAGGTCGTCTAACGCGCGTTTCTCTCCCCGGAAACGGACTCGATTGAGTTTCTTGGTAACGATATATCCACCGGCGCTGAGCAGTTCAAGTATACTGCCCGCATCAAATTCCTGATCATCTACCAGCATTTTGACTTCCGCGCTATGGTGTTGAACAACTTTGGCGACCAACGTGGAAGGTCTGGCATGGAATCCGAGACCCTTCGGTACGGAAAGTTTGTAGGTGACCTCTTCTACCATTCGATCCAGGATTTTCTCTGCAAGTCCTTTGCCGGCTGCAAAAACCCTCGTCAGATAGTAGAGACTGAAATAGAAAGCGGTTTTTGTAAGTTCAGAAGGGGGAACAATTTTCTGAAGCTTGCCGGCAATGGGAGAGGGAAGAAGCAGATGCCTTTCAAGATAATGGGCAATAATGGTGGCGATTTTGGAGAGGTTCAATTGCATGGAAAAAATATGGTGGAGTACTTTAAGTTCCGGAATCTCTCCCTCTATGGCGTGATTGAACAGATAGGAATCATACCAGGAAACCAGGTTATGCAGACGGGTTCCGAGGCGTCTTAATTTCCCCTCATTAATATTTGCAGGAATCTGGGCCGACAAAAATTTCCCCTCTTCGCGGATCACTTCGTTTAGAAACTGGGTGTCTTCGGTGAACTTGACAAAGCGGTGCGCTATTTTTCTTGCAGTAAGTCCAATTTTGGAAGAGGATGCCTCCTCAATGGTGTGGGGAAGTATGATTTCATGGGTCAGTTTTAGGCTGTAGGATCCAAGATGTCCTTCTTTTGGGACGGTTAGATTTAAACGCCTGGCTTCCTTTCGAAGTTCCGCAAAGTTCTCTGCAATGGTTTTTCCAAAAAAACGTGCAGCCTCTCCCGCCCTCTGAAAAAAGTCATTACTTTCATCTGGAAAGAGGCGGATGGGGTAGGATCCCCTTTTGAGTTCTTCCAGAATAAAGGCAGCTTTTCCAAAGTTCTTCGCTGTGGCAGTCAGTTCACGAAAATAGATCCAGTTTCGGTTGTTTCTGGCCTGGTAGCGGTCAAGAAGATGCTCCACATCGGAAGCATGTTTGATGACTTGGGCGAGGAAATTCATTTGCAGGTGCAACCTTTCTGCCTCCGGGTTTGTTTCCTGAACGAAATTGGAGAGAGCGAGCAAAGGTGTTGCACAGGGTTCCAGGACGGGTGCAAACTCCTCTTCGGGAATGACCTGTTGTTCATCCGCCAGACTATAGAGCGTCAGAAGATTGGTTTTCATCGGTTACCTTTTTTTAAGTTTTTATTTGAAGGCATTTCCTGCCATGGAATGAACTGCATCCAACCTAAAAACAGCAATCAGCTTTTGAGCTATTAGCCGTTAGCTTAATGATGTAAGCAGTTTAGATTGGTTTTTTCTGTATTTCAACTTTCACTTTTTGATGCAGCGCCGTTTTTTCGCAAAAGATTTATTTCATAGAGCTATGTAACCGCTAAGTGCTAATTGCAGCTTTTAGGTCCCATCTTATTTTGTTCCTTTCTGCTTCCAATTGTCAAGGGTATCGTGGGGCTTGGTTCTAACTTCGCCCACTTGATACGATTATCCGAAAATTCGTTCTGCAGTTCATAATCCTAATCTTAATCATAATCATACTCCTTTTAACCTATTTCAGGGCTATTCGATTAGAATTACGATTAAGATTAGGAGTAAGAAAACGGCTCTAATGGCCGATGTTAGTACCAAGCCCGTATCGCGCTTTCTTGTAACCGGGGACCAGTTATTGTTTTTTTCTCCCGAGCGTACTCGATACTTCAATTTTGGCGCCGTTCCTGTAAATGGTTAGATGCATCGTATATCCCGGAGCCATGCCCAGGAGTTTCCTTCGAAACAGTAGAAAGCTTTTCAGGGAGCGTTTATCCAATTCAACTATGATGTCATCTGGCTTGATTCCCGCTTTCTCTGCCGGGCTTCCTTTTTCAACTTCTACTACCAGGATGCCCCATTCATCAGGGTAGAGCATTTCGGCTGCCTTTTCCAGTGTCAGAGGGACTGCTGTAATGCCTAACCAACCCCTCTCTGTTTCATTCAGGACCAGCATGGACATAACTTCTTTGACGGTATCGATCGGTATGGCAAAGCCGATGGACTGGGCCTGTGAGATAACGGCTGTGTTGATTCCTACGACTGCTCCGTACAGGTTCAACAGGGGGCCGCCGCTACTGCCCGGATTAATGGCCGAATCAGTTTGAAGAAAGCCGACGAGCTGATCGTTCAGTTCAGGGGCAATTCTTCCTTTGGCACTTATGATTCCTGAAGTGACCGAGTGCTGAAGGCCAAGGGGATTTCCAATGGCAAGGACTATCTCTCCGATCTTGAGGTCGTCAGAGCTGCCCAGGGGGAGGGCTGTCAGGAAATGGTCCGGTTCTATCTTCAGGAGTGCCGTATCGGTCATTCGATCCGATCCGATGATTTTTGCAGGATACTCTCTTCTTGACTTAGCCAGTACCACTTTGATGTCCGTGGCATTGTGGATTACGTGTGCATTTGTCAGGATATATCCGTGTTCATTGATAATGAAACCTGAACCGAGGCTGAATCCCTCAGATCGGTAGGGGATGGGAACTTTGAAAGGGATGATGTCGAAAATATTCGAAAGGATCGGGATCCTTATGGGCAGGATGTCGTTGGGGGAAATTCCGAACTGGGCCTTTTTTTCTTCAATCCGGCGGGTATAGATATTCACAACTCCATCTTTTGCCGCATCGGCAATGTTTGCAAATGTATACTGATGGATCACGATTCCTTCCCGACTGTACGGGTAGATTTTCTCTTTCCACAATTTTTCAAGATCAATATCCTTGAAGGACAATTCATCAAAACGCTTGTCAAAAATCGGGTCCTCATGGCTCACAAGACTATTATCCATGTTCTCCGGAACATTGGAAATAGTGCAGGCGAAAAGAGCCTGTGAGAAAAGAATCGTTATGGCAACGATATAAAACCGGCGACAACATAAAGCCCGAAGACATTTCTTATTGTCATTTCGACCGTCACCTATTTGTTCGTAGGTGGTAGCCCCTGTAGAAAAAGGGTCTAAAAAAGTTTTCCGCATGTACGGAGTCCTTATTTTGGAGTTTTCCATTGCAGCAGGAAATATTGAACCGTGAACCAAGAGGAAGTCAACCGTACCAGAGGTCGTGACGATTTTCAAGCCGATTAGAACTATGTCATTGACGTTCGGGCTCAATCAGTACCCAGGGTTGTTGCCGGCGTGAATTTAGGCGGATGTGGGGGGATGGCGCGTCCAAGTGCCCGACACAGGAAGAGCGGCCCTGAGGCCGCTCTTCTCCGTACATTTTTTTATAGATATATTAGAGGACTGATAAATACTTATCCAGCTCAAACTGGCTGACGTGCGTTCGATATTGATCCCACTCGATCTTTTTGTTCTCCAGGAATTTTTCAAACACGTGTTCACCGAGGATTTTCCTTACCAGTTCGCTTTTCTCCGTCTCAAGAATTGCGGCATAGAGATTCCCCGGCAGGTCGGTAATTCCGTGGGCCTTCCGTTCCGCCGGATTCATTTCAAAGATATCTTCTTCAATAGGCGCCGGCAATTCGTATTTCTTCTCGATTCCTTCCATTCCCGCCCCCAGCATCACTGCAAAAGCAAGGTATGGGTTGCATGCAGGATCCGGACATCTCAACTCAGCACGTGTCGCAGTCTCTTTCCCTGGTTTATACATGGGGACCCTGACCATGGCGGATCGGTTTCTCCTTGCCCATGAAACATACACTGGGGCCTCATATCCGGGCACGAGACGTTTGTAAGAATTCACCCACTGATTGGTCACTGCTGCAATTTCGGGAGCATGGCGCATCAATCCGGCAATATAGTGTTTGGCTGTATCAGAGAGATTGTATTCATCATCGGGATCGTAGAAGGAGTTCTTGCTCCCTTTAAAAAGGGATTGGTGGACGTGCATGCCACTTCCATTCTCTCCAAAGATAGGTTTGGGCATGAATGTGGCATAAGCCCCGTTCTGCCGGGCAATCTCTTTGACAACGAGACGGTATGTCATGGTTTTGTCAGCCATTTTTAGCCCTTCATCATAGCGAAGGTCAATTTCATGCTGGCTTGGGGCCACCTCATGGTGACTGTATTCAACCTGGATGCCCATATCCTGGAGTGCAAAAATGGTTTCCCTTCTCAGATTCCCTCCCATATCCAGCGGCCTGGAATCAAAATATCCTCCTCTATCAAGGACTTCCGTGCACTTTTCATTCTTGAAATAGAAATATTCAAGCTCGGGACCCACATAGAATGTGTATCCCTGATCCGCCACTTTTTTAAGGAGCCTTTTGTAGACATACCTGGGGTCCCCCTCATAAGGGGTTCCATCTGGATTCAATACATCACAAAACATGCGGGCCACCGGACGTTCTCCGCTCCTCCAGGGAACCAGCTGTAACGTGGTGGGATCGGGCATCGCGATCATATCACTCTCATGAATCCTCGCAAAACCTTCTATGGAGGACCCGTCAAACCCCATGCCTTCCGTCAGACCCTCTTCAAGCTCCGAAGGTGTGATGGCAAAGCTTTTCAGAACACCCAGCACGTCGGTAAACCAGTACTGGACAAAACTGATATCCATGTCCTTGACGATTTTTCTTACATCTTCCGCTGTCTTGCATCCAGCAACCTTACTTTCCATACTAATACCCTCCCTTTTTAAAAAAAATAAACAGTTTTCATGAAAGCTCTGAATTTGTTCAATTTGTGCTACACTACAATGCAACCTTGATGCCAGAACCGAAAGAAATACAAAAAAGCCTTTAATATCAAAGGGATACTACCTATCGGGAAGAAAAAGAAGCGGATTGCCCCTACGCTTTTGTGTTATCGTGGCCGTTTGAAATACAAAATTGTAGTAACTAAGTGGGGGTGCGCAGGCAGAAAGCAGTATGCAGTAGGCAGAAAGCAGTATGCAAAGTGCGGTAATCTCTTCGTAACGATAAAACCTAGATCCAAAGAAAAATATTGGATTTTTTATAGGGTTTTGAGGGAATCCCGATGGTGCGAGACTGTCTTCTGTCTTCTGTCTTCTGCCTTCTGTATTCTATTTTAACGTATCATCTATTCCACTGTTACGCTTTTTGCAAGATTCCGGGGTTTGTCGATATCGCGGTTCAACATCTTTGCACAATAGTATGCCAGGAGCTGGCAGACAACGACAGCGAGGATCGGGTTTAAGAAATCGAGCGCGGCGGGGATTTCAACAAAATCATCCACCAACTCCTTGATCTTAAGATCTCCTTCTGTCACGATGGCGATGACGGGGCCTTTCCTGCTCTTGATCTCGTGGATATTACTCGCCATCTTTTCATACATCTCATCCATGGGGATAATGGCTACCGTGGGCATTTCCGGATTAATCAGCGCGATAGGACCGTGTTTCATCTCCCCTGCGGCATACCCTTCGGCATGAATATAAGACACCTCTTTGAGCTTTAATGCCCCTTCCATGGCAATAGGGAAATTGTATTTTCGTCCAAGAAAAAGCCAGTTTTTACACATGCAGTATTTTTCAGCAATGGCCTCAATGTGGTTTGCCTTTGCCAGTACCCTGCTGACCAGGTCCGGCAGCGCCTCAAGTCCCCGAATAGCCTGAATCCCTTCCGTAAGAGAAAGATGTTGATGGCGACCCAACAGCAATGCCAGAAGGATCAAGGTGGTGAGTTGGGAAACAAAATTTTTCGTGGAGGCAACACCGATTTCCGGGCCCGCGTGATTATAGATCCCAGCATCTGTTTCTCTTGCAATCGAACTGCCCACCACATTGACGATCCCTAAAAGGGATGCTCCCTTTCGTTTTGCTTCCCGCATGGCCGCAAGGGTGTCAGCTGTTTCTCCCGACTGGCTTATGGCCACAATAAATGTATTAGGAGGGAAGTTAAGCTTTCTGTACCTGAATTCCGATGCAAGTTCGACCTCCACATCCACATCGGTCAGCTTTTCGAAGATATACCGGCCCACGCAAGCCGCATAATAGGAAGTCCCGCAGGCCAGAAGGACCATGTGCCTGCATTCCTTAAGTTTTTCCCACACGGGGATGATTCCGCCTAATTTAGGGACCCCTTCTCCGGGCTCAAGCCTGCCCCGTATGGCATTCCTGACGGTCTCAGGCTGTTCAAAGATTTCCTTGAGCATGAAATGAGGGAAACCATTCAGATTCACATCCTCAAGACTCCATTCCACTGTTTCGCACCCTCGTTCCACCATGGTGGCCTGGGCCGTCGAAATGGAAAAACCATCATTGGTAATAACTGCCAGTTCATTGTCCCGAAGATGAACTACTTGATTTGTATACCCCATCATGGCGGACACGTCGGAGGCTACAAAGTTACCATGATCGCTTACCCCGATAATCAGGGGGCTTCCCCTCCTGGCCACCACGATCTGGCCCGGGGTGTCTCTATGGATAACCCCAATCCCGAAGGTTCCTTCCACCTGCGACATGGTTTTCCGTACCGCATCTCCAAGGTTGCCCTCAAAATTGATCGCTATCAGCTGCGCAAGGACTTCCGTATCCGTCTCAGACCTGAAAATGATTCCTTTTTTCTCAAGGGTTTTTTTAATGGTATGGTAGTTCTCAATGATTCCGTTGTGGACGACAAATACGTCTCCGTCCTGATCGCACTGAGGGTGCGCATTCGCTTCCGAAGGTTCACCATGGGTCGCCCATCGCGTATGGGCAATGCCGGTCATGCCTTTTATTTTCCGGTTGCCAATCTTAGTTTCAAGCTCGGCGATCTTTCCGACAGCCCGCGACCATACAATAGTTTTGTCATCTTGAATAGCCACTCCAGCGGAATCGTAGCCCCGATATTCAAGTCTTTTCAATCCTTCAAGAAGGATAGGTTTTGAATCCCTGTCCCCAATATAACAGACAATACCACACATAAATAAAACTCCCTAGGTACTCAACATTTTCGACAGCCATGAAAGTATCTCTATTATTCACAGATTTACTCAGGGGTCAAGGGTGAACTAAACGATCCATAGTTTTAGTCCAACATGAAAACCCTTGCCCTTTGGGCAAGGTCAGAGTTCAGTGGCTTTGCCATCTGAACGATTTATTGCTTGTTATCAGGTATCAGGTATCAGGTATCAGGTATCAGGTATCAGGTGTCAGGTGTCAGAAGGGCACCCGTTGAGTGCTGAAACCCGTCGTGAATCGCTAAAATTTGGCAGATGCTTAGTTTTCTATATCGTTACTGAGACCGAGCCCAGGGTGGTCCAGTACTTGTTTTTACTGAACCTGACACCTGACACCTGACACCTAAGCCTCACCCATCGGTTTTCAGTAGGTCATTCCCTCTGGGCTTATGGTAAAGCCGGGCCCTCTGGACCTGGATTTTTACAGAATGTTTCGAAAATATGAATTCATGTTGGAAAAAGGTAGAAATTGCCGGAACAGTTGGTTAAGATGGCATATTAAAATTTAATTAGAGACCAGGAGGTTATTTATGGCAACGGAAGAGGTATGTTATACTCGCGAGGCGGCCCTGGAGATGGCCATCGATATGGAATCCAAAAGTTTCGAGGTTTACAAAAAGGGCTATCTGAAAGTTAAAGACAAGCTGGGAAAGGATCTCCTGAAAGATCTAGCCCTCGATGAATTAAAACATCGGTACATTTTGGAAAAGGCTTTTTTTGAAGAGACGGTTGCTCTTCACGATGCCGGCTACGCCACAAGTCCCAGCATGAACCTGACCATGATGCTGGAAGAAAAACCGCTTACTGAGAGCTCAACAGATCAGGAGATCATGATTTATTCGATTCATGAAGAAAAGCGGGCTTTTGATTTCTACACGGGTATGGCCTCCCAGTGTGGAGATGCTCCCATGGGTGAGATGTATAAGAGTCTGGCAAAAGACGAAGAAAACCATCTGTCCCGTTTGGAAGAACTATACGAAAGTGTATATATGGCTGAGATGTAAAGAAGGAGAAAACGGGTTCACGGTTTCCGGTTTCCTGTTTACGGTTCACAGTTGCTGTAAACTGTGAATCGTGATTGTGAGGCAAACGACGTTTCATATGATCACAGTCTTCCCGCTTTAAAGCGGGATCAGATAAAGAAAGAAACTTTAACACGATTGTTTACCGCCCCCTTGTCCCGCTAGCGGGGCTTCGCTCAAGACGCAAAGAACGCCAAGATTTTGTTTTTTTACCGAATCGGAACGGACGATTCGATAAAGCAATCAGCCCTTCGGGCATTTCGGAGAATGTTTACGTTTCACACAGAAACAATAATGGCTGTTTTTTCGAATCGTCCGTTCCGATTCGAAAAAGGCTTTGCGTCCTTCGCGACTTTGCGGTTCAATCCAAACTGTTTCACACGACCATCAAAAATTGATCCCTGAAAACAGATAGGCAAGATATTTCATGGGATGGACAAGCACCATATTAAAGATTCCGGTGTGCGCGAAGTTATCAAGCATGATAACGCCGATCAGTATGAAGGGACCGTAGCGTTTGAACCGGTTGAATTTCATGGCCGCGGATGGCGATAGCAGGTTTTCAAGGATATGAGACCCGTCCAGCGGGGGAAGTGGTATCAAGTTGAAAAGGCCAAGGCCGAGATTCATGATGAGAAGATAAACCAGTGTCATCTGGTAGAGCTGAGATGGAAAGTAGATAAGTCGGATTACTATCCCGGCCAATAATGCTACGCAGAAATTGGCAGCCGGACCCGCGAGGGAAACCAGGATAGCGTCTCTCCGGATATTTCTGAAATATCTCATATCTATGGGTACGGGTTTGGCCCAGCCAAAATTGAGGAGAAACAGGCATATGGCACCAAGTGGGTCAATGTGCGTTATGGGATTGAACGAAAGCCTCCCCATATTTTTTGCTGTAGGATCCCCTAACCGGTATGCTACCCAGCCGTGGGCATATTCGTGAATGGTAATGGCAAACAGCAGCACGGGGATGCGTACGATCCACTGTGTAATATCAAAAGACATAAATTTCCTCTCATT
>CAYOWC010000022.1:0-32571 GCA_964407525.1 uncultured Desulfobacteraceae bacterium | reverse complement strand
CGAATCGGAACGGACGATTCGAAAAAACAGCCACTATTTTTTTTGGCTCATCGCGGATTAGTGTGAAAAACGGTTCCTTATCAACCATTGGGCTGAGACCAAGAGGTCGAACAAATCCGCCTCGAACGGTGAAACGACCGTCATTCCTGCGAAAACCTGGATTCCGGGTCAAGCCCGGAATGACGTTAACCGCTTTTCATGAAAGAATCGCACCAATCCGCGATGAGCCCTTTTTTTGCGCGAACCTTCAAGACACTTCCGATAACGGTGCCATTCTCCGAAATGCCCGAAGGGCTGATTGCTTTATCGAATCGTCCGTTCCGATTCGGTAAAAAAACAAAATCTTAGCGTTCTTTGTTTACCCCGTGAAATTCCGAAGGACAGCGCAGCGTATTTAACTGGGGCGTCTTGAGCGAAGCCCCACTAGCGGGACAAGCGGCCGGTAAATTATCTTGTTCAAGTTTCGTCCTTGATCTGAGTGATTTTTATTTCTTCTCAAACGGAGATAAAGTTATCTCCGGAAGAGAAACTTCACCGGAATGCAGCAGTGCTTCTGCAACCATCCAGTCAACCGGTTTGTTCACGTCAAAACCCTCATACCCCTGGGTTAAAAACGGCATGATCGTATAGCCTGCGATGCTTTTTGTCTCATACACCACTCTTGTCCAGGCAATTTCGAGGCTGGCATTCTGCACATGGACAACGGGAAGAGACTGATACTGGCTGCTGTGCCAGGGTTGCTCCACCGGCCCCAGAGGAAGCAGAGGCGTCATTCGCGTTCCCTGAATCACCCACATCTTACCGGGATGTTCGGAACACTTCTCGACAGCGCGCAAGGAATCCACACCTTGCTCATCAACAAATTCATCCCAGGCCCGACGTATGGTCTCTGGCTGCCTGAAGGGGCTGGTGGGACGAAGGATGCTGAAACAATCGTAGGAACGCCCTGACTGTTTCAGGGAATCCAGGGTATGGGCTACCCACTCAATATCCGGAGATGTGGTACCCGCAATCTCCACCGGACGAAGGAACGGGACTTCCGCTCCATAATGGCAGGCAACCTGCGCATAATGCTCTGAATCCGTGGAGACAATCACATCCTGGTAAATCCCGCTTTCGATGGCGGCAGCAATGGTATACGCAAGCAGGGGATGATCACCTAAATATCGAACATTCTTGTGTGGAATTCGGGTGGAACCCGAACGAGCCGGTATGAGAGCAACAGATGTGGGCATTTAGGTTTTCTCCGGATCATGAATAATATTGATATATTTCCAGTCGCTGTACACATCCATGGCCTCCAGCCCCGCTTCCCGCCATCCAGTGCCCGAGTTCTTCACGCCGCCAAAACCCATGTGGGGTTCACTGCCGTGGGTTCCCCCGTTGATCACCACCACACCGGCTTCTACCCGCTCAGCATATTCCATGGCTCGGTGGATACTGCCTGTATGGATGGACGAGGTTAGTCCGAGCTTTGAATTATTGACAAAGGCCATGGCCTCCTCGAAATCCGCAACCCGATAGAGAATTGTAATGGGACCAAACAATTCCTTTTGAGAAATCTCCGCATCCGCATCCGCATTTTCAAGGATTGTGGGCGCCATATAGTACCCGCCCGAATAATCGGGACCGTCCATGCGATGGCCCCCCACAAGAACAGACGCACCATTTCCCACTGCCCGTTCCACTTCAGCCAGCATATATTTCAGATGTTTTTCATTGATTACAGGGCCCAGAAAATCATCATCCCCAATGCCAATTCTCAATTCGCGGGTTGACCGCACAAGCCCTTCCTTGAATGCATCATAGATCGCATCAAAAACGATCACGCGGCTTGCAGCGGCACAACGCTGCCCCGCATTGCTGAATGCGGAAGAGAGGACCCATTTTTCTGCGTTGGCAGGATCCGCATCATCACATACAACCAGGGCATTTTTTCCGCCAAGCTCCATACAGACCTTGGCCAGTCGCTCACCGGCTGCTTTCTGTATCAAACGCCCCGTATCACATGACCCGGTAAAGCTCACCAAAGCCACATCGGGCGATGCAACCAGGGGAGCCCCGGCTTCAGAACCAAACCCCTGGACCAGATTAAAAACACCGGGCGGCAATCCGGCATCTCTGCAGATCTCGCCAAAAATGACTGCTGTCGCCGGCGTATCCTCCGAAGGCTTCATGATGGATGCATTTCCGCAGAACATGGAAGGAAAGGCTTTCCAGGCCACATTTGCTATGGGGGTATTGGAAGCAATGATTAATGCAGCAATGCCAAGGGGCATCCGCGTAGTCATGACGGTCCGGTGGGCCATAGTTGCGCTTGTGGTCTTGCCATAATTGCGTCTTCCTTCACCGGCCACAAAAAAACCCATCTCGATAGCAGCCTCTGTTTCTCCAAGAGCATCGGCCTTGCTTTTCCCCGTCTCCAGGGCGACAATTTCAGCAATCTCCTGCTTGCGATCCGACATGCAAACGGCAATGGCACGCATGATTTCGCCTCTCTCTACCGCCGTCTTTTCACCCCACGCCCTCCGGGCATTCCCGGCAGCTTCCACAGCCTTTTTCACATCTGCCGCGCCCGAACGGGCGACACAACACAAGACTTTTCCATCAGCAGGATTGTATTTATCAAACCAGTCGCCCGATTGCGCCGGGCACAGTTCGTTATTGATCCAGTTAGGAATTTCTTTCGGGATTGACCCCTTCATAGGAAACCTCAGATGAAACTACATTTGAATTAAACCTGAAACCCAATGTCATTAACTTAACAGCATGACGAATAACGAACATTCGATTGACGAACATTCGAACGGAACGGCAAAAAATCAGGCCAGCATTCCCTTGCCTCCAGAGAGCCTTTGGTTCGATTGTTCAATTGTTCGGTTGTTCGTCACTCGATTGTTATCTTTTGAAATGTTCTTAAGTAAATGGCATTGACCTGAAAACTGCAACCCGCAATCCTGCTCCTCCCCCCTCTACCACGCAGACCAGCCACCATCCACCACCAGGTTAGACCCTGTCATGTATGAAGAGGCGTCGGAGGCCAGAAAGAGGATGGCGCCACAGAGTTCATCCGGATTGGCCATCCTTGCCATGGGAATCCTGGAGCAATAGGCATCCAAAAACTCTTCGGGTTGATTGTTAAATACTCCGGCAAGGGTCAGAGTATTTACACGAACCCCTTTTTTGGCCCAATAGGTAGCGAGGTAACGGGTCAGGTTGAGCACAGCCGATTTTGAAACCGAATAAGCCACTGGTTTAAAGAATGTCTCGTCATTCTTGCGCCTGAATTCGTAGATATCCTGGCACGGGGAAAGAATACCGTAAGTACTGGAGATATTGACAATGGAGCCTCGACCTTTCCTGGCCATTGCATCGCCAATGACCTGGCAACAGATGAAAGATCCTTTCACGTTAACGTCCATGACCTTTTCAAAGGAAGAAACCGGATAGGTTTCAAAGGGTCCCACTTCCTCGGGAGGGGCATCCGGGGGCGAATCTAGGGCAGCGTTGTTGATCAGGATATGTGGTTCTTCCCAGAGTTCCACTACCTCCGTGACAACATCTTTCACCACCTGTTCATCAGTTATATCCACCTGAAACGATACGATATTTTTGTTATCCAACCCTTTATCAAAGGCCTCGTTCCCGAACTTCGTCTCAGAGGTTATGTCAAACAACGCAACCTTTGCACCCCGCTCAGAAAGAGCCGTGGCGTAGGCGGTTCCCAGTTGCCCCATTCCTCCTGTCACTATTGCAACCCTGCCCTCCACACTGAACATGGGATCATTGGTAATCATGTATACCTCATCTCAGAACCTCAAACGAAATATTCTCATCT
This sequence comes from uncultured Desulfobacteraceae bacterium, assembly GCA_964407525.1. Lineage (GTDB taxonomy): Bacteria > Desulfobacterota > DSM-4660 > Desulfatiglandales > Desulfatiglandaceae > DUZB01. The sequence goes on along the minus strand of CAYOWC010000022.1, from coordinate 28,733 downwards.
TGTTCCAGATCCCTTGTCACCGTCTTCCCTAAAACATTGTCCAGCTCGAAAGGCGCCAGTCCGTCGCCCGGCGACCGGATCGCCACATCTTCACCCCGGAGAACCTGTCCCGATTTCAGAGGATGGGCGGCCACCAGCTTTTTCCCCATTTTGTGCAAAGGTTTCAGCTCACAATCGAGAGGAGTCTTCTCCTCCGAACCAAGGGCAAGAGAAACACGGCGTAGATCGCGGACCAATTTCCGCATACCCACCGGCTCCAGAGAATAGGAATGATCGGTCCCTTTGGAAGCCCGATTCAACGTGAAATGTTTTTCAATCGCCTGGGCGCCCAGAAGGTATCCTACCACGGCCATGGCAATCCCGTTCTGGTGATCTGAAAGACCGATAACTGCATCCGGAAACCGGGCCTTGTAGCGGGTTATAACCCGCAGGTTCAGATCCTCAACCCGCGCCGGATAGGAAGCGGTACACTGCATAATACACAGTTGCGGATTGATCGGTATAATCGTTTCGTAGGCGCGTTTCACATCCTCAAAGGTTCCCCCACCGGTGCTCAGAAAAATCGGTTTGCCAAAACCTGCGATATGCCTTTGGAGGGGGGTGTTTTTCAGGTCCCCGGAAGCAATCTTGAAAGCCGGCATGTCGAGATCAGCTAAGAAATCCGCACTTTCTAAATCAAAGGCCGTTGCGAAAAGCGTGATACCGATTTCTTCTGCGCACCTCTGGAGTTCCCTGTATTCTTCCTTTCCAAATTCAAGAGCCTCCCGATGATCGCCATAGGTATTGCCAAAACTGTTTTCGTTATCGTAAGGAGTATCGTATATGTCGCGAGTAAACAGATCTTTGTTGTTTCTCTTCTGCAACTTGACGGCATCCACCCCGCACCACTTAGCCACATGAAACATTTCTTTGGCTTTTTCCACATCCCCCTGGTGATTATGCCCGATTTCCGCGATGACATAACAACGTTCAGGATCATTAATAGGCACGCCGTCAACCAATATGGTTTTCATTTTATTCCTTTCTTGATAGTCTCCCAAAAAGTCAGTTAGAGCGATTTTTTCGGCTATAAATGATTTATTTTGTTGAACTTAGTTCTATTCGGTTTGCGAATTTTGCGGCTTTTTGCGGCTTTTTGCGACTTCATCTTTCTTATTTATTCTAAAAAAAATTTCATCCTACTTTGATCCGGATAAAAGTCAAGGTGTACCCGTACTTCTTATTAAGGAATATTCAGAACCATTTTCCTAAGGGTTTGATAGTCGCCTGCATTTCCACCCACAACCTTTTTATAGAAACGATAGGAAAAATGAAAAACCATCATGGCCATTTTTTCTCTCAGAGACAATCCTTCTTTCCAGTCTTCTTTTTCCAGAAAAACAGCCTTTGTATTCTTCGATGAGGTTCCCACTTTCACTCCCACACCAAACAGAGAAGGCCTTTGAAAGATTTCATCGTAGTGGATCTGAAGAAAATTGGCAATTCTATGCATTTCCCTCTGCGTGTCCTTCACAAGGTCTTCATAGAAAACCAGAATCTGATCAGGACTTTTTCCCATTTTCTCATAATAACCCATAATGCCCTGTGCCTGCAAACACTCCCTTAAGATCCTCATTACCGACAAGGTCTTTCCTTTGCGCCTCTCTTTCAAAAGAATGCTTCGAACAATAAGGTTCGGATCTCTCGCGATGTATATGAATTTTGCACGGGGAAACACACTTTTCAGGTGGATCGTAATCGATTCAGGGTTCCCTCCTACCTCTTTGGATGCCCAATACCCGTAATTTCCATCTTCTTTCACAGCATTTTTAAACGCAAGCAGATCTCCAACATAAAGATCTCTGAGGTCTTCCGTGTCCGGGTCGTTCGCTATGTGATTCAGGCTTTCCGCATATTCTTTCGCGTCAAATTTCCTGCTTAAATCTTCGGAGGAAATATTTCCGGTCTTGAAAGGGCCTTTCATCACAACTCGCCATCGGCCTGCCCTTTCCGTGACTTCCAGATTCTTAAAAAAACTTCTGCCTTTTGAAAAATAAAATCTCTTTTTCTCAAAGGGGCTTTCAAGAATTTTTTCAAGAATGAATTTCAATTTGAGTTCATCCGGGATCACCAGGATATCCCTGCCTCCATCCAGCAGGTTATGAAGCAATGTTGTTCCGGACTTTCGAGGTCCGTAAACAAGCACAACGTTTTCTATAAAATCTGCCAATACCTTGCCCCTTCATATATCAAAAAATCCGAAAAATTTCATGACGAACTCACCATGGTCAGAAAGATATCAGATAGAACATGGTAAAATCAAGCCATAGCTTCTTTCATTCATGTTTATGGATGGAAACACGTTAGCTTTTGGGGCCGGAAAACAGTTTGCATAACTTATCAGAAGACCCCACAAAGATTCCACCATAAAAAAGATTGCTATCGGAAACAAAAACCCTTGACAAACCGGAACCTTTTTTAAGATACTTTCAGCATTTTGCGATATGTTTTCCAACATCAATTATGGTCCCATAAACTTGCATCAGGAGGTGCCGAATGAAAGAAAACAAGGAGTTTTATGAAAGGCTGGAAAGCAAAGGGGTCTCACGAAGGGATTTCATGAAGTTCTGCGGTGTGTTAACCGCTACCATGGGACTTTCATCCTCTTTCATCCCGAAGGTTGCTGAAGTATTTGCTGCGCCAAAACAGAGGCCTCCGGTCGTATGGCTGCATTTTGCTGAATGTACCGGTTGTTCCGAAGCAACACTCCGATCCATGTATCCCTGGATCGATGAGCTGGTCATTAATATCCTTGACATCACCTACCATGAAACCATCATGGCTGCAGCCGGACATCAGGCTGAAGATGTACTTCATTCGGCAGTAAAGAAATACAAGGGGAAATTCATCTGTGTAGTTGAAGGCGCGATTGCGACCAAGTACAACGGCGGTTACGGGAAAGTCGGTGGCCGGACCTTTCTGGAAATTGCGAAGGACGTCTGCCCGAAAGCAGCCGCAGTGGTTTGTATCGGCGCCTGCTCCTCTTATGGAGGCATCCAGGCCGCCAGTCCCAATCCTGGTGGATATAAAGGGGTCGGAGAAGCCCTGGGCATCAAGACGGTCAACATCGCCGGTTGTCCACCCAATCCCATCAACTTTGTGGGGACCATCGTAAACTACCTGCTCCTTGGCAAACTTCCCGATCTGGACGAGCAGGGCAGGCCTCTCTTTGCCTATGGAAAAACGATCCACGATCAATGTCCCAGAAGGTCACATTACGAAAATGATGAGTTTGTTGAAGAGTTTGGTTCTGAGGAAGCTGCAATGGGTTATTGCCTCTATAAAATGGGCTGCAAAGGTCCGGACACCTATAACAATTGCCCCGTTGCCAAGTTCAACGATGGAACGAGTTGGCCCGTTGAAGCAGGACACCCCTGCATCGGCTGCAGCGAGCCGGGCTTCTGGGATAAGATGACGCCATTTTTCGAAGAAAGCAAATAGATCCTTAGATGGCGACAGTTTCAACAAAAAGCAAATACTCTTAGGAAAAGAGAGGAGATAACATGGGTAAAAGAATTGTAGTCGATCCAATTACAAGGATAGAAGGTCATCTTAGAATCGAAGTAGAAATTGAAGGAGGTAAGGTAAAAGACGCCTGGAGTTCCGGACAGATGTTCCGGGGCATCGAAATCATCCTTCAAGGGAGGGACCCGAGGGATGCACCTCTGTTTGTGCAACGCTCGTGCGGGGTCTGAACGTACACCCATTATTTGTCCTCGGTGAGGGCAATAGAAGACGCTGTTGGCGTTACCATTCCCGAAAACGCCCGTATCATCAGAAATTTACTGCATGGTACCCAATTCCAGCATGACCATATCGTCCATTTCTATCATCTTCATGCCCTGGACTTTGTGGATGTAGTCAGCGCGTTGAGCGCCGATCCCAAGAAAACCGCTATTTTATCCGACAATGTGAGCAATGATACCCATGGTGGAACGCCCTATTTCAAGCAGGTACAACAAAGGATCAAAACCTTTGTGGACAGTGGGCAGCTCGGTCCTTTTGCAAACGGATACTGGGGAAGTCCCGCCTATAAACTGCCTCCCGAAGCGAATCTCATGGCAGTGGCCCACTATATTGAGGCCCTCAGGATTCAGGCAAAGGCCGTCAGAAATCATGCCATATTCGGAGCCAAGAACCCCCACCTGCAAGCTCTATGCGTGGGAGGCATAACCAGTGTAAGAGATCTCACCCCGGACCGGATCGCGGAATTCCTCTATATCTGGAAGCAAACGCAGGATTTCATCAAAAACGTATACATCCCCGACCTGATCACCATTGCATCCTTTTATAAGGAATGGGGCGGTATCGGCGGAACATCCAACTTCCTGGCCTGGGGGGATCTGCCCATGTCGGCCAAGGAACCTGAAAGTCTTTTCCTGCCTCGTGGCGTCATCATGAATCGAAACCTCGATGGCGTAAAAATGGCCGACCCCTCAAAGGTAACGGAACATATTGACCGCGCGTGGTATGAAGGAGCTCCTTCCAGGCATCCATATGAGGGACAGACCATTCCGTTTAAAGATGACCCTCAATACAACACGGATGCCAAGTACTCCTGGCTCAAAGCTCCGCGTTACGAGGGAGAAGCCTGTGAGGTAGGACCGCTTGCAAGAGTGCTCGTAGCCTATGGCAAAGGAAACAAGGACTTCCAGGCTGTAGTCAACAGTACCCTGCAGAAACTGGATATTCCCTCTTCCGCTCTTTTCTCCACGCTTGGCCGTACGGCAGCTCGAGGCTTGGAAACCCTTGTCATCGGCAATGCTATGGAGGGGTGGATGATGGAACTTATTGGAAACCTGAAGAAAGGCGATACCAAGACCTGCGCTTCCTGGACTATGCCCAACAGCGCTAAAGGCTGCGGGCTGAACGATGTGGCCAGGGGATCCCTGGGCCACTGGATTGAAATCGAAAACAAGAAAATCAAGAATTATCAATATGTAGTTCCTTCCACATGGAACCTCGGACCTCGTTGTGAAAAAGGCAAGCGCGGACCCGTGGAAGAAGCACTCATTGGAACACCGATAGATGATCCGAAGAGACCGCTTGAAATTTTAAGGACCGTTCACTCCTTTGATCCCTGCATCGCCTGTGCGGTACACGTGATCGATCCAAACTCAAACGAAGTGTATAAAATCAGAGTGCAATAAAGAACCACCATGAAAAAAAGCCCTTCAGCCCCACGGACCAATGAGGGATGAAGGGCTTTTTTTTGATTTCAAGGCCTTGATCATCATTTCGGATTCTCCAAGGAATTCACCTGTAAAGGTTTTATAAATGGCTGCTGTCTGAATTCCGAATGAGGAGTTTACCTGTCAAGGTTTTATAAAAGGCTAACGTCTTAACTCCAAAGAGATGATCGACCTATTGCCGCATCTTTCCGACGGTAACTTCTTTTCCTATAGGATGCCGTTTGTCGTCATAACGTAGCTTTTTACGAATTCATCAACATTGGTACAGATCTGAAAGATAAACTCTTAGAATAAAACTGTAGTGACCTAAATCCTGACCGGTACGTCGCCACTCAGATAGAGAACTTTATCTATAGCGGGGATTTTGCAATGGCAAACACGAGTACACTCTCCCGTCCTGCAGCCTTTCTTCGTTACGTTGTTGATCACCCGTGGCACGTTATTCTATTGGTTTTTTTCATCACCCTTTTTTTTGCCTTTCACCTCCCAGACCTGCGTTTCCAAACCTCCATTTACGACCTTACCATTGAAGACCTGCCGGAGAGCAGGGAGTACGATGCCTTCAAAAAGGAATTCGGCTGCGAAGAAATCATTCTCGTTGTGGCAAAAACCAACAATATTTTTGCTGAAAAGACGTTCCAAGAGGTTGAAAATCTCGCACAAACTCTTTCAGAAATTAAGGGCGTGAAGCGGGTTCTCAGCCTTCCCGGCATCCGGAAAGCCATGGATGTTACAGGGGACTGGAAGCTGGATGAGTTCAAGGACAAAATTGATCCGGTCGATCTCCTCAAAAAGAACATAATTTCGCAGGATGGAAAGACAACGGCTATTTCCCTGATCCTTGAAGATATCCGAGACAAAGACCTCATCATTGAGTCTGTAAACAGCGTCATAGAGAAACAGAAGGCTTTCCTCTCTCTCTACCAGATAGGGATGCCTACTGTTTCCAAGGCCTTGGCCGATTTCACCGAGCAAGACTTTCTTCGACTGCCGCCTATCACCTTTTTTCTGGTAGCCCTTATCCTCTTTCTGTTTTTCAGAAACCTGCGCGGCATTCTGATTCCAGCGGGCTCTGTTACCATCGCGCTTATTTGGACCTTTGGACTCATGGCGTGCACAGGAACCCCTTTATCCCTGCTGACAATGATTGTCCCTGTTTTTCTCATTGCCGTAGGCACCGCCTACTGCATGTATATTTTTCCGGAATATCTTACGGCCGTAAAAACCGCCGAGAGCCCTCAGGATGCTTCCTACCAATGCTTTGTCAAGCTCGGTTTTCCCACCTCTCTTGCGGTAATGACAACAACCATCGGCCTGGGTTCTCTCCTCATTAATAAAATCGTCGCGATCAGGGAATTCGCGCTTTTTTCATGCGCCGGCATTTTGTTCATGCTCATCATCATGCTCTCTTTTCTTCCTGCCGCCATGTCCCTTATGCCTTTCCCAAAAAGAAAAAGCATGAGCACTCTGGACAAGGAGGGAGGATTTTTTGACCGCGTTCTGTCAGCCATTATCAGAATCAACCTTCATCATCAAAAAGTTGCTCTTTCGATCATCGCTCTCATTACCGCTGCAGGAATTTACGGGATACTGCAAATTCAGGTAGAAACAAACCCCATGGGGTTTTTTAAAGAAAGCACCCCGGTTGCCACGCACTTCCGTGACATATACCAAGACATGTCTGGGAGTTTTCCCATCAATGTAGCCATTGAAAGCGGGGAAGACGATTTCTTTGAGGATCCGACCCATCTCAAAAAGATTGCAGAACTACAGGGTTACCTGGGAACCTTGAAAGGGGTGGATAAAACGATCTCGTTCTGTGATTACCTCAAGTTGGTGAACTTCGCCAGCAACCAGTATGAGGCTGGTTTATACACCTTGCCCGAAGAGGGCTTTGAAGTTCGCATGCTCATCAACAGCTTTAAGACCATGCTGGGAGAGGATATGCTGCAGCGGTTTATGAATCCGGCTTTTTCAAAAGCCAATATCATGCTGCGAACCCATATCTCCAGTTCAAGAGATTTCCTCAAAATTCAGCAACAGATTGAAAAGCATCTGCAAGAAAATTTCCCTGACAATTTTTCATTCACAGTAACAGGAATGGGAGTGGTCATCTCCAAGAGCAGTCAGCTTATCACGGAAGGACAGATCAAAAGCCTGCTGCTTACCCTGGTTCTCGTTTTTGCCATTATGTTTTTGTTGTTCATGTCCTACAAGGTGGGCATTATTGGAATGCTTCCCAACTGCTTCCCCATTATTGTTAGCTTTGGCCTGATGGGTTGGATAGGAATTCCTTTGTCCATGGTAACCAGCCTGGTCGCGAGTATCGCTGTAGGCCTGGCCGTTGATGATACAATCCATTATCTAGTCCGCTATAATCGTGAATTTAAAAAAGATTTGAGCAAAGAAAAAGCACTCAGGGAAACAATCAACCACATGGGCAAACCGATCATCCTGACGACATTGACGATCAGTCTCGGTTTCTCCGTACTGATGTTTTCCAATTTCAAACCCACAGCGATTTTTGGTCTTGTAATCATTATCACCATGTTTTCTGCGCTCATCGCGGATCTTATCCTTCTACCTTCTCTGATGCTTCACGTGGAACTGGTAACCATATGGGATTTACTCAAATTAAGGCTCGGGAAAGACCCGCAAAAAGGGATCCCACTTTTCAAGGGCCTGTCGAAAACCCAGGTATATTATATCCTTATGGCCGGCGCCTTGAAACCGCACGAGAGTGGCAAAATCATCATGAAAAAAGGGGAAGTCAGCAACTCCATGTATGCCATTATTTCCGGACAACTGGAAGTCGTAGACGCTGCAGGAGACCCCTCCGATGACCAATTGTATGATTCCACCAGGTTGATTGCCACCTTAAAGCCAGGCGATGTGGTAGGCGAGATGGGAATGATCAGGTCCTGCGAAAGATCGGCCACGGTTATTACCACGAAACAGACTGAACTCCTCATGATCAATGAAAAGATGATCAAAAGACTTCAGTGGCTGTACCCACCGGCCGCCCAGCGTTTCTTTTTTAATCTCATGACGATTTTATGTGATCGCCTTGAAAATCTCACAACCTGCTTTCTCGAGGAGACAGCGACCGAAAGGCTGACCGATCTTTATAGCCACGATTTTTCCATGGAAATGCTGGAAAAAGAGTTCTCCCGATCACACAGGTACCATACTCCTCTGTCCATAATTACGATATCCATTGACAATTTAGCAGAAATAGTAGAGGGAAATGACTACAATAAGGTTGATCTGGTTCTTGTGAGTAGCGCCAGTCTGATGAGAAACCATATTCGAAGGGTGGACTCTCTCTGCCGACTGGGCAGAGAACATTTCAGCATTGTGCTCCCATCTACCGACGAGGGTAAGGCAGCAAAAATCCTTAAAAGGATTGAAGCACTGTTTTCAACTCATTCTCTTCAATATAATTCCACAACAGTGGACATCAACATGAAATTTAGATTGTTTTCTTATGATATGCAGCATAAAACAACGGCCGAGACATTTGTAGAAGATGCGCTTCGGCTCATAAAAGAGAGCCACTGACACATAGAGGCCTCACATACGTAATTTATAGAAATAGGATGGTAACCAATATATGACCAAAAAACAGATTACAGTACTTGGCGTGGGGAATATACTCTTTATGGATGAAGGCATTGGCGTACGGGTAGTTGAAGCCCTTGAAGCTCAATACACATTTCCAGAAAATGTAAAATTGATTGACGGTGGCGTTCTTGGGATGAACCTCCTTTCTACCATATCCGATGCGGATCACCTCATCGTGGTGGATGCCGTTAAGAACGGGGAAAAACCCGGATCTCTTTACAGACTTGAAGGTGAAGAAATCCCACAGCGCATCCTTGCGAAAAATTCCCTTCACCAGGTCGACCTCCTTGAAAGTCTGACCTTGTGTCAGGTTTTTGAGAAAGTACCGGAAACCGTAATTTTAGGCGTTGAGCCTGAAAACATCGAAACCCTTTGCATTGAACTGACGGACACGATAAAAGAAAAGTTGGTTCCGCTTAGCGATATGGTTCTGGCTGAACTGAGTCGACTTGGCGCGGGATATGAACCTCGGACAGAAGTCCAGGTTAAATCAGAATGCCTTTAATGGAAATGAACTAAAGAACGGAAACGTGGGGACTACGTATCATGTGTTTAGCTATTCCGGCAAAAATTATTAAACTCGAAAACGATATGGGTACTGTTGACATGGAAGGCGTACAGAGGGAAGTGAGCATGCTCCTCCTTCCTGATATAAAACTCGGAGACTACGTGATCGTCCACGCCGGTTTTGCCATTCATCAGATCGACGAAGATGAAGCAAAGGAATCTTTGAAAGTTCTGTATGAATTGGCCGCATTCGCAAGTGGGAATAGTGAAACCTGAAAGCTGCAATGAGCTTTTAGCTATTAGCCGTTAGCTTAAAGATCCCAATCATTGGCACGACTTTTCCCAATATTTGGGATTTCACTTTTTGATTCTTATCTATTACCTATTATCTATTGCATCGTAAATAGATGGCATTGTGTGGCTCATAGCTAACGGCTAAATGCTAATTGCAGCTTTTAGGTGACGCGTGATGCCCTCTCTGTCCCCTCGCATTTGTTTTACTGAAACGGGTTCACCGTTGTAATAGCCGGTTTTTCTTGACATACCAATTCGGGATTGATTATATTCGGTAAGGTATTTGAGACCCAAACGATAGGTTCTATAAGGAAAGAGTGTATCAAATTCTCTCATGGAAAGGAGGTGAAATCTCAAATGAGTAAGAAATTTTCAACCGTGTTGATGGCAATTTTTACTGCCATGTTTTTTCTTACAGTGGGTATTCTAACAGCTGCGGATGTTCCTGATGAAGTATTGATCCAGAACGACGCATATCAGAAAGACAAGAAAGGTCCGGTAAACTTCACCCACAAAAAGCACCATGTGGATTACAAAATAGCTTGTGCCGACTGCCACCATGCATATACCGATGGCAAGAACACGTGGAAAGAAGGCGCACCGGTCCAGAAGTGCAGCGACTGTCATGACCCGTTAAAAAAAGATGGGAAGGCGATGAAACTGCAGAATGCCTATCACAAAAACTGCAAGAATTGCCACAAAGCACTCGGAAAAGAAGGCAAGAAGACTGGTCCGTTTAAGAAATGTAACGACTGTCACGAAAAGAAATAACCCAGCGACTTTTTTTCAAAACAAAAGGCCAGTTTCTCGCGAGACTGGCCTTTTGTTTTGCTAACGCTCTTCCGGTTTTCAGGAACCCTGCTCCCGATCTAAAAAAAAAGCGCCTCCCGGACCTACAAAGTCCGGAAAGCGCTTTCAGAGTCACTCAGGACAATCACAAACGACGCAATTACACCTCGGTAATGGTAATGGCCTCGTGCTCGCAAACCTCAACGCAGCTCTCGCATCCGAGGCATTCCTCAGCATTCACCGGGACAGATTTGTCATCCTGCAGTTCGTACACATCCACAGGGCAAACCTCAATACATTCTTCACAGCCTTCACACTTTTCAGCATCTACAACGACTTCATAACCCATGTTTACCAACCTCCTGTAATCTAAAGATAAAACAGCTCAAAAAGCTCTTCATGGTGAATAAAACTTTCTTCTATTTTCCGTGATTCTTTTCTGTTTCTGCGATTGTTTATCAGAGTACATTTAGGCTGTCAAGCCTTTTTTCAAATCCCATAAATGATTAGGGATTATCAGTAACGAACAAAAAAAAAGCCGGCCTGAAACAGACCGACCATTTTTTGTTTTCCATCAAATTACAGCGATCAGGCAGCAACCTCCTCTTTAATAGAGACAGCAATCTTAAAAAGAATGGTCAGAACAAAAAAACCGGTCGCCCATATCCCGATGGTTATCAAAATTTCCGGAGTGGTAGGCCAGTATTCCATCACCCTGTCAAACATGTTGGGAATAAAACCTCCACAGATCAAGCCAAGACCCTTGTCAATCCAGGTGGCCACGATGACCGCGACACATGCCAGCGCCAGCGTGTCCTCTTTTCTTCTCGTAGCCGGGACAATCAGGAGGATGAGCGCAACCAGGGCAAACCCGGCGGCGGTCCACATCCACGGGACCAGTTTTCCGTACCCTTCATACCCGGAGAAAAGATAGACGATGGAGTGCATATGTCCGGGGATATTGCTGTAAAAGGCCGTAAACACTTCGAGTAAGAAAAAGAAAATATTCAGAATGAAGGCATACGCAATAATGCCGCCAAGGGTCTTGATCTGTTCTTTACCGGGATCGAAATTGGTCACCTTACGGATGATCAGACACATGAGCACGAGAAACGCCGGCCCTGCCGCAAAAGCCGAAGCCAGAAACCGGGGTGCCATGATAGCAGTCAGCCAGTAGTGCCTTCCGGGAATACCGGCGTAAAGAAAGGCCGTGACGGTATGGATACTAAATGCCCAGGGTATGGAAATATAGATCAGGACCTTGACCCATTTCTGGTAGTGAATGCCTTTCCTTTCCGCAGCAAGCACGTTCCATCCGATAATAAGATTCAGTAGGAGATAAATATTTAACACCATCATATCCCAGAACAGGATGGAGTTGGGTTTGGGATACAGGATGACATTCATAATTCTGGTTGGGTTGCCAAGGTCCACAAAAACGAACAGCCCACACATAAGAACGGCAGCAATGGCCAGGAATTCACCGAGAATGGTGATCTTACCAAAGGCCTTGTAATCATGCAGGTAATAAGGCAACACAACCATCACCCCACCAGCAGCCACACCGACCAGATACGTGAGCTGGGCGATATAAAATCCCCAGGATACATCTCTGCTCATTCCCGTAATGATCAAGCCTTCCCGGTATTGATAGAGATAGCATCCAACCCCTATCCCCATCAAAACGAGCAGAAAGACTAACCATCCCCAATATCCCGGACTTCCTTTCAGCGCTCTGTCAAGCATAACCTACCTCATATAATATAAAATAAATTTGGTTCAGTACCTAATGCAGGTTTTCGTCTTATAGAATAGTGCTCACGGAGCAGCTCTCTGACGTTTGATTCAGAATCCCCAAGATCACCAAAATGGAGGGCTTGCACCTTAATCTTATCGCAGGCTTGTACGCAAGCGGGAAGCTCTCCTTTGGCGACCAGTTCCGCACAGAAATTACATTTTTCAACAACCCCCTTGGAACGTTCAGGGTAGTCGGGGTTTGTCGGAAAGTTAGGATTCAGTTCCTTCGGCGCCTTTCTGGGATTTCCCCAGTTAAAGCTTCTGGAGCCGTACGGGCAACCTGCCATGCAGAAACGGCATCCAATACAGCGATGCATATCCATCGAAACAATCCCATTTTCTGCCTTAAAGGTCGCCCCTGTGGGACAGACCCGAACACATGGCGGATTGAGGCAGTGGTTGCACATAAGAATGAATGGTTTGTGACGAATGCTTTCATCGACGAATTGATTCGGGGTATCGGGAAAGGAATGTTCGTATGCTTCTTTCCAAATCCATTTGACTTCGTGCTTTGGATTTCCCCAGTCCGGGACATTGTGCTCCTTGTGGCAGGCAACGATGCATTCCTTGCAACCATCTTTTTCCTGCTTTTCAAGGCATTTTCGCATGTCGATAACCATGCTCCATCTTTTCCCTTCGGTAAGGGGAGCTCCATGCGTTGCCGCTTCCAGCTCGCCCGGAGCGAGAATGTCAATAGCCGCCTTTCCTCCAAGCCCGAAAAGGGCCGCAACCCCGGCTATCTTCAAAAAGTCTCTTCTGTCTACGCCCATTACTTGCTCTCCTTCGGCTCAATATGACAATCCCAGCAATAAGGAGTCACGTCCAGGTAGTTGTGACACTGATCACAGAACTTTGTCTTATCGGAATGGCAGCTCATACATGTGACCTGAAGACTCTTGTAGTAAATTTTTCCGTTGTCGGCCTTGTAATACCTTTCTCCGTCCCGGACCGCCGTGTGCCTCCATTCATCCAGCATTTGAAAATGGGAGCTTCTCATATACGCCGTATCTGCCACACATTGCTTGGCTTCCTTGGCCTCGACCGTAAGCTGCGGATCAGGAGCCTTGGCTGCCTTCCCTGCATTGTAGAAGAAAGGGGAAAGAAAAAAGCCGATGCCGATGATCAACCCAGCGATGATTTTTCCTCCATCATACATCCTCTTCATCCTCCATTCCCGGGAGAGTTTCACCACGCAAATCCGTAGTTCTCTTCTTTTCCCCGTCCAGAATCAGTGCATTTGCAACCAGTTCATGAACACCACAGACGTCGACTTCAGGAACCCAGTATTCCATGGAAGCCGTCAATACCGCCCGGTCAATGGCGCAGATACAGGAAAGCATGTTCACGCCATCCTTCTCGTGCACATATTTTACCGCATTCGCCCGGGGAAGCCCACCCCGCATGCGGATCTCCATATTCTCTCCTGCATTCAACCCGGAGCCGCTTCCACAGCAGAATGTCTGCTCCCTGATCGTCTCCAAGGGCATTTCATAGAAATTGTTGCAGACATTTTTGATCACATATCTCGGCTCTTCCAGGAACCCCATCCCTCTCGCGGTGTTGCAGGAATCATGGAACGTGACGTTCAGGTGGTCATTCCGGCTCGGATCCAGTTTCAGTTTCCCATGTTTTATCAGATCGGCCGTAAATTCCACGAGGTGAACCATTTTGGTGCTGTTGGCGTTTGGAAAAGCGGTTCCGGTTATGGGGGATACCGGATTTTCCAGGAAGTCCGCCGGACCGTTGAATGTATCCATATACTGGTTCAAGACCCGCCACATATGGCCACACTCGCCGCCCAGAATCCACTTCACACCCAGCCGTTTGGCCTCCGCGTACATCTTGGCGTTGAGTCTCTTGGCCATTTCATGGGAGGTAAAAAACCCGAAGTTTCCTCCTTCAGAGGCATAGGTGCTCCAGGTGATATCCATGCCGAGCGCCTTCAATTGATGAAACAGCATCATATATCCCATGCAGGTATAGGTACCCGGGTCGGCAAATACATCCCCTGACGGTGTGACAAAAAGGTACTCGGCCCCTTTACGGTTGAAGTCGGGCTCGACACGAATTCCCGTGACATCTTCGATTTCATCCACAAAGAACTCAAGCATGTCCTTGAAGGCGTGGGGCTGGATTCCCAGATGGTTTCCCGTCCTGTAACAATTGGCCACAGGCGCGGCAATCCAGTCGATATTAAGACCCAGCAAATTGGTCAGTTCCCGACCCATGATCGTTATCTCAGCCGTGTCAATTCCGTAGGGACAGAAAAGGGAACAGCGCCGACATTCGGTGCACTGATAAAGATAGTACCACCATTCCTTAAGCACATCTTCCGTCAGATCCCGAGCACCGGCAAACTTCCCTAAAATCTTGCCGGCTTTGGTGTGGTTCCTTCTGTACACCGAACGGAGAAGCTCGGCACGGAGCACAGGCATGTTCTTGGGATCGCCGGAACCTATGAAGAAATGGCATTTGTCGGCGCAAGCGCCGCACCTTACACAAATATCCATGAAAAGCTTGAAGGATCGGTATTTGTCAAGACGGTCCTTGAAACCTTCCTCAATAATTTCCTTCCAGTTTTCCGGTAATTTCCAGTCATCATCGAGGGGGTTCCACTCTCTCGGATTGGGCATACCCACGTATTCAAGATTCTTGGGTTTCCCCCCATAACACGCCACACCTGCCTTTATCTCCGTCGGCGTATCCATCCACCCCTTCATCAAGGGCGGAGAATGATCAATTTTCGCGGTTTCTTCCGGTTTTGGGGTATCGGCCATGATTACTCCTTATTTTTCTGTTTCTTCGGCGGTTTCCAGCCCTTTTTCAACAGGCAGGCCAGCCTCTATCATGCGTTCTCTGAATTCATCTTCGTATTCTTCATACGTATGGGTTTCTACAGGATAACTCCAAGGATTGACGTGTCTTACAAAACGAGAGTTGTTTGCCAGGTTCCTTGTGGGACTCAGGAACACCCCGGCAAAATGCATCAGCTTACTGAAGGGAAAATAGGCGATCAATACACAGATAATAAATAGATGGATATAAAAAATCACCCCGATGCCCTCGGGCGCAGTCGGGCTGAACTTGAACAGTCCAAGGGCCAATTCCTTGACCTTGGTAATATCCACCCGGATCAGGTAACGCATAAGCATACCTGTGAAACCGAGTGCGAGGATCAAAAATAGGGGAAAATAATCCGCAGGGAGGGAAATATAGCGAATCTGAGGGTATATTACCCTTCTGAGGAAAAGCCACGTGACGGCCGCCATCAGAAGCATATCCGTAAGGTATACGCCCGGGAGACCAAAACCGTTAAGAGGAGCAGCGCCCATCTGCATGAACCCGTCCAGACTATCAAGCAGCGTAACAAAACCAGGGACGGGCTCCATGAAAAACCGGAAGTGCCGCAGGAAGATGACGAGAAAGGCATAGTGAAAAACAAGGGCAGCGATCCAGAGCCATTTCTCCCATTCATAATCGATCTTGGGAGCCCCATCAACCCTTCTGTACTCAAGCCTTGTGTTCCGGAAAAGCGAGCGAAAGGTAAGGACCTCAAACATCATCCTGATGACGACCCCGAAGGTCCCTTTTGGATTGTCAATGGGATTCTGCTTAATCCATGGAAACGACCATTGCTGCCCCGCAGTGGTCGGGATCCTGAAAGGCACGGGAGACCGGCCCCAGTCAATGACCCGAACTATGATTCCCACAAAGAAAGTGGCCATAGCCGCGTAAGGAATAATAATTCCGAATAGAACGCGCAAATCCAGCGCTCCCACGCCGATCCAGGGGATCAATACAACGACGATGACAGCAAAAAAGGAAACCAGAATGCTTAATACAAAATTCATAGACCATTACCTCATTTCAAAATACTGTCCCAGTAAACCTATTTCTTAAGGCCCGGTGCATATTCCGGGACCTCGCTAATAAGATTTGCTCTCTCCAATAACCTTCCCACCTGATGTTTCACTTCACTAACCCTGATTTCAAAGAGTTTCTGACGGCATTTTGAGTAAATGTCAAAGGCCAGGAGCGCAATCTGATCAATCCGGCTGTCAAAATCTCGCATCTCGGCAGAGTCTCCGCCTCCCAGCGTACCTCTAACAAGTCCTTTCAGTTCCAGAACAAAGGACACTGCCTGGGAAGGTTTAAAATCCTGTACAGCCCTGATCCGGATAATATTTTCAAGACAGAATGCAATCTTCTTCTCGTCTCCATCCTCTTTGATCAGCTCGTCGTACAGGGGTTCTATCTCATTTGAAATGACAACACCTACAGGGTTTCCAAACTGACTTTTTTCCTTTTTCAAGAAGCCCTGGCCGTCTGCAGGGTAGGAGGCAATGATACAATTGCGCCATTCTTTAACGATATCGGCCTTTTTTTCGGCCAGGAGACTCTGAATACCCATCACTGTTTTTTTTATCCTTCTCGGTTACACATTTAGATTACAACCGGATCGCATCCGATTTTAGCTTGAAAGCTATAGAAAAAAACCATTCTTGTGTCAAGGAAAAAATCCAGAAACCCTCATTATGGAATTCCAAGCCCTTAGTACATGAGCCTTGGGAGCCACAGAGAAATAGGCGGCACGGCGATAATGACGATAGTTCCGATAAGCAGTGCAATCAAAAAGGGTAGTACCCCCTTAAAAATAGTTTCCAGCGGAACGTCCTTAGCAATCCCCGCTACCACAAACACGTTAATTCCCACAGGCGGCGTAATCACCCCCATCTGGGTCACCAATACAATCACCACCCCAAACCAGATGGGGTCATACCCCAGATTGATAATGATCGGGTAGAAAATCGGAATGGTCAGCATAATTAGGGCCAGGGCATCTATGAAACATCCCCCGATCAGGTATACCAGCATAATCAACAGCACCACAGCAAATGGCGGAAGGTTGACCCCACCTATCCAATTGGCCACGTCAAACGGAATACGCGTTACGGCCAGAAAATGCCCGAAAATCACCGCCCCAGCCACCAACAGGAGAACCATACATGATGTTTTTAGGGTTTCATTTATCGATTTCACAAAACCCTGCCAGGAAATCTGCCTGCGAAGCATCGCCACCAGAAGCACCGCCGCCGAACCCACCCCGCCGGCTTCCGTCGGAGTGAAAACCCCCGTAAACAATCCCCCCATCACCAGGATGAACACCGTAAGCGTTTCCCCTGTTCTGCTCAAGGAACGAAAACGCTCTCCCCAGGTAAACTTCTCACCGGCAGGACCCTGCTCAGGATATTTCCAGCAGTAAATGAAGATGGCCACGGCAAAACAGACCGTAATAAAGATAGCGGGAAGGATCCCTGCCACAAACAACGCTCCAATCGATTGTTCCGTGAGGATCCCATAAACAATCAGCACAACGCTGGGCGGCATGAGCATCCCCAGCCCCCCACCGCTGGCCACGGAACCGGTCGCAAGTTCCGGCGCGTATTTGTACCGTTTCATTTCAGGAAGTCCCACCGTCGCCATCGTGGCCGCCGTGGCGGGTGATGAACCACTCACAGCGCCGAACGCAGTACAGGCGCACACAGTGGCCGTGGCAAGCCCTCCCCTGTAGGACCCCACAAATTTGTACGCTGAGTCGTACAGCCTTCTGCTGATCCCCGAATTAAACGCAATCTGTCCCATGAACACGAACATGGGAATAATGGTAAGGCCATAGGAAGAATACACATCGTAGAAATCCCGGGAGAGCAACTTCAAGCCTGCCGTTCCCGATACCAGGATACTAAAACCCACGTATCCCACCATGGCCATAACGTAGGCCACAGGCATTCTTGAAAAAAACACCAGGATAAGTACAACAATTCCGATGACGCCAATGAGAGTAGGATTCATTTTTTCCCGAAAATGGTTTGTATATTATTCATCAGTTCTTTGAATATGACCAGGCACAGGACACCGAACGCCACGGCCACCACATAAACAAAAATATAATTGGGAAACTCAAGACTCATGGACACCTCGCCCGTTCTTTTCATGGTCTGGGCGTACAGCATGCACTGCCAACAGACAAGGACAAAAAAGATGAAGGCAAGCAAACCGGTGATGGTGTCATTGACCGCCTGTCCGCGACGGCTGAATAAACGAACCACCAGGTCAACACCCACGTGCCCTTTTTCCGCGTGGGTCATGGGCATGGCACAGGCAAGCAAAATGGTAGCCAGAAAGGTGACGATCTCAACCGCCCCGAAAATGGGATGACCGAAATACCTGAAAATAACGTCCGCGGTGGTAAGGAGCATCATCCCCACCAAGGCAATGCTCCCTAAGACTTTGACAAAAGTCACTAACCTCTCTACGAAACGGCTGATAACGTCCACCGTTTTCCTCCTGCTAGATCCTACTTACTGTTTTTCTCCAGGGACGCTTTCGTAAACTCCACCATTTCCTTACCGGGCAGTCCCTTCTTTTCGACACTCTTGGCATACTCGTCAAGGACAGGGGCAACAGCCGCTTTCCATTTTGCTCCTTCTTCCGTGGAAAGCTCAATCAGTTTTCCGCCCTTAGCAACCAGAAAGGCCTTGCCCTCTGCATCGCTTTCATCCCACGCCTGGCCGTGCTTGGCAATCCATTCTTGATTGATTTCCGTGATGATTTTTTTAATATCATCGGGAAGGGCTGCCCATTTGTCCTTGTTCATTACCACGTAAAAGGATGAGGTGCTGGCAATGGGGTAGTCCAGCGTCGCATAATCGATCACTTCAGCCATTTTCCATCCCTTATTCACTTCAATGGGATAAATAGCCCCGTCAACAACCCCCTTTTGCAGAGACTGATACAATTCCGGCATGGGCATAGCCACCGCCGTTCCACCAAGGGCCTTCACCACTTTCGCCGTCGTGCCGTGTGAGCGAATCTTCATCCCTTTCAGGTCTTCCATCTTTTTCACCGGTTTCTTCTTGGTAAAGAGCATTCCCGGCCCATGGGCATGAAGATACATCACCTCAACATCATCAAGCTCTTTTGGTTTGAACTTGCTGTATACATCATTGACTACCTTGGTCGCAACCACACCGGAGGGATATCCAAGAGGAAGATCGACGACTTCCATAACAGGAAAACGGCCTCGGGTATACCCAAAAAGGCAGAGACCGAGGTCCGACATTCCCTGAACTACGCCGTCGTAGTTCTGTTTGGCCTTGGTCAGCGTCTGGCCCGGAAAATACTGAACCTTCACCCGACCGTTCGTCCTTTTTTCCACTTCCTTACACCAGGCATCGGCCAGTTTGGATTGGATGTGGGTGGGGGGGAAAAAATTTGAATACGTGAGTTGATAGGTGTCCGCGGCCGCAGCCGGGGAACCAAATCCCAAGATCAGGACCCCAAAAACGACTCCCAAAAGCAAGATATTCCGAATCTTTTTCATAGCAACCTCCCTTTTTCATCCCGCCCCGGGATTTTGCCCGAGACATGTAAAAATTAATGGTTTAAAACACAGTTGGGAGCGGTTAAACCCGGACCCGATTGACCATACCATTCCAGCTAAATAAATATTTTCCCAAACGGAGAAACTATATGAAAGACCATGATCACGTGTCAACAGATTTCTGGGAATACCGAGTCGGAAAGGGAAAGAACCTTATGGCATCCTTCCTATCCTTCCAGGTTGAAATAAACCGTGCAGTTTTGTATCATTAAAAAATACGAGATAAAGGAGAGGTAACAAATCCATGTGTCTTCTGCTGCTGGCATTGAACAAACACCCTGTGTATAAGCTGGTTATTGCTGCAAACCGGGACGAATATTACGAACGCCCCACTGCGCAGGCTGCTTTCTGGAATGACCATCCCTCTCTTTTAGCCGGGAAAGATCTTCGAGGCGGGGGAACATGGTTTGGTGTTACCAAAGGCGGAAAAATCGCGGGCATCACCAACTACCGGGAACCTTCCTCCACTAAATCCATTGCGCCCTCGAGAGGCTCGATTGTCACAAATTTTCTTACAGGGAAGAGAGGACCGGAAGAGTATCTTGAACATCTCGCCACGACCGCCGGGGATTTCAACGGGTTCAATCTCTTGGTTGGGCAAAAAGAGGCCTTGTATTGGTATTCAAATCGGACAAATACCATAAAGAAATGTCCGCCCGGGATTCACGGACTGAGTAATAAATTGCTGGATACACCCTGGCCAAAGGTTGTACTGGGAAAGGACTCTCTTGAAAATATCCTTTCAGATCAGGGCGCCCTTTCAGAAGATTCTCTTTTTCGCATGCTCCTCGATAGATCTTTTCCTGAAGATGAACTGCTTCCCGATACCGGAGTGGGGCTTGAATGGGAAAGGATCCTTTCCCCCATATTCATAACAAGTCCGACCTACGGAACCAGATCTTCAACCCTGCTCTTTATTAATCATAACGATCAGGCTACTTTCTTCGAAAAGACATACGATTCTGAGGGAAAACAGGAGAGCGTGGTAAAATTTGAGTTTCAGATAGTTCAATTAGATCAATAATTCACTTCCATCAAAAAAAGTCCCTGGGGAGGGGCTTTGATTCCGGCCTTCTGTCGATCCCGGGAATCAAGAATTTCTTTGAATTGGGTGGGCGTTATCTTTCCCCGCCCCACATCAACCAGAGTCCCCACAATATTTCTGACCATGTGCCGCAGAAAACCATCTGCTTTGACCCTGAAAAGCAGGTCTCCTTTCACCCCTCCGAATTCAGCAAGAAAGATCGTCCTGACCGGATCTTTATTTTCACTGCCTGTTGATTTGAAACAGGAAAAATCCCTGGTTCCTCTTAAAGCGTCCATACAGTGCCGAACGCCGTCGACATCCAACGGTCGACGGATATGCCATACATATTTGCGGCGGAATATATCGGGAGCCTCCCGGTTCAGAATCCGATATTCGTACATTTTACTTTTGCAGTTGTAGCGTGAATGAAAACTAAAGGGAACATATTGGGCGTCTTTAACAAGGATGTCATCGGGCAGCAATCCATTAAGGCCTTTTCGAAGGGAGTCCGGAGGGATGGAAGTGCTGGTCCTGAAATTACAGGTCTGGTGCAGGGCATGGACGCCTGCATCCGTTCTTCCAGAAGCAGTAAGTCTGATCTCAACACCAACCATGGTTTGAAGTTTTTCTTCAATCATTTCCTGAACAGTCATGGCATTGTCCTGACGCTGCCATCCATGGTACCGGGAACCGTCATAGCTTACAGAAAGTCTGATGTTTTTCTCAGCTGTCATAGGAAACCTAAAAGATGCGATTAGCTGTTAGCCGTTAGCAATTAGCATTGCAATGTCTGTTATTTACCATGCCACGAGGTAAACATCAAAAAATGAAAGCCCTAGTAAAGGGGAAAGCAATTAAAATAACTGAGATTTTTTTGAGGAAACAATAGTCAAAAAAAAAAGGAATCCTGAAAGGATTCCTTAATTTTTCGTATGATAAAAAGATCTGATGAAAATCTATCGTTTTGAATACTGAAAACGGGCTCTGGCACCTGGCTGGCCGTACTTCTTTCGCTCTTTCATACGGGAATCCCTTGTGAGAAATCCGGCTTTTTTCAGAATTTCCCTCAAATTGCCATCCCATTCCACGAGCGCTCTGCTTATTCCATGCCTGATAGCTCCCGCCTGGCCTGATATGCCTCCACCCTTCACATTCACATAGATATCAAACTTATCAGGTACCTCCGCCAGGGTAATCGGCGCCATGATCGTATTCCTGTCGGATTCTTTAGCGACATATGTTTCCATCGCTCTTTTATTGATTCGGATTTCTCCATTGCCGGGCCTCAGCCAGACTCTGGCTACCGAGGTCTTTCTTTTGCCAGTGGCACTGTAGAGTTCTTCTGCCATTTAAATCTCCAATTCCTTCAATTGTTGGGCCTGATGGGGATGTTCGTTGCCAGTATAGATCTTCAGCTTTTTCAGCTGACGCCTTCCCAGGCTGTTTTTCGGCAACATGCCTCTGACAGCGAAACGAAGGAGATCTTCAGGGCTCTTTTCACGCAACTTCCTGGCTGAAATCTCTTTAATACCACCGATGTAACCCGTGTGGTGATAATAGATCTTTTTGTCCCATTTCTTGCCTGACAGGGTCACCCTCTCGGCGTTAACAACCACGATAAAGTCCCCCGTATCCGCATGTGGGGTGAATATCGGCTTATGTTTTCCCCGCAATCTCACTGCAATCTCCGTTGCGAGTCTTCCCAATGGTTTATTGTCGGCATTCACCAGAAACCATTGCTTGTCTACTTCCTGTTCTTTTGCGAAAAACGTTTTCATAGGTACCGTCCTGTATCCGAAAAAAAGGTAAAAGAACCTTTTATGCAAAAAAAAGGTTTATGTCAAGCGATTTTTTTTAAAAAATTATTTGACAAGGTTTAATTTTCCTGATAAATGTCCCGAATACTTCTTTGGCGCCCGTAGCTCAGCTGGATAGAGCGCCGGGCTTCGAACCCGTAGGCCGCAGGTTCGAGTCCTGCCGGGCGCGCCATGGTAGTTCAAATAAAGGGCCTGTAGCTCAGTTGGCAGAGCAGTTGACTCTTAATCAATTGGCCGAAGGTTCGAGCCCTTCCAGGCCCACCAAACAAATCAAGGACTTACAGCAAATCGCGGTAAGTCCTTTTTTTTGTTAGGGCCGCGGAAAGAAAGTTTTACCCCAAAAGGCGCTCTGATTTGCATTGAATTTGGATGATCTGAAAGCGAAGAGCCACAGGAATAGTCGTTCTATTTCGAGGACTTTTCAACTGAAGATCGTCCAAAGACGGTGTGAAGCAGTGATGTATAGTGGGATAAAACATTTTTTCCGGGGCCCTTAGGCCCCTAATAAGCTTCCTACCTGATTTCAGGCCGGTTTTAGGCCCACCGAATTCTAAGAAAGCGCCTCTTTGACGGTATCAAATCCGATACGATCAATCATTTTCCCCAGACGTTCGCCTTTCTTTGCATTTTCCTTGTAATATTCCACAACCTTTTCGATGGCTGCAAGGACCTGTTCATCATCTTGATCGATCAAAAGCTCCTGGCCGATTCGAGGGGAAGCCCCTACATTCCCACCAATCGTCAAGGTCCACCCTTTGGGTTTTCCATAAAGACCCACGTCGCGCACCCAACCCTCTGCACAGTTGAGATGACAACCGGATACCGCCATTTTGAATTTTCCGGGAAGTTGCAGACCATGATAGATCTCATCAAGCTTCATCCCCATACCGAGGGAGTCCTGCTGGCCGATTTTGCAGAAGGTTGTCCCGGGACAGGCTCGCACACTTCGCACACACAGACCAACTGCCGCACCCGGTTTCATTCCAAGGTCTTCCCAGGCCGAATCGATATCCTCTTCCTTGATGCCAACGATGGCAATGCGCGCGGCACCGGTAATCTTCAAAGCCTGGGCATTGTATTTCTCGGCTGCATCCGCCAGCTTTCTAAGAAGCTCTGGGGTTATCACGCCGCACGGTGTATGCGGCGCAATAGCATAGGTCTCTTTGTCTCTCTGAATAATGGATCCTTTTTCTCCAAGTTTCAGCATGTTCTCCTCCTAAATTAATGTAGGTATATTCAATTTTATGTTTTCAAACCACTTGGCCGACTTCTTTACTACGGAATAACAAAATGGTCAAGCGGAGTACACAGATTACTTACTTCCGATGGTGTACCGGGTACCCTTGCCTTTGCCCTGTATGACAAGATATCTGCCTTTAACAAGCTCCCGCAGCCTGACCTTATATTGTATTCCTGTTTGCTTTTGTTACCCCCCTCCAAAGTCAAGTCAAAGCTCCGCAAACACACCCATAAATACCCATATTTTCCAAAAGAAAAAATCTCAGCGAAGCCGGCGAAAAATTTCCCGAAGCCGAGGTGCGTATTGCGGCTTGCCCCCGTCTTCCAACCGCTCTACAATACCCATTTCACGACCCGCTTCCTCGAACTCCCCCAATTTCAAAAGGGCCAGTGCCCGGTTGTAGTGTATTTGGGCTTGTTTTCCCTGCCTTTCCAGAGCTTTGTTGAAATAAGACAGGGACTCGCGGTATCTTCCCTGACTGAAAAAAATTAACCCGACACCGTTTAAGGACCGGGCTTCCGTGGGATCAATCCCCAGTGCCTGGTTGTAGATCGAAAAAGCCTCTTTCAGACGGCCCGACCTTCTTGCCTGGTCCCCTTTCAAAGCCACCGAAGCAGCCAGAGTTCCCTTAACGTCCGCTAAAAAAATCTGGGTGACCCCGTCTCCGGGGGCTTCCTGAAGGGTGGCGCGGTAGTCGTCAATGGCATCCTTAAAACGGCCCTCATAGGTAGCCTTTCTGCCTCTCATCGTTTTTTCTCTGGCCCGGAAGATACGGTTCAAACGGTCATCAAAGCCGGCCTCGATGGTCTTCCCGGTCCCAACCACAAGAGAGGCCGGCAGACTCCGGACACGGGTCAGGTCTTCAAGGTTTTCAGGGGTGGTCTCCCTGCCGAAGCACCTCGCCGCCGAGTGTTCCAGGTATGCCCTGTCGTCCGTATTGATTGGGCCATCTCCCACAAAGGCGTCGATACCATCCTCGTCTAAGAGGTGAAGTACCAGAAGGGATTCGGGCGAGTCAATCCCTACGGATTCGAGGTCCTGCCGGATTTCTTTATGAGCCATCCTCTGCCCAAGGACGTCAAGGTCAAAGGTCAAAGGGCTTAACCCACCCACGGCCACCACATAGGACCCGGTATACCAGAGGCTCATGTGAGGAAAAACGGAACGCATGGTTCGCAATATGCATTGAAAGTCTTCCCTGCTCATCCAGTGCAGGGGGATCCACTGGCAGAACAGCCCGTTTGGAGACAGGCGGGATCGAACCAATTGGTACATCTACCGCGGGTATAGAGGATCCAGCTGTCGGCACTCCACGGGTGGGTTGCATCGGCCGTGATCACGTCATAGGCATTGGAAGTGGTAAGCAGATGGTTGCGCCCGTCCTCTAAAATCACGCGAAGCCGCGGGTCATCGAGAACCCCGTGATTCCAGTTGCTGAAATGCCGGGCCGCCTCTACCACAGGGGGGCATAATTCCACCACGTCTATCTGTTCAAGAGGATGAAGAGACGTGCTGCCGGTGGTGATGCCCCCTCCCAGGGCTAGGACCATGACACGACGGGGATCGGGATGCATCAGCAGCGGCACATGGGCCAGGATCCGAAAGGTCAGTAGAGAGGCGGGATCCACCGGGACCTCGTCCAGTGGACTTCGAGAGAGAGGGCGGTAAACCCGGAAACGAATAAGGCCAGAAGGGGAAGGAGGATTTCAAAGGGCTGGGTGGAGGTTTCGTGGATTCCTCAACAACGGACCGTGCATCCACCCGAACGGTTTTCCCGAATACCCAGAAGGCGGCCAGACCTATGAGCATATTGCCTAAACACACAAAAACCAGGGTAAGATTGGCGCCCCATTTATCCAGGAACCAGAAAGTGGCTCCCAAAACCCCCAGGACCCCACCAATGGTGTTCAGACCATAGAGGAGCCCCAGGGAAGGGGCTGCGGTCCGCCTTCCCTGGGCCAGGGCCTTGCCTACCACAGGAAGCGTTCCCCCCATGAAAGTAGTGGGCACAATCAAGACCACCGCAGCCAGCAACGCCTTGAGTAGGATGCTCGGCGAGCCGGTTGCCCCAACGGCCCCATGGATTTTCATAGCCAGCCCGTGGAGGACGGGCAGGAGAGGGATCAGCAGCAAACCCGACAACCCGACGCCGATTTCAAGGACCCCATACAGGCGAACCGGGAAGATGACCCGGTCGATGATGCGGCCGCAAAGAAAACTACCCAAGGCCAGTCCCGCCATGAACACAGCCAGGACCGTTCCCAGGGAATAGTGGGTGACCCCCAGCAGGAGCACAAGCTCTCGCCGGAAAACGATCTCCATGACCAGGCCGTTCAATCCGCAGGCGAAGAGAGCGAAAAGGAGAAACGGTGGGGTCCAAATGAATAATGTTTTGTTTCCCGTTTTTTCCATGAAAATCAGAACACAGGCTTTGTTAAGTTGTCGGATAAAATATCTTGACATATGTCAGAACATATGTCAATTCTTCTTTGGAAAGATCCACGGAGGCATATGGGGAGAGCCTGTTTTCCGATCGTCCGGGGCTCCGATTTTGTCAAAACCGGGCGAAGCAGGAAATTTGCTGCCTTAATCAGGGAACCATCGTTATGGACAAAAATACCGATATTCTAAAACTGGTGGAAATCAGCAGGCTCTATTACGAGCGAAATCTGACGCAAGCCAAAATTGCCAAAAAAATGAATATTTCACGCCCGGCCGTGAGCAAACTCCTTTCCGAAGCGAGAACGCGGGGGATCGTCAAAATCCAGATCCAGTCCCCCCTCATGAGCGACGAAAGCCTCCTTAGAGAACTGAAGGAGCTCTATCCTTTAAAGGGAGGTCTGGTTGTCCCCTCCGGGAAAGCCGATGACACCATGATTACAAGGCTTCTGGTATCTCAGGCATCCCTCTACTTTGAAAAACTTCTCCCTGAAATAAATCGCGTAGGACTGGGATGGGGAGACACCATTGGACAGCTTGTGGATGAACTGAAACAGCAGGTTGTCTCCGGCGAAAAAAAAGGCTGTGTCTGTCCAGTCATCGGAAGCGCTCCCAACGATATCAAATGGTTCCAGAGCAACGAACTGGCAAGGATCTTTGCAGGAAAGACCGGATATGCCTCTTACTATCTGCATGCGCCAGCCTTTCCAGGCTCAGAAAAGAACAAAAAGCTATTTGAAGATACGCAACAATATCAAGAAATCTCCAAACTCTGGGAAGAATTGGACCTGATGATCCTTGGGGTAGGCACATACCCCTCCGTACCCGATCAGGCCACGGCAGCTCGATTCGGATCTTTGCTGAAAGAAAAAAAGGCGGTGGGAATGATCGCCACCTACTACTTTGACCGGGATGGGACCATCATTGAGAGCGAAGACGATATTGTGATCCGAATTCCGCTTGCTTCGCTCAAAAAAACCGGCCGTGTCTTTGTCGTCGGGGGGGGAGAAAAAAAGACCTATTCCATTCGGGGAACCCTCAAGACCGGACTGGTCACCCATCTGATTACCGATGACCGGACAGCCCAGGCCTTGATAGAGATTGCCTGATCGTGAAGCGGGAAAGGAAAAGGCTCATCTCCACAGAGGACCCCAAGATTTCCCTCGAACTTCCTCAGCGTGAGGCCAATTGGGTGGAAAGAGATTGGAAAACCTCCTGTTGGGGCTATGGCCCGGGGATATTCAAGTGAGTCTCAAACCGAAAGAGGGATTTTTGAAGAGCGAACTGTATGGATAGGAATACCGGGGTGCGGATAGAATCGTGAGCCTGGCTGTGGGCGAGGAGACCCTGGATCATCTGAAGAAGTAACCGGATTTTTGATAAATCTAAATGCTCTGAGCTGTGGGTAAGAGGGTTGTGACCATGAAAAAGCTGATCAACAATGTGGAAGATCTCGTGAGCGAACTCCTTGAGGGATATGCTCTGGCCTACCCGAACAAAGTCAAACTCATAGGAGAACATCTTGTTGCCCGAACAAGGCCCAAGGCCTGGGGCAAGGTGGCCCTGGTGACACTGGGGGGGAGCGGTCACGAACCCGGGCTCAGCGGATTCGTGGGTGAAGGTCTCTTGGATATCAGTGTGCCCGGGGAGATATTTGCGGCCCCTGGACCCCAACGCTGTCTCGACGCCCTGGTACGGGCCGATCGAGGGGCTGGCGTCCTGTTCGTGGTCCTCAACCATGCCGGAGACGTACTGACTGCGAACCTGACCATGGAGATGGCCCGGGAGAAAGGACTCCATGTGAAAATGATCCTGGTCCACGACGACATTGCATCGGGCCCCGCTGAAAAACCTGAAGAACGAAGGGGACTCGTAGGTTTTCTACCAGTCATAAAAGTAGCAGGCGCCGCGGCAGAGGCCGGATACAATCTTGATGAGGTCCTGGCGGTTGCCAAGAGAATGGTCCAGTCCATGAGGACCCTGGCCGTAGCCCTCAGCCCAGCCACCCATCCCATCACCGGAGATGCCATGTTCGAGCTGGGAGATGACGAAATGTGCGTCGGCATGGGTCAACACGGAGAAGCGGGGGTGGGCGTGGAAAAAATGAAAAGCGCTGATGAAACCACCGACCTCATGCTCTTGCAGTTATTGAAAGACCTGGGCGCCTCTCAGGGAGAAGAACTCCTGGTCATCTTAAACGGCGCCGGGGCAACTACCATGATGGAATTGTATATCGTCTTCAGGCGGATGCACCAGGTCCTCAAAGACAAACAGATAAAAATATCCAGAAGTCTCATCGGTGAATATATTACCACACAGGAACAGAACGGGTTCCAAATGTTGATCTCAAGAATTGATCGAGAGTTGCTGACTCTCTGGGATGCCCCCTGCGACGTCCCCTGTTTCAGTTTCGTGCGTTGAACCATCCGCTGGCTTGGTCCTAACATCGGCCATTAGAATTATTTTCTTACTCCTACTCTTAATCGTAATCCTAATCGAATAGCCCTGGAATAGGTTAAAAGAA
>CAYOWC010000021.1:12082-32734 GCA_964407525.1 uncultured Desulfobacteraceae bacterium | reverse complement strand
AATTTAGAGTTTTGTTGAAAAATTGACTCAGGAAGGGCCAAACCGAATATTTACGTAATATCTTTTTGTGGTGTGACTTTTGGTGTAATTATTTTCTTGATTTTAAGATGGATAGTTTCGAGCTTACCGGTTGGTGAGGAGCGGCAGCGCAGCACCAGTCCGAGTAAAGCGCAAGGTTAGAGGCACCCTGTTTCAATCTCTTTGGCGTGTTGTGTTCACAAACAATCTTTTAATAAAAAAGTAAAGAACAATGATAATTCCGAGAGAGATGAACCAGTATTTGATTGGCAAAATGAGCCAACCACCAAGAATGTCTATCACAAATAGGATTAGCAGGCGGGGAGACCATCGCGACCACATATGCATGTCATGAGCATGTAAATTGTATTGCTCATGGTTTGCTGCATATTCTTCATGAATACGACCATGATGCTCCTTGAACTTTTCTGGAGTGAACATATCAAGCCCTTGAGTCCTTATACCACGAGAAACCTCAGAATTATAAAACATCTTTTTTGATGGGTCCCAACTATATCCACATTCCTCAACGGCGTCTAATAAAGAGTTGACTTCTTCAGACGAACGGCTGCTCAAAAGCGAATTGAGCGCCAAAAGCTCTTCATAAGATGGTCTCATTTATGGCCTCCCGGTATAGATTTATCTTGATAACAGATAGCCAACTAAACAAACAAATGTTACGGCTATCAAGATACTTCAACGGTTGACCTGTGCGGCACGGATTTTTTGCGTCCGCACCAGTGAAAGGTTATGGCTTTTCATTGTTACCCGTACCTTTCAACCGTCAAATATTCATTCTTTCGATATTTACCTTCATATTTGGTGCAGTTAGGATAAGTGATTGTCCCATGTAAAATATCTATGACGCCATTTTCTCCTATTGTGGATCTTGTGGAATGCTTATAAAAAACTCTGCATACAAATTTTACCATATATTACCGGGCAGGGTGGTATTTTTCAGGGGGTTTTCCTGAGTATTTTGAGTCCCTAAAGAGATTAGCGGAAAAGTGGGCCGGTTGGCCGGCGTAAAAATGTGGTGGTTACTGGGCTCCATGATCACCGGGAACCCTACTCTGGGGACAATGACATCCAATTTGAATTGAAAGGTGAATGACCGGCTCCGTTTTCCTACCCAAACCCTACTGGGCGCTGTCTGTATCCCGTTCTTTCCCACAAAGAATCTACGATCCTGATTTCTCGTTTAAGTCCTGAGAGTCAATTCTTGTTTTGATTTCTCTGATTTTAAAACCCGACCTACCGAGGGTTTTCGTGAGCAATTCATATTCCTCGAAAAAACCACGAAGATTATCCTTTTTGTGAAATGTAGTAAAACAGGTTGGGCATTTCAAAGGTTCACTTTCATCAAAATCATCAGTGTTAACTGCTTCCAAGAATTTATGACTATTTACAGTAACAACAGAACCACATTCCTTATGTTCAATAAGAAACCATCGACCTTTATCGCCCATGACAAACCTCCTTTTCATTTATGTGGGTTTTTAATTAGAAACAATGCTGATGATCTCGTAAAAAGTCGGAATTTGAAATTCATACCGCATCATAGAGCATATGTTAGATAGTTCATCTACCGTCCAGCCTTCATCGATGCCCTCGAATACGGCTGGGGGGATCTCAACAAAGATGGTTATGTAAGTGGGACTGAGCTGGGACTCTATCTCCAGGAGAAGGTTCCCCAACACAGCAGGCAGAACCCTCAATATGGCAAAATCAAGGATTACGATCTTGCCCGAGGGGATTTCATTTTCCAATTGGCATCGATGCCTTCTCCAGTTGTTCCTGAATCAAGTGGAATTCAGAATTATGCTAATATCACAGAGGAAAGGGAGGCGAACAAGAAGCAGTGGGTTTTGTGGCAGAGCCGTATGGAAGAGGATTTTGCGAAGGTGGGGAGGTACGACAAGAGCAGTACCCTAAATGCCAAAGAGAAAGCGGAAGCCTGGGAAGTTATTTTAGCATCCTACAGTGCAGATAATCCGTACACTGTGAAAGACAATATATTCAGAATGAAGGCGGTTGAAAGAAACCGGCATTGGAAAGAATACAAAAAATCGGGGAAGCTCTTTGTGGATACGGTGCCTTCAAATGCCCGAGTCAGAATACTGAACATTGGTCCGAAATTTTTCCAAGGCATGGAACTTGATCCTGGCAGTTATCATGTGGAGGTATCGGTAGAAGGATACAAAAGCAAAAAGAGGTGGGTAGATCTTGCTGCGGGAGAAGATGAGAATATCAGCATACAGCTGGAGGCCTTGGTTGCCATGCATCCTGATGAAAACAAGTTTACCAATAGCCTCGGCATGAAGTTTGTTTACGTCAAGCCGGGGAGTTTCATAATGGGGAGTCCATCGGGGGAATCGGATCGGGACGATGATGAGAAACAACACCGGGTGACTCTTACGAGGGGTTTTTATCTTCAGACCAAGGAGTTGACCGTTGGGCAATGGCGGAAGTTTGCTCGTGCAAGCGGGTATAAATCGGATGCCGAAACTGGTGGCGGTGCGTATGTCTGGAACGGTGATAAATGGGAAAAGAAAGCAGGGATCTATTGGGACAACCCCGGTCTCTC
Source organism: uncultured Desulfobacteraceae bacterium (assembly GCA_964407525.1). GTDB lineage: Bacteria > Desulfobacterota > DSM-4660 > Desulfatiglandales > Desulfatiglandaceae > DUZB01. The sequence goes on along the minus strand of CAYOWC010000021.1, from coordinate 30,129 downwards.
CCAAACGGATGCTAACCCTGTGACCTGTGTTTCCTGGAATGATGCACAAGCGTTCGCCAAATGGCTCAGCCGGGAGGAAAGCGGTGATTACCGCCTTCCCACCGAGGCTGAATGGGAGTATGCGGCAAGGGCTGGGACAAAGACGCCCTTTTATATGGGAAACTGCCTTTCGACTGATCAGGCGGATTACAATGGGAGCTACTTTGGCAATGGGTGTAGTAAAGGAACCTTTCGGCAGAAAGTAACACCGGTGGGGATATTTTCTCCCAATCCGTGGGGCCTTTACGACATGCACGGAAACGTGTGGGAGTGGTGCCAAGATTGGTACGGGGATTACCCATCCGGTTCTGTGATAGATCCAGTGGGACCCTCATCGGGCTACTACCGCGTGAGACGGGGTGGCAGTTGGGTCTGCAGCGCCGGGGCCTGCCGTTCGGCGAATCGGGGTTGGTATGCGCTCGGCTACCAGTACTACGATCTGGGGTTCCGGCTTGTCAGGGATGTCTCAACAACGTCTCCCCTTATATCGTCCACCTCCAATGTAATCAAACGTGACAGCATTTATGTGGTGTACGCCAATGGAATCGTGAAAGACACGAACACCGGCGTTGATTGGAAAGCCGGTCCGGATAGAGATACGGACTGGAACGAAGCCAGGTCCTGGGTGCAGAGCCTCAATCTTGATGGTGGAGGGTGGCGGATGCCAACGATGCGTGAGCTGAAAGGGCTCTACAAAAAGGGTATGGGACCTCATAATATAACGCCACTGTTAAAAGCTACTTCGGAAAAGGATCTATGGGTTTGGACGGGTGAAACTTATGGCCCGTTGAAGGCGAGGACCTTCTACTTCGGCGACGGCTACCCGGGCTGGGGCCTCCGCTTACTTTCCTACTTCGGACGGGCGTTTGCGGTGCGTTCCCGGGGCGATGGATGATTTGATCATTTGCATCGAGGGGGTGGGTCTTCAAATATCCCCTTGTTTGCGACATGTTCCCGATGCGCTTTCTGACTTCTAACGACGAAAGTTGAAACATAGACGCTGCGGATGGTGGGGTAGTGGCTGGAAAGTGACAAGTTAGAACGTTAGAACCATACGTCGCATTCCCCACAGAAACGCCTACAGACAAGGCCGTAGACGACGAAAATTGAAGGCAATTCAAAACAGGTAAGCACCCATACCCGATAATCAACAGAGAAAATTGATGATAAAAAGCCCTTTTCAGCCTATTCTGAAACCTTCAGGGAAATCAAGATAACCCAGCTAAAAATCGACCCTCTGAGAGCCACGAGAATCCACGTTCTCAGGGCAAGACACATAACCTCATGGGCTTATTCACGGCACGATAGAACAAGCATTCTTTATCCCCCCACACGGGAGAGATTGTTTACCCCAAAAATATTTGGTGAAAGATCCTTTTGGGATATTGATTTTTTTTGACAAATAAAGGCCGACAATCGCTCGAGCCACCATGGAACCGATTATTGCTATAAAGAAATATAGAATAATGGAGCAATTACCATTTAAAAATTTGCAAGTAAGTAATTGATCTTGCATTTCGCTCGTTAGTGGGGCCGAGTTTGAAACTTTGAAATTTGATAAAAATCTACAATAAATGGCGATAGTCAAAGATACAAGGAGCAAATAGGCTCTATCTGGATTCAATCCGGTTTTACGGCGTTAAAATTTTGAGCATTTGTAATCTACCTTACTCTTCCGCACATGTAAGGAGGTTACATTTATGGCTGAAACAGTCATTGACAATGTCCAAACGAAAGCAGTCGGATTCGCTCCGATATTGAAGCACTACTTTGAAAAGTGCCGTATAGCCGAAATCATTGACGAAAACGTTCCTCTTGACCCGAGACGGAAGGTTCTTTCTCATGGTCAGGCCAGCGTCGCCATGATCACCGGCATCCTGTTTCAAGTGCTTCGGCTCTATCGCCTGTGCAAATTTGCCACTGAAACTACCGTGTTGGAGATCATTTTTCCCGGTATAGGCCCCGGGGAATATTTTGACGACCGGTTGGCCGATACCTTGGACGCTATTTTTGACTTTGGCATTGGCGATCTGGAAACCCTGTTGAAGCAGGAGATGATCGAAATATTCCAGATCAAAAACACCATATGCCATGGCGACACGACTTCGGCATCCGTCTACGGAAAATGCGACAAGAACAGAACCGCGAACAGCATCAAAATCACCTTTGGGCACAGCCAGAAGCACAGGGACGATCTAAAACTACTTGTTTGGTCCTTGCGGTAAGTTCCGACAGTGCATTTCCTCTATTCCAAAAGGCCTACAGCGGCAACACGGCAGATGTAACCACTTATTTAGAGCAGTGGCATAATCTCATTGATCTGTTAGGCCACAGAGATTTTCTTTACGTAGCCGATTCCAAGGTCGTTACCGCGAAAAATATGGCCCATATCCACGACAATGAGGGATATTTTGTTGCACCGGTTCCCAGGTATGAATCGTACAAAACAGCTTTTTATGATGCATTGGATAACCATGGCCAGGAAACCCTTCTCCCCTATCAAAAGAAACTCAACCGGGGCTCTGAGATTCCTTTTACCATTACCAATGAAAACAAAGACTACCTCTTTCGCATGATCTTCCTTTATGACTATGGCCTTTTTAATATGAAACGCAGCACATTGGAAAACCATGTGGAAAAAACAAAATCAGACTTCGCTGAATTGCAATCCAAGCTCAATAGGCATAAACTCAAAACAGAAGAATCGATAGATGCCTCATGTCAATCCATCTTGACAAAACGAAAAACTTCGGACTTTTTTGAATTTCACATAAGCAACGATTCCGGCAGAACAAAAAAAGAAAACAATCGCCGGAATCTAATCAAGCAATACAGAGAGCTGCTTAAGTATCCAACTCTTCCGTTTCAGGTTGTTCCAAATCCCGGTTAAAAATCCACAACGGAATTTTCATCATCGCCATTCTTCCTTTGCAGTATAATGCTCCTTGAGAAACTTCCATTCATTTTGCAGGGCCGAAACACACCTCCAAAATGCATCTTCACCAATGGCTGATATCAGTCTACCACTGGCCTCCCTTGACCATCCCTTCTCAAGTAAATGTTTCAGAATTGCAAACCGATAGAGATCCGTACGGTTGGTTGGCGCTCCCTTTCGGTTTAGACTCCTTTATAGAAGGTTTAATGAACCCCATGCCGACCCATTGCCTGCAGCGGTTATAGTTTATTCCAATAATGGCTGAAACGTCCTTTAATGTGAAAGCCATGCTTCTTCCCTGAAATCATAGGCCATACGACTTTTGTCAACTTGTATGGGTAAGTCAAGGCAAGTCAAGGCAAGTCAAGAAAATAATAATAAAAGAACCCGAGCGAGTAAATTCTTACTGTATTTCACAACACCTATTTGTATTAACGTTTTTTTATTGCGCTCCATGCAATATTCTATTATTCTTAAAAACAAAGTAGGTTAGCGTCACGAAGTTTGACAGTTTTTTACAATCGTTTGGGATAATAGTGGGGGGTTGCATTGTACGAAGATCGTAAACATCTATATGCCGAAATCGAATCTGAACGGAATTCCAAGGTGCTTGTGTATGTTACTGGTGACCGCCGAGGGATGGAAACACAGATGCATACAGAAGTTATCGATCAGTTGGTTGATCATTTGGATCGGTTCGGAAATCCACACAGAATCACCCTGATTTTACATTCTCGGGGTGGATCAACCAGCGCTGGTTGGAGTATTGCCAACCTCATTCGTTCCTTTTGCAAAGACTTCGAAGTTATCGTTCCGGCTCGCGCTCACAGTGCTGCCACTTTATTGTGCCTTGGAGCTGACCGCATCTTCATGACAAAACAAGCGACGTTAGGGCCAATCGATCCTAACGTGAACACTCCATTGAATCCACAAATTCCAGGGGGTGGGCCAAATGCGCGAGTGGGCGTCAGTGTCGAATCAATTAAAGGATATGTTGATCTCGCGAAGGAAGAGTTCGGTGTTGACTCATCCGAAGACATGACCCAAGTTCTTCGCTCATTAGCGGAACAAGTTCACCCGCTGGTATTGGGCGATGTGTTTAGAGCTCGCTATCATATCCGGATGTTGGCTCAAAAATTACTCGAAAAACAGATCGACCCTACAGAAAATGCTGAGAAAATTGAAGCAGTTGTGAATTTTCTTTGTAGTGACTCTGGCAGTCATGACTATACTATTAACCGAGTCGAGGCACGAGAAAGCCTCGGTTTAACAATTGCAAAACCTGATGACAAGCTTTATGGTATTGTTAAAAGCATATATGATGACATCGCGGCCGAAATGGAACTCAGGACTGTATTTGATCCTGCGTTGTTTGTGGCCACGGACGAAGCGTATCCTTTTTCATGTCGTCGTGCTTTAATTGAAAGTCTTTATTCGGAAACTGAAGTATTCATTTCAGAAGGTATGATATCCAAACAGCAACAAGAAACGCCACAAGGTCTCGTAACACAAATACAGGATCATCGTACTTTTGAAGGATGGCGGAGGGAATCCCATGGAAGGAACAGCAATTAAGAGCCCACAATGGGCTAACTCAATGTCGTCGCGATTTGCCGACAGATCATTGAGTACTACTGCGTGCACTGATTCACTGGCAACAATCATGCTTGGTGGTTCATTCCTTTTGCCGTGGAAAACGATTTTTTCACCTGGGACAGTGGACAGTTCTATTCAACAGATGGGAAAAAACGTCGAAATAAGCCCAAAAGGGTTCGAATTTTTTGCTGAAGTAATAACCAATCCTCCTGCGCCTAATTCAAACCTAATCCGGTTGTTCCGTTCCGATTCCGTGTGAGGACTAAATTGATATGTGTTTCGCCCTTAGTTCGGCCTTTCGACCGAGAGTCATTTAATTGCGGCAAACCAGAACTCAATGTCTTCATTCGAAATCACGCACTCAATAACCAGAAGCTTAGCATTGGTAGGACTTGGATTGGGCATGAAGAGAAGTCAACGACTATTCTGGGTTTCTACACGGTATGTGCCTCTGCAATATCCGCTACAGATCTTCCGCGGCTTCTAAGAAAAAAGTTACCTCGTTATCCTGTCCCATGCGTTTTATTGGCCCGGCTTGCAGTCGATCTTACCAGTCAGGGGAGGGGAGTTGGGAAACTATTGCTCAAAGATGCGATTGAAAAAACCCTTCAGATTGGTGATGCGATCGGAGCATACGCATTGCTTGTTAACGCCAAAGATGATGAGGCAAAGAGTTTTTATGAATACTATGGCTTTTTGAGCTTGCCAGACCAGCCATATACATTATTCTTGCCAGTCACTACTTTCAAACAAATATTGGTTAGGGACGCGTGACGTAAAAATATCTTTGTAGGGCGGGTTCAAGTTTGGTGAGGAGACGAATCTGGGCTTCATTAGCAGGCAGTACGCCAATTGGCGCTTTTTGAAGAGAACCCATTGTTTTGGTTGTCAAGCATTGATTTATCTGTGTAACGGACACTCAGCTCCCACCAACCTCAGCAATACTCCTCAAACGTCCCGTACTCTTCACGGTAGAGCTTGGGATTATGCATCTCCGGAAAGGCCATGCGTATCCGGATCCGGGTGTGTCAGAAATCGTGTTGTGAAAATTAACGGGACATGGTGGGACAAAGCGGTGTTTTTCTGTGTGCCATGTGATATTTCGAAACGTTTAGATAAGGCATAAAAAAAGTCCGTAAGTAACTGTATTAACTTACGGACTTGTGTTCCTAAGCATGGAGGCGGCAATCGGATTTGAACCGATGAATAACGGTTTTGCAGACCGCTGCCTTAGCCACTTGGCTATGCCGCCTTATTTTGTGGAGCGGGAAACGGGACTTGAACCCGCGACAGTCACGTTGGCAACGTGAGGCTCTACCACTGAGCTATTCCCGCTCAATTTTCCCATACTACAACATTCGGAGGATTTGTCAACAAAAATTTGATTTTTTTAAACGACTCTGCGTTCTTGATCAGTTTGTTTAAGTCACTGGATAAACACACATGTCAGGCAATACAGAACCTTTCTTCAAGTGAATTCAAACCGATACATTTTTTTACCGCAAGGCAGCGTTTTCAGCTTTATTTTGTATCAGTTCTACCATCTGTATATCAGGAGTTGGGAATTTGAAGGCTGAAATGCACTTCGGCAGTATCCATCGGAACTCTTCGCATCCCAGCGCTCTGGGGTCCCCTTTTTCACAGGTGCAGTCAAAAAAATGCAGGGATACCGTCTTATGCTCATATTCATGGTCCACAGAAAGAACGGCCATGCCCACATGGACACACAGACTCAACTCCTCCATAATTTCTCTCTTGAGGCAGTCTTTGAGGGTTTCGCCATTTTCCTGTTTCCCCCCGGGGAATTCCCATAATCCCCCAAGATGACTTCCTTTCGGCCTCTTTGATATGAGGAGTTTAGGGCCTTTCCAAATAATACCTGCCGCAACGTTTACGTGTGGCCTATTTTTGCCGGGCGCCTTACTGATTTCCAACCCCCTCCAATCTCAATTTCAGATAGGCATCTGAAGCTTCTTCATTGTTCGGGGCCATTTCAAGAACTTTTTTGTAGGCCTTTATCGCCCTTTTCATGTCATTGTTTTTTTCACAGAGTCTCGCAAACTGCAAAAGGAGATTTACGTCTGCCGGTTTCAAAGAGAGGATCTTTTCCATTTCAAGGATGGCCGCTTTTTCATTGCCGGTTTTCAGATAAGCAACGGTAAGATATTCTTTCAGGGAAACCTCTAAGGGGTAAATAATTGCTGTTTTTTCCATGATTCGAATGATATCAGGATAGAGTTTTTTTCCGTTGAGTTGATCAAACATTTCCTGCAGCAGGGGCGAAATATTCGCCGGTTGTGTTTCAAGGAGCTTTTCCATCTCGTCTATCGCAAGATTGTCCTTGTCTGTTCTGAGATAGGATGTGACTAAATACTCACTGAGGTCAGTTTGGTCCGGGTTCGATGCAAGCCCTTCTTTGAAAAGAGGGATCGCTTTTTCAAAATCGGACTTTTCTTTCAAATGACTGAAGATGTATTGATATACATCGATCTCTCCGGGATTGAGGGCCTGAATAATGAAAGCTTGTTCCAAGGCCATGCCTGTGTTTTCTTGCCGTTTATATATATCGAACAGGATGCTGTGGGCTGCTCCATCTTCCGGCTGCAGAGCGATATATTTATTGAAATAAAACAGGCTGCTCTCCAGGTTGCCCGTTTCAAATTCTAACGCCCCAAGGTTATAAATAATCGCTTGATTGTCTTCCTGGAGGGAGAGGATGTTCTTGTAAACGGATTTGAGCGCATCATTATCCCCGGTTCTTTCCAACAGACGGGCCATAAGAGACAAGGCTTCAAGATTGTTGCTGTCTTTCTTCAATATCTCGGAAATGTAACCCCTGGCCTTTTCATCCTCCTCCCTTTCGAAAAGATTGTGGGCGAGTTTCAACTTGCCCTCAAGATCATCCGCTTTGATGGTGATGGCGTTTTCCAGATAAAAATCCGCATTTTCCTGATCGTTTATCTTTTCGTACAGGTAGGAAAGGTTATAGTAGATATTGGGGTCTTTTTGATCTAATTCGGCGGCTTTCAGATAACAGGATATGGCCTCTTTCCACTTGCCTGTTTCTGTATAAAGATATCCCAGATTTTTGTATATCAGAAGCCTGTCCTGTTCATTCGCTTTTTTGACCAGTTTTTCATATTCCGGGATTGCCTGATCGAAGGCGCCTTTTTCCTCAAAAGCAGCGGCGAGACGGAATCTTATTTCAATGTTTTCCGGGTCGATGTTTACGAGATTTTTCAAAACTTTAATGGTTTGTTCCTTGTCGTCTGTTTCTCCGTATACATCCAAAAGTTCTCTCAAAATAATTGGTTTCTTTTCTTCCCCTTGCATTTTTTCAAGAAGGGTTGCAGCTTGGGTCCATTTTTTTTGTGTTTTATACTCGTCAAGAAGCCGACGTTTGAGTTTGTCCTGCTCCGGGAGGAGTGCAACGCCCCGTTCAAGGAGTTCCAACCTGAGATTATTATCTATGATCCGATTGGCCTTGTCCAGCCAGTCCTCTGCAAATGGGCGTATATTCCAGATCATAAAGCCCATGTCTTCGTTATAATGTTTTACTTGAATGCGAAAGGTGTAATGGTGGTAAATTTCCTTCGCCGGCAAGAGCTGTGCAACGGAAATTTCTTCAAATTGAAGAGCGTTTACGTCAAAATCTTCCGCTACCAGTCTGATGTTCAGATTGAGTGGGATGTTGGTCGAGATTTCAGAGATCTTGACCCTGTCGTTTGGACGAAGGAGAACGGTTTCTCCGGACAAGATTTTTCTGGGTTCAGCATTTATTGTGAGGACAATAAAGTTGAGGTGGGGGGAAGGGGAGTTCATATGCCTCCACAGCCACCATCCGGCGGCTATGAGGGCCAAGATGAACAGGCACGCAAGCAAGAAGCTCAAACTGCTGCGTGCCGTATTTTCCTTGCATTTTTTCAGCACAGGTGGATCTCACTCGATCGGACACTATTCCTTCGTATCCCCATTGCCTTTGTCTTCCCAAACAAGAAGAATGGGACTTGCGACAAATATGGAAGAGTACGTCCCTACGACTACCCCCACCAGCAGGGCAAAGGCGAAATCATGGATAACACCGCCACCCAGGAAAAAGAGAGCCAGAACAACAATCAGGGTAGTGGTGGAAGTCAGGATTGTCCGGCTTAGGGTTTCATTTATGCTGATATTCATGGTCTGTTCAAAAGAGCGCCTTTTGAAACGACGCGAATTTTCGCGTATTCTGTCAAAAACAATAATCGTATCATTAAGAGAATACCCCACGATAGTCAAGAGGGCGGCAATAATGGAAAGAGAGATTTCCCTTTCGGTAAGTGCGAAAACACCGATGGTAATGGTTACATCATGGACGAGAGCAATAATGGCTCCCAAGGCATATTTTAAGTTCAAAAAGTAACACAATCCAAGGGTCACAAGCAGAGCAATCACGATCAGCCAGGTTACGCTCATCCCGATACTGGAGGTAATGTAGACCACAAAGGCCAGGGACACGGCCATGACGATGCTCATCAGCCATTTCAGCTCAAAACGCCCTGAGATATAGATGGCGATAAAGAGGATTGCATAAAAGATCGCAAAGAGGGCTTTTTGTCGCAGATCTTTACCCACCTTTGGTCCTACCATCTCCACTCGCCTTACATCAACGCCCTTTCCCATTTCATCTTTGAGAGACTGCTTCACACGGCTGCTGAGGGCAGGTAAATCAATATCCGTCTTATTGATTCGTATCAGATATTCCGATGCACCCTCTTCTCCAAATCCCTGAATAATGCTGTCCTCCAGCCCAACAGGTTTAAGGGCATTTTTGATTTCCTTTGTATTCGTTTTGCCGTCAAATTTCACCTGGATCAGCACCCCTCCGGTGAAATCGACGCCGTAGTTGGGGCCTCCCCTCCAGATAAGAAGGAAGATTGTTGCAAGGAGGAGTACGCCGGAAATGACGAAAGCAATACGACGGTTTCCGATAAAGTTAATGTTGGTTCCCGGTTTAATAAATTCCATCTACAAGCTCCGTATTATAGTAGGCGACATAAGCAGAGTATCGATCTACGATATCTGTATTTAGATGCTTATCTTTTTTATTTTTCGCTGCACATACAGGTAATCGAAAACGATTCTCGTAACGAAAATGGCTGTAAACAAACTGGCAATAATACCGATGCTCAGTGTTACGGCGAATCCCTTTACCGGTCCCGTTCCGAATTGAAAAAGAACCAAGGCAGCGATTAATGTGGTGACCTGGGCATCAAGGATGGTAACAAGGGCTTTGCTATAGCCACCTTCAATGGAGGCCCTGGGGGTTTTCCCCAGTCTCAGTTCTTCCCGTATCCGTTCAAAGATCAACACATTGGCATCTACAGACATCCCAATGGTGAGAATAATTCCTGCGATACCGGGCAATGTCAGGGTTGCCTCAAAGAAGGCGAGACCCGCCATAATGAAAAGGATGTTCAATAGGAGGGCGATGTCTGCGATGAATCCCGACAGAGCGTAATAGATTACCATAAACAGAATAACGATCGCGCCGCCGATAAGCATGGACTTGAAGCCCTTTTCAATGGAGTCTTTTCCGAGGGAAGGTCCTACTGTTCTTTCTTCAATAATTTTGACGGGGGCCGGCAAGGCGCCCGCTCTCAAGACAATCGCCAGATCGCGGGCTTCATTGGTAGTGTATCGCCCGGTAATCTGTGCCTGGCCTCCGGAAATCTTGTCCTGAATAACCGGGGCTGAGTTGACCCTGTTGTCCAGTACGATCGCAAGCCTTTTCTTAATGTTTTGACCCGTTATCTGTTCAAACAGCCTGGCCCCTCTCGCATCAAAGGAAAGCGATACATAGGGTTCGTTATACCGGTTGTCTATCTGCACCCGTGCATCGGTTATGTATTCTCCTGTAAGAGCAGTTCTTTTTTTGAGAAGCCAGGGCGTTTTTTTCTGCCGACCGGTTTTTGGATCCACGGAAATCTGATAGAGAATTTCATCACCGGGAGGGATGTTTCCCTTGAGTGCTTCAGCAACACTATTGTCTTCATCCACAAGTTTAAATTCCAGAAGCGCTGTTTTTCCGATAAGGGCGATGGCCCTTTGAGGATCTTTAATTCCAGGAAGTTGAATCAATAGTCTATTTTCACCTTGCGGCCGAATGTCGGGCTCACTTACGCCAAACTGGTCAACCCTGTTTCGAATAGTCTCAAGCGCCTGATCAACGGCCATCTGCTCTACTCGGTCTATGGCCTTTGAATTCATGACAATCCGCAAATTCGGTCGTCCCTCATTCTGGCCAAGGGCTGCTACCGTGAAATCCGGATATCCCGATGCAATGAGATCATTGAATACCGTTTCATCGTCTGGCCGCATGAGTGTGATTGTGACTCCGTCTGCGCCATCTCTTTTCAGTTCGGTATATCGGACCTTATCTCTGCGCAGATCTCTCTTCAATTCTTCCACGACTCTTTCCAGATGACTCTCCACTGCTTTGGCTGACTCCACCTCCAGAACAAGGTGCATGCCACCCTGCAGATCGAGCCCCAGATGGATTTTGTCTCTGGGCAGGATGTTTGACCACCAGCCCGGGACTTCGTCTGTGAGAGAAGGAACGAGATAAATAAACGCAACAAGAACAGCAAACGACGCGATTGCAGTACGCCAGGTTAGGTTCTTTGACACTTGTTACTCCCTACCATTGAATTTATGAGTTTTATGGTGTTATTGTGCTCTGTTCAGAACGCCTGAAACGGAACCTCGAGACACCTTTACCCTTACCTTTGGAGCGATTTCCATGGTGATCACATCATCCGTTATTCCTGTAACCACGCCGTGAAGTCCACCCGAACTAACCACCCTGTCTCCTTTTTTCAGAGATGACAGCAGCAGTTTGTGTGCTTTGGCTTTTTTCTGCTGGGGCCGTATCAGTAAAAAATAAAAAATACCAAACATCAGGATGAGGGGTACAAAGGCACCGAATCCACCTCCACCTTCACCTCCTCCGCCTCCGAGTCCGCCCATAGCGTAAGCAACAAAATTCATTTGAAAACCTCCTTTTTATCTAGTTGACTTTTAACTTCTACCATCACAATCGAATTTTCGCTGTTCGTAAAAATCGGATCTGAATGCAACCAACTCACCTTTTAAAATAGCATTTCTGAGATCTGTCATGAGGCGACAATAATACGCCAGGTTATGGATGGTATTCAGCCTGTAAGACAGGATTTCCTTTGCCATATAAAGGTGTCTGAGATATGCCCTGGAATAGTTGGTGCAAGTATAACAATCGCATTTTTCATCAATAGGTTTTTCGTCATCAGCATATGCGGCATTCTTGATATTAATGGTTCCGCTCTGGGTGAACAGCGATCCATTCCTGGCATTCCTCGTGGGCATCACACAATCAAACATGTCCACACCCTGAAAAACGGCTTCCACGATATCTTCCGGTTTCCCTACACCCATAAGATATACCGGCTTGTCTTCTGGAAGGAAAGGGATGGTTTCCCGAATGACTCGTTCCCTTGTTTCTTTGTCTTCTCCTACTGAGAGCCCCCCCAGAGCGTATCCGTCAAAACCGAGGTTTACCAATTGTTTGGCGCTCATTTCCCTCAGGTCTTTAAACATCCCACCCTGTACTATGCCAAAAAGCGATTGATTTTCGCCACGCTTCCTGTTTAGTGATCTATCAGCCCATGAGGTAGTCAGTTCAACGGATTTCAGAACATCCTCGTAATCAGATGGGTGCGGCACAACATGGTCAAAGGCCATAATAATATCGGCACCGAGGCTGCTCTGGATATCCATAGCTTCCTCCGGGCCGATGAAATGTTTGGATCCATCTATATGGGACTGAAAGACCACCCCTTTTTCAGATACGGTTCTCAGCTTGGATAGACTGTAAACCTGAAAACCTCCACTATCTGTGAGTATGGATCTACCCCAGTTCATGAAACGGTGCAGGCCGCCAAGTCGTTCGACGATTTTGTGCCCCGGCCTGAGATAGAGGTGATACGTGTTGCCCAGGATTATCGAAGCACCAATTTCATAAAGGTCTTCAGGCGATACCGCCTTGACCGTCGCCTGTGTGCCGACAGGCATGAAAACAGGAGTGCAAATGTTGCCATGGAGTGTCGTAATCTCCCCGGCCTTTGCTCTGCAATTTCTGGCCCTATGCGTGATGTTAAATTTCAAATTCGGTCTTTGTTCCGTAAGGGGCCGGCTGTTTCACCCCTCAATGGGTATTCGTATGTGAAAAATCACAGTATCAGCATGGCGTCACCATAGCTGTAAAATCTATATCGAAGTTGAACAGCTCTCTGGTAGGCCTTCATTATCAAATCATATCCCGCAAATGCTGATACCAGAAAAAGAAGCGAACTTTCCGGCAAATGGAAATTTGTGATCATTCCGTCGACTATGCCGAAAGAAAACCCCGGCGTGATCAGCAACCCGGTTCTGTTTGCTTCCGGAGTAACCGTGTTCAACCCGCGCGCCGATGTTTCCAGCGCTCTTACCACAGTGGTTCCAACGGCAATGACCCGTTGCCCGTTTCTTTTTGCCTGGTTGATCTTTTCGGCGGCGTCCACTTCAATATGGAAATATTCTTCGCCGAGTTCATGCTTTCTGATGTCCTGTGTTCTGACTGGCTGGAAAGTGCCATATCCTACGTGCAGAGTCAAGGATACAATGGAGATACCTTTCCTTTTCAGACTTTCAATGAGTGCATCCGTAAAATGCAGCCCAGCTGTAGGCGCTGCAACGGCGCCGTCTTCTTCAGCATAAACCGTCTGGTATCTTTCCCTGTCCATTTCTTCGAAAGGACTGCTTTCTTGCCTTTTTATATAGGGCGGCAGAGGAATGCGGCCTTTTTCAGACAACAGGAAATCTATACTCTTTTCCCCGGAAAATCGTATTTTTACAAGGCCTTTATCGAGAACCTCCTCTACAACTCCCAAAACAGAAGATTCAAAAAACAAAGAAGTTCCCGGTTTTGGACGCTTTGAGGATCTCAACAGACACAGGCGAGTTGCAGTGTCTTCCTTCAATGTGCCAGGGTGTTCCAGGACAAGGACTTCGACTACCCCACCCGTTTCTTTCCTGCCGAAAATTCTTGCTGGAACAACACGGGTGTTGTTTACCACCAGGAGGTCGTTCGGCATGAGCAATTGGGGCAGATCCAAGAAGGTCTTATCTGAAAAGCTCTTCCCGGTTCGGTCTACTGCCAGCAGTCGAGATTCATCCCTTTTGGAAGCGGGAGTTTGCGCGATCAGTTTCTGCGGTAGATCGTAACTATAGTCCCTTAATAAAAACATCCTTAAAATTTAAACCTCTAAGAATACATAATGAGATATATGAAGTCAAAGTATTTATTGGACTTTATCAGTTCCTGAATATGTAGGCAATCAAAAGCCCAACTGCCATTGCAACGAATCCCATTATTCTCAAATGTGAGTCAGGCATTTCCTGCATGGTAGCCGACCATTTTTTCATTTTGTCCGGGAATGCAAAATAGGGGAGTCCTTCGACTATGAGCACAAGTCCGATCAGGCATAGTAGTAATTTCATGTTTTCATCACCAATATGATCAATGCCTGCGCCAATTGATCGGTTTAGATTGCAGGGAAGATCCGGCAAAATGCTGGAAATCCATAATGGAGATGTATATATAGTATCATGGTGTTCGTGTCAACCGGGTGATGCATCCGTTTAACATATTGCTTGATATATCCTGGCATATCAGTTACCAATGTTGCAAAATTTCAGTACTATTTTTTTTAAGAGGAAAGAAGCAGCCCTTTCAAGGTGACTCCTAACCTGGACGATTTGGAGATAAGGCTTAGGACATTAACCTAATTATTGCTGTTTGGGGTGTCAGGTGTCAGTGTTCCCCGCCGAGCGGGATCTTCGACAGGTTTCAGGAATAAAGCAATTCTGCCCATTAATATTTGTTGAAACACCTTATACCTGACACCCGACACCTGAAACCTAAATGCTCTGAATCCGATTTTTATCTATAATTCCTAACTATTACCTGATTTCAATAACCACCTTGAAAGGGCTGGAGGAAAGAAGTTATATGAAAACAAAATTGAGGAAAATACTCCTGACTACACTGGAACATTGTTTTGAAAATGGTATTCTTGTGGAAACGGACCTGTCGGACTTTACACTGGAAGTTCCTAAGAACCCGGAACATGGCCACTTTGCGACCAATCTTGCCATGATTCTTGCTTCCAGCCAGCGAAAAAGTCCGAAAATTATTGCTGGAACCATCCTTGAAAATCTGAAAGATACGGAAGAAATTCTGGATTCATCGGAGATTGCAGGACCTGGGTTTATAAATTTCAAAATCAGATCCCAGGAGTGGTGCAGGGTGCTGTCTTCTGTTGTGGAGTCCCGGGAACATTATGGTCGGGATGACATCGGAGACGGAAAAAAAATTCTTGTGGAATTTGTCAGTGCGAATCCTACCGGCCCTCTTCACCTTGGTCACGGTCGGGGCGCGGCGATCGGGGACACTCTCTGTAGGATTCTTTCTTTCTGTGGGTATCAGGTCGTCAGGGAGTTTTACATCAATGACGCTGGACAGCAGATTAGACTATTGGGAGAATCCGTATTTGCGCGGTTCAAACAGAAGGAAAATCCTGAATACCCTTTCCCCGACGATGGCTACAGGGGAGAATATATTGCTGATCTTGTCGATATCATAACAGGCGAAACGAATCTTGGGCTTTTTTCAGAAGAGGATGCAATCTCTACCTGTTCGCAGAAGGGGAAAGAAATTATGCTCAAGGAAATAGAGGAAGATCTTGAGCGTTTCAGGGTTTCTTTTGATGTCTGGTTCAGTGAGTCGGAGCTTCATGAGTCAGGTTTGCTAGGGAGCGCATTGCAGTCGCTGCGCGAAAAAGGGCAGCTTTACGAAGAGGGAGGGGCAACATGGATAAGAACCTCACTGTTTGGAGACGACAAGGACCGTGTGATCAGGAAGGGTGACGGCCAGTTTACCTATTTTGCCGCAGATATCGCTTACCACCTTCAAAAATTTAGGAAAGGCTATTGGAAGGCCATAAATATTTGGGGGGCGGACCATCATGGATATATCCCCCGGGTCAAAGCAGCTCTGTCGTCCCATGGCGTTTCTCCTGAATGGTTGTCTGTGGTACTGATCCAGCTTGTCAAGCTGTGGAAGGGCGGAGAAGAACTCCGGATGTCAAAACGGACGGGAAATTTTGTGACCCTTCAGGAACTGATAGAAGAAGTGGGTGTTGATGCAGTCCGATTTGTTTTCTTGATGAAAAGCCATGAATCGCCCCTTGATTTTGATATGGATCTTGTGAAAAAAAAGGATAGCGATAACCCTGTTTATTATGTACAGTATGCGCATGCTAGAATTTGCAGCATTTTCAGGAAAGCTGCCAGTGAAGGTATTGTCCTTCCCTCTCAAATTGAGGACCTTTCGGATCTACTTGTCCTTGAGGAAGAGATGGCGTTGATCAGGGTTATTGCTGGATTTTCACCGTTACTCAACGAGATCAGCAAATCTCTTGAACCACATCGTTTGACCTACTACCTGACGGATCTTGCGGCTTTCTTTCATAAGTATTTCAATATGGGCTCCAAGAACCCTGGGCTTCGGATTGTTTCCGGCAATACAGCTTTGACAGAGGCGAGATTGTGCCTGGTGGATGGGATCAGAATCGTTTTGGCCAATGGATTGGGACTTCTGGGTATAAGTGCTCCAGAAAGGATGTAAGAGGGTAAAAAATAGAAGGCTTATCGCGGATTTTCGTGATGCTCAATTTTGCTTTCAGATAGACCTTTTTCAGGTGTCATGTGTCAAGGGGGCCCCCTGAAGATTACCCAAAATACAATTGTAATATCAAACCTTTACTGTGTATGTAATCGCAAATCTGGAATAAGAGAGGTTGAATACTGACACCTGAAACCTGACACCTCGGTTGCGAAAAATGCCGTTTTTTCACGCTAATCCGCAAAGAGACGAAAAATTCTAATGGGCGAAGTTAGAACTAATCCCGATTTGTTCTCAAATCTATACATTGAAGTTCGGTGATGACTGAAAAAGAGAAAACAGTTGAAAAGAAGCGAAAAACAGTACATATAGAACTTTCGTTCATGTCACTTTTTTTCTGGGGAATCGGGCTCGTGTTTTCTCTGGCCTGGATATTTGCTTTGGGTGTGTTAGCGGGCAAAGGTCTCCTGCCCGGTGGAGTAGAAACCCTCGGTGAGATTAAAACTCAGATTGCTCGAATACAGGAAATGATTATAACAAGGGATGCTCCTGATGTTGTACGGATAAAGGATTCCGCGAAAGATCCCAATCTGGTTTTTTATCATGAACTTTCCAAAGGAGGAGAGGAACCCGCAGTACGATCTGTGGTTCCCAAAACCGAGCCGAAAAAGTCAGAGAAAAAAAAGGTCGCCCAGAAAGTGGCTTCCGCAGGTCGCTTTGTTGTGCAGGTTGCTTCTCTTGACAGCGAAAAAAAGGCGTCAGCAATGGTGGACAGGTTGACGTCGCGTGGCTACAGGGTCTATTCTTATAAAGTTTTTGTGAAAAAGAGAGCCTATTACAGGGTCAGGTGTGGCCTCTTCAGCAGCGAGAAAGAGGCAGAGATTGTCAAGGCACAGCTTGCTGAAAAAGAGGGGCTCAAAGGATTCGTCAAAAAGGTGATGAAAGGAGGAGAGTGAAGGGTCTATGGGACCGGCGAAAAATAAAAAAAAATACCCCCTGATAAGGAAAGCCGTTTCGGCCGATGTGAAATCGATTCATAAAATTTTGACGAATTACGCGGGGAAAGAACTATTGCTGCCGAGGTCACTGAGTGAACTCTACGAGCAATTAAGAAACTATTATATTCTGGATGGCGGACCGCAAGATCCTTTCCTTGGTGTTTGCGGTCTTGGTATATGCTGGGACAACCTGGCGGAGATTGAGTCTTTGGCGGTTGTTGAAAGCCGGCAGAAAACTGGATTTGGCAGGGAATTGGTGGAGAAATGCCTTGAAGAGGCGCGACTTCTGGGCTTGAAGAAAGTTTTTACATTGACTTATGTTCCCGAGTTTTTCATGAAATTAGGGTTTAGTGAGGTTGAAAAATCGATTTTGCCCCATAAAATATGGGCGGATTGCCTCAAATGCCCGAAATTTCCTGATTGTGATGAAACAGCGATGATGATTGATTTGGGAAAAGAATAGGAGGATGACATGTTTGGCATGGGGATGCCTGAAATCATTATTATCCTGGTGATTGCCTTGATCGTAATAGGTCCCAAAAAGCTTCCTGAACTCGCCAAGTCTCTTGGCAAAGGGATGTCTGAATTCAAAAAAGCAACCCAGGAAATAAAGGGAAGCCTGGATGTCGAGGACGACTTTAAGGCGACAAAGGCGGATTTGGTGGACTCGGTTACGGGAATGGACCAGACCGATATTGCAGAGCAATCCGGATCTGAAGAGGAAAAGGAAGAGGAAAAGGAA
>CAYOWC010000021.1:6285-11982 GCA_964407525.1 uncultured Desulfobacteraceae bacterium | reverse complement strand
GAAAAGGAAAAGCAGCCAAAATACAAAGATTTTGACGAAGTGATTGAAGATTTCAACAAAGATGTCAAACCGGATAAAGAGGAGACATTGGAAAACCAGCAGGAAAAGTCGCCGGAGAAAAATACGGATGGACAGTGAAGATAAACAACCGTTTATGGGCCATCTTGAAGAACTGCGTAAGAGACTGATTGCCTGTGCCATTGCTATTGGAGGCGGGTTTGTCATCTCCTACATTTTTGCCGAGAGGTTGTTTCAGATTCTCATTGCTCCTTTGAAGGCGGTTTTGCCGGAGGGAGACAAACTCATCTTTACCGCTCTTCCGGAGATGTTTTTTACCTATCTCAAGGTTGCATTTATTTCCGGGATATTGCTTGTTGCACCCTATATATTCTATCAGCTCTGGCTTTTTATCGCACCTGGACTTTATAAAACTGAAAAAAAATATGTGATACCTTTTGTTGTTATTTCAACCATCCTTTTTGTTGGGGGTGCCCTTTTCGGTTATTTTGTGGTGTTTCCTTTCGGGTTTGAGTTCTTTATCAGTTTCAATAGCGAATATGTGAAGGCCCTCCCATCGGTGAAGCAGTATTTTGGCTTTGCAGTGAAACTTCTGTTCGCTTTTGGAATTGTTTTCGAACTTCCCGTGGTCATTTTTTTCCTGACAAAAATGGGGATGGTTACGCCGGCCCTTCTCAGAAAAAATCGTAAATACGCGATTCTCATGACATTTGTTATTGCGGCGATCCTTACTCCGCCGGATGTGATCACGCAGGCGATGATGGCCGGACCGCTCATTATTCTTTATGAAATAGGGATTGTGGTTTCCATGATTGCTTGGAAGAAGAAACAGGCGAAGAAAGAAGAATCTGAGTCGGATAGTGAGTGATTACGGAACCGGGATCGTTTTTCTTCCGGAAATGGTCAAGAGAAACGGTTTTTTAAGGGATTCCCCTTCAGCGTCAAAGGCCATCGTACCGGTCGCTCCGTCAAGGCCTTCACATTTCAAAAGTGCTTTTTTAAGGTCTACCCTTGTCCTCACATTCTGATCTGAAAGAAGATTTTTAAGAAGTTTCATGGTGTCGTAACCGCTCGCAGCAAGAATGCCCGGTTCTCGGCCGAAGGTCTCCTCATATTGCTGAAGGAAAGCCATTCCCTGTGGTTTGTCCGGGGCCGCAAAGAAACCGGAGGTAAAGATTGCGCCCTGCACATAATCCTTGGCCAGTTCGGTCAGCCTGGGAGATTGCCAGAGTCTTGTTCCCAGCAACGGGATATCAATGATGTCGTAGTAGGCCAATTGGGGTGCAATCATGGCAATGCGCTCGAAGCTGTCAGGGATGAATATGGCCTCGAAGTCCATGACAGGCTGTACGCCTTCGGGGTAGATGGTGGTTTCCTCATCCTGAGGAGTCCTCATCTCATCCAACTTTCGTGTTACGGATTCTGGTCGCGGATAATAAAGACCAGCCAATTTTTTTATGGACGCTGCAAAGTCTGTATGGGCGGGATCGTACGATTCGACGGCGGTTACAGATCCACCTATCTCATCAATTCTGTTCCAGAAAAGGTTCATACAGAAGTGGCCATAACTATTGTCGGGATACAGTATGGCAAAATCCTTCAGGCCCCTCTTTTCCGAGATTTCATACAGAAGACCTTCAACTTCCTGCCGGGGTGTCAGAAGGTTTCGAAAGATCATGTCACCCTCTTCCACAATCTCCTGTTTTTGGGTCAGTGTGATCAGAGGGACATACATTCTCTGGGCATTCCTGGCAGCTTCCAGAGCTGTTTTGCTTGAAAGTGGCCCTATGATTGCGATGACCTTCTCATCATTGACCAGCTCTTGAAGCCCTGCCAAGGCTTCCTCAGGTTTTCCTCTCGTGTCTTTGATTATTAATTCCAGACCGTTACCTGCCCCTGAATTTTTTTCAAGACCCAGGGCGAGTTCAATCCCATGAAGCACCTCTTCGCCATAGATGGAAAGTTCTCCGCTCAATGGCAAAATGCAGCCTATGGCGGAACGTTTGACCGATGTCTCTCCCTCTATGCGTGCCAACAACTGATTTCCGGTAGATATCCAGTGTTCGTTTGTCGTGGATTGAATCAATGCCGTTGCAGCTGATTTTGCCAGGTCCAATCTACCTTGATCTTTATATACGGTGGCCATCCTGAAGTAGATTATGGGAGCAAAAAGGGTTCCTTCGGCTGTCCGTGCCATGGGTTCCAACAGTGGTGGCGGACTTTCCGATATGAGCTGGTTTAATTTACTATCAAGCGTAGCCATTTCATCCGGATGATCTGCACATTGTTTTCTCGCTTCGGACCACCAGGTAAAGGCTTCAATTTTATCTCTGAGCTCCACGTAATTGTCTCCGAGGAGCGTTATTGCATCGCACTGAAGGGGGTCTTGTGGATATTCCCCCATCCATTCCATCAATTTATGAACGGACTGTCTGTATTTTCCCAGTGTAAAAAGAAGACTGGCAATCTGGTATTTCACATGGGCGATCCAGGTGTAGTCCGGGTATTGCCTTTCAATTTTTTTGAAAACGATCAGGGCTTCTTTTTCCTGATTCATCTTCATATGAATTTCTGCTATTTTCTGAAGTGCAAAGACCGCGTTCCTATTTTCGGGTTCTTCCATGGCAAAAGCTTCATAATTTTTGAGAGCTTTTTCCCATTCACCCCTTTCCCACTGGTCTTCAGCGGTAACGAACAGGTCTGACTTTGTTGTTTCAACCTGCTTGGGACTTGGGAGTTTTGGATGGCACCCGGACAGAAAAAAGGCTATCCCCACAATGATAACGGGGACAGCCTTTGAGAATGGAAGCACGCTATTGATCACTTCTTGACTTCCTCGAAGTCGGCATCAACAACATCATCGTCTACTGGAGCACCATCTGGCGAACCAGTATCCGGGCCACCTCCCTGCGACTGATCCTGCGCTGCGTTGGCATACATGATTTCCGCCAGTTTATGAGAGGCCTGCGTCAGTTCCTCCGTCAGTCGTTTGATTTCATCAAGATCATCCCCGGAAATGGCAGCCTTCAGCTTTTCTATGGCGCTGTTGACGTTCTCCTTAGTTTCGTCATCGATTTTGTCTCCTACCTCTTTTACAGATTTTTCCGTGGAGTAGACAAGGGCATCCGCTGCGTTGCGGGCGTCAATCAGTTCACGTTTCTTCTTGTCTTCTTCGGCATGAAGTTCCGCGTCCTTGACGAGCTTTTGAATCTCTTCTTCGCTGAGACCGCTGGATGCGGTTATTTTGATAGACTGTTCCTTGCCGGTTCCCATATCCTTGGCGGAAACATTCACAATCCCATTGGCGTCAATGTCAAAGGTGACTTCGATCTGAGGAACGCCTCTTGGAGCGGGAGGAATGCCCACCAGTTGAAAGCGACCCAGTGTCTTGTTGTTAGCGGCCATCTCCCTCTCACCCTGCATTACATTAATTTCCACCGCGGGCTGGCTGTCCGCTGCTGTGGAAAACACCTGACTTTTCTTGGTGGGGATGGTCGTGTTTTTTTCTATCAGTTTCGTGAAGACTCCTCCAAGGGTTTCGATGCCAAGGGAGAGAGGGGTTACGTCGAGCAGGAGTACATCCTTGACATCCCCTTTGAGGACACCGCCCTGAATAGCCGCTCCGATGGCGACCACTTCGTCAGGATTGACCCCCTTATTTGGTTCTTTTCCGAAGATTTCTTTAACTTTCTCCTGTACTTTCGGCATCCTGGTCATACCTCCTACCAGGATAACTTCGTCCAGTTCTTTGGCGCTCAGACCCGCATCTTTCAAGGCGGTATTGCAGGGACCGGTAATCTTGTTGATGAGGTCTTCTACCAACCCCTCCAGCTTGGCGCGGTTCAGTTTTATATTGAGATGTTTGGGCCCACTGGCATCCGCGGTGATGAACGGCAGATTAATATCCGTTTCCATGGAGCCTGACAACTCAACCTTGGCCTTTTCTGCCCCTTCTTTCAATCTCTGAAGGGCCATTTTGTCATTTCTCAGGTCGATTCCCTGGTCTTTTTTGAATTCATCCGCGAGGTATTCGATAATCCTGAGATCGAAGTCTTCCCCTCCGAGATGGGTATCGCCATTGGTGGATTTTACTTCAAATACCCCTTCTCCTATTTCGAGGATAGAGATATCAAATGTTCCTCCTCCCAGGTCAAACACCGCAATTTTCTTGTCGCCTTTTTTGTCCACGCCGAATGCGAGGGATGCTGCGGTGGGCTCATTAATAATTCTTTCAACATTGAGTCCTGCAATACGACCGGCATCCTTGGTTGCCTGTCGTTGGCTGTCATTAAAATAGGCTGGTACGGTAATGACTACATCCGTGACTTTTTCCCCAAGATAATCTTCAGCGGTTTCCTTCATTTTTGTGAGGATCATGGCCGAGATTTCAGCCGGGCTGTAGTTCTTGCCATTTATGATGACATCTGCATCTCCATTGGCAGCCTTTCCAATTTTGTACGGCAGAACTTTGATGTCTCTGCTGACCTCTTCCGAAGTGAATTTCCTTCCGATGAGTCTCTTGACGGCAAAGACTGTATTTTCTGGATTGGTAACAGCCTGCCTTTTGGCCGTCTGACCCACGAGCCTTTCACCGCTATCTGTAAAAGCTACAATAGAAGGCGTTGTTCTGGTCCCTTCCGCATTGGTGATTACCACAGCTTCGCCGCCTTCCATCACTGCAACACAAGAATTGGTTGTTCCGAGATCGATTCCTATCGTTTTTCCCATCTTTTCTTGCCTCCTAATATTCAAAATTCTTCAATCGATGATTGTTATTGTTACCGTATTTTCTATTTCAGTATCCTAAATTAAGGATACAAATTCACGAGCTTTTCTTGCTCACGACGACCATTGCGGGTCGAAGGAGCCTTTTGTTCAGTGTATACCCTTTCTGGAGTTCATTTACCACGGTACCCGGTTCCACCGCATCGTTTTCAACTTCTGAAACCGCTTGGTGGAAATTCGGGTCGAATGGCTTATCTAATGCTTCGACGTGTGCCACTCCATTTTTTTCGAGAGTGTCCAGAAAGCCTTTGAGTGTCAAATCAATTCCTTCTCTCAAAGCATCCAGAGCATTTTTATCTGTAGCGTGTGCGATTGCGTTTTCAAGATTGTCGCCCACTGGTATCAGTTGTTTGATGATTGTGTCATTTGCGAATTTGGCAAGGTCCCTTTTTTCTTTTTGAAATCTTTTTCTAGCATTTTCGATTTCAGCCTGGGACCGCATATAAAGGTCATAATTCCTGTTGGCCAGTTCTTGAACCTCTCCGACCTTGTCGATGAGTTCCTCTTTCGTCATGTCTTCCAACGGGATTGTTTTTTCGACGTCGTCTTCGGGAGCGGATTCTTCCAGAGCTTTTTCCTGTTCCTCACCAGCAGGATTTTTCAACGTTTCGTCCACTGTTTCACTTCCTTCAAAAACCTTGGTTTTTCCCACACTTCATACCTCAATAAAGAGAAATGATTTTCATGAAATAAACTTCATAAACTGGCAAAACGTTAAGCATCGCAAAAACTTTTGTCAAGGAAACCAACTGGCACATTGGCCATCACAGAACTTCTGGTTCCATAAATAGGATATCTGCTTGATTATACAGCTTACTCAGAAGCGGAATTTAGGTTTTACATGGTCGAGTCAAACGGATGGAAAAGAAATGGATGGAAGAAATTCGAAGAGTC
>CAYOWC010000021.1:0-6185 GCA_964407525.1 uncultured Desulfobacteraceae bacterium | reverse complement strand
TGGAACGGAGTTCTTCTTCTGAAGTGATGCGGGGAGCCGTGATTTCCTCGTCCTGCCCCGAGAGGTCCAAAAGGAAGAGGCTGGACTTTTTGACGCAAGAAATCGCCTTGCTTCTTCAAAATCACGGGCATAAACGAATAAAAATTCGGCGGAGAAAGGAGCGATTTCGTACCGAACAAGATTGTGTTCGAAATCGGAGTCGTCAATAAAACAGATGACGGATCTCATAAACCTTTCCCTGTGAGCCTTTCCAACGCCTCGAGGTATTTCCCCCTGGTTTTTCCTATGATATCTTCCGGAAGTTTTGGCGGTGGCGGTTGTTTCGGCCACTCGATTTGAACGAGGTAGTCCCTCAGAAACTGTTTATCAAAGCTCTTTTGCGGCCCGCCTGGGCGGTATTCGTTTTCGGGCCAGAATCTGGATGAATCGGGCGTCAATACTTCGTCGATAAGTATTAATTCGCCTTCTTTTATTCCAAATTCAAATTTGGTGTCCGCCACAATAATTCCTTTCTCCGCAGCAAGAGCCCTTCCCAGACTATAAATTTCGAGGCTGATTCTGCTGACTTCCCGGGCTGTCTCTTCCCCAACTATTTGAGATGCCTCTTCAAACGAAATGTTTTCGTCATGCATTCCATCCTCGGCTTTTGTAGAAGGGGTAAAGATGGGTTCGGGAAGTATCTGGGATTCTTTCAATCCTTCAACCAGAGGGATTCCACACACTTTCCCTGTGGAAAGATAATCGTTCCAACCGGAACCGGATAGATATCCCCTGACAATGCACTCTACCTGCAGAGGTTCGGCCTTTTGCACAAGCATGCTTCTTCCTTCGAGCTCAGATGCATATTTCCGGCATACTTCCGGGTATTCCGAAGGTTCACTGGTGATCAGGTGGTTCTTAATAACGCTTTCCAGTTTTTTAAACCAGAACAGTGAGATCCCTGTAAGGATGCACCCTTTGTCTGGAATGGGGTCATCCATGACCACGTCGAAAGCGGACATACGGTCCGTGGCTACGATTAACAGCTTGTCTTCAACTTCATAAATATCTCTTACTTTTCCCCGTTTCAACAATGTAAGATCTTGAAAATCACTGTATTTCATCACGTTTGAATTCATCAAAAGTCTCCCGTTTCATATTCTTATCTGTCTTTCAGGTCCTGAAGGTATTCTCGGTAAAAACTAAGCACTTTATTCCTGAAGGATACCGTTTCATTAAATGGGGGAATCCCGGAATACTGTTTTACCCTGTGCGGACCGGCGTTATAGGATGCCAGGGCGAGGCTGATATCCCCTTTATTTTTCTCCATCATTTTTGAAAAATACTTATATCCGAATGTAATAGACTTGTTGGCATCGAGGCGGTCGTCAGTGCCATTTCTTAAGAGTTCTTTGCGGTATCGTGCGAACAAGGCTTTACTTTTATTTTTATATTCCAGTGATTTGCGCATGTAATCCCTCGCGAGGGCGGCCTGCTTCATCATGTTCGCTTCCGTGATTTCCGGAATAATAGATATGGCGCGATGCCTTGCCTTACGCTTGAGTCGCAGGTACTTCATGGCCTGTTCGAAATAGTCAGGATTGTAAATTGTTTTCATTCCCAGGCCCTTGCCTGTTTGCGGCATAATCTGGGTAAGACCGGCGGCGCCTACGTAAGAAACGGCCTGTGGATCAAAATTCGATTCTCTTCTCATCAAGGCCATGAAAAGGAGAGGATCGGTAGGGTAGGAGCGCTTTCTCTGTTTTTCAAACAGAGGGGCTAACAGTTTTGCATAGGGATAGCGAGCATCTTTTACGCCAGTTTTTCTGTAGATTTTCCAGTTTATTTCCGCTTTTTCGCTCTGCCTGTCCAAGTCAAATCTTTTTTTGATTCTTTCCGGTGCTTTCTGGGTAAACTTATTGAATACGGAGTTGACGAACCTGATGTTTTCAGGAGTTAGCGAGGGGGTATTTTCAGGAAGCCCTTTGCAGATGTTGTAATATCGACCGAGGCCTTCTCTGAGGTTGTAGGAGGTTTCCTGAAAGCTTTTTTTCAGGAGTTTTTCCATGACACCAAGGCTGATGGTTTTATTCAATCTCTCATCGGGATTTGCCATAAGGTTCTTCCCATATTCCTGGAAGAAATTTCTTGCAGACTTCCGTGCAAAGTTATGTTTTTTAGCAAGTGTTCCTATTTTTTTTGTCTGTTCTTCTTTCGTTGCGCCTTTTTCATTTGTTCCCATGGCTGAGATGGCTCTCGAAAAAAAAGAATCTGCCTGTTTCTCCTGATTTACACCATTTAAGTAGTTGTCGTTAATAAACGCTCTCATGCCGAGAGATATGGCCACCTCAGGGCCTATGTTCAGTATTCCCGCCTCTCCTCTGTAATCCCCATCTGCGATGCTCTGCTTGTATTCTTTCAGATTGTAATCAATAATGCTTTTCTGGAGGACAGGCAGTTCGGAAGAACCTGTCAGGGCCATGGCAGTGGAGGAGATCCCCAGAAAAAGCAGGAGGAAGCAAAAACGGGCGATTCTTTGCAATTCTTTTTGAAAATTCATAGACCTATGTTCCAGCTGGCATCTTGTCGCCAGTTCTTTCATGGAAAAGAAATACAATAAACTTTTATTCTACTCTTCATATGTACTCTATCTATAGGTATAATGCAAGCTGAAGACAAATTATTCAGCCATTCTCATTGTGGCTGTTTCTTCAATAACCGGCCAGGGGAGTATGGAAACTTTTGATGGGCAAAAACCAAAATTCTTTATCGATGCAATGCTCGGAAGGCTAAATAGGTGGCTCAGGGTTCTCGGTTATGATACCATTTGTCGCCGCGTCCTTGAGCAGGACCTGGTGCTTCCCCATTTAAAGGATGGGAGGATTCTGCTGACGCGCCACAGAAAACGGTCCCGGAGTCTGGAACGGGCGGTGCTCTTGATTGAAAATCGTGTGGGGGATCAACTCATTGAGTTAAGAAGCAAACTTCAGATAGATCCTGATCATTCCTGCTGGTTTTCAAGATGCATTATATGCAATGAGCTTTTGGCTGAAGCGCCTGAAGAAAAAATCAAAGAAAATGTTCCGGATTATGTTTATCAGGAGAATATTTCAAAGATTCGCTTCTGCCCTTCCTGCGGTCGCTACTACTGGCCCGGAACTCACAGAAACCGGATGGAAGAACAATTGCGGCAATGGGGTTTTTGAAATAAAAACATTTGTCTTTAACTTGCAGACCTCGTCAAATAGTTAAGTGGTTGAGTTGTTGGGTTGGAAAATAAGCACGTGAAATCAACACATTGCCTATTTAAATCCATCGGGTGTCCAATTTTGAGGTGAAAGGGGTAACTTCAAGTAATAATAACCACTTAACTACTAATCTACTCGACCACTTAACGAGATCTGAACTTGAGGAAAATCGGCATCCTTCATTGAAGCAAAAAGTAGTTTATACTTTCGTGATCTTGTTTTTTTTTAGAATCTACCATTGCTTCAGGGAAAAGACTATTGACAATATGCAACACATTCAGATAGAAAATTAGAGTTTTTGAGCACAACGCTCATTCATGGTTTATTTGAGGAGTCAATTCTATGCCTGACGAAATTAGAGGGTCCGTACTGGTTGTGGGTGGTGGGATTACCGGGATGCAGTCTGCTCTGGATCTGGCTGATTCCGGATACTATGTCTACTTGCTGGAAAAAAGCCCTTCTATTGGCGGAGTTATGTCTCAACTGGACAAGACTTTTCCGACCAATGACTGTGCCATGTGAATTATCTCACCTAAACTGGTCGAGGTCGGCCGGCACTTGAATATTGAGCTCATTACCTATTCCGATTTGGAATCCGTGGAGGGTTCTGCGGGTAATTTTAAAGTGAAGATCAAGAAACGGGCGCGCAGTATCAATATGGACCTGTGTACGGGATGCGGGTTATGTGTTGAGAACTGTCCTGTAACGAACCAGATGGTCGCCGGCACACAGGCGTAGATGCCTTTAAGTTTGTCTTCTTTTTGAAAACTGAAACAAAGTCAGGGGGTTTTTGGTAATGGATGTGGCAAAGCCTGATAGAAATACTGCGCCGGCAGAGATTGATATAGATTATGTGGAATTAGACAGAATCATAGATGAGGAGTTCCATTGCGACAAAGAAAACCTGATTATGATACTCCAGGCGATTCAGCGACGATATAACTACGTCCCTGAGGGGGCTATGAAATATCTGTCTGAGAAAATCAATGTTCCGTACAGCAGGATTTATGGGGTCGGGACCTTTTATAGCACGTTCAGCCTTGAGCCAAGGGGCAGGAATATCATTTCCATGTGTCTGGGAACCGCCTGCCATGTCCGGGGGGGAGAGAGGGTGAGAGAGAGAATTGAGGATGCCCTGGATCTTCACGATGGAGGAAGTACGAAGGATATGCGGTTTACCCTTGAGTCTGTTCGATGCATCGGGTGTTGCAGTCTTGGACCGGTAGTAAAGATCAATGAAGACATCCACGGTCGAATTACCGCTGATGCTGTTGTGGAGACCTTGGAAAGGTATGAATGATCGAAAATGGTATTCCTTCCTTTGGGTTTTTTCGAGAACACCCGGCAAGCGGGGAAAGGCCCCCCGTATACATTCAAAAAGGCAGTGTCGGGAAAAAAAATATTGACAACTTAAAATGTCTATAGATAATAAAACGTTTGGACTAGCAAATGACTTTTTTCACAATCTCTTTTTCGATGTGTTGAAGTTATTGGCGGATAGGTACAAACTAAATGATCCAAAATTGAGGTTGAATCCGGTATTATTTAAGGAGATACCACATGTCTGAAGAAATAAGGGGATCCGTATTGGTTATGGGTGGCGGAATCGCTGGAATGCAATCCGCTTTGGATCTGGCGGATTCGGGCTATTTTGTGCACCTTGTGGAGAAAAGTCCTTCCATTGGGGGGGCCATGGCTCAGTTGGATAAGACATTTCCCACCAATGATTGTGCCATGTGAATCATATCTCCAACACTGGTCGAGGTCGGCCGGCATATCAATATTCAGATTCACCCCTGCTCCACTGTAAAAAACATAGAAGGAAAACAGGGCAATCTCAAAGTTCTTATCCAAAAGAAACCCAGGTATGTGGATGTCGATAAATGTACCGGGTGTGGAGATTGCGCTATACAGTTGATTGATGAAAGCCATCCTGGAAAAGAAATTGATGGGAAATTATGGGTGGATCGGATTGAAATTGATGAAGCCAAGTGCATCCAGTGCGGCGATTGCACCGATGCATGCATGGAAGAAAATCCCTTGAAGCATGCCTTGACAACCATCGTCAGGAAAAGATTTGAGGCCGTCGAAACTAAAAAGGAGATTGAAACGCCAACGCTCCTTCAAGACGTGCTGAAGATGGGGAGAGAGGAACGAAAAGCATTTTGGGATACCCACTTTCAAAAATGCATCAAATGCTATGGATGCGTCGAAATCTGTCCGGTTCAATTACCTGGGCCCCAGGGTTCTTTGGATCTGGACAATTGGGTTGAAAAAGGCCAGGTCCCTCCTGCCTATCCACTTTTCCATATGATAAGGGCCTATCAGGTTTGGGATACCTGTGTGCTGTGTGGCGATTGTGAACAGACTTGCCCTGCTTGTATTCCACTCAAAACGCTCCAGGATATCGTTCGTCATTTTTCACCTGAAAAAGTTTTTGATTTGGTTCCGGGCCTGCAAAATGACGCGCAAAATGCCATTATCGATGTTGTTAAGGAGGATAAGTGATGCACTTTGATATGGTCTTGACCACATGCCCATTTTGTGGCACCGGGTGCAATTTTTATCTCCAGGTCCAAGAGGGTGAAATTGTCGATGTTGTTCCCTGTAGAAGCCATCCTGTCAGCCAGGGGAAACTCTGCGTTTTGGGGAGGAATGCCCATGGTTTTGTTCAAAACCCAGACCGGCTCACAACGCCCCTGATTAGGAAGAATGGAGATTTCGTTGAGGTAAGTTGGCGAGAAGCCTACGAGAAAATTTCTAAAGGTCTGAGCAAAATCAAAGAAACGAATGGACCTGATGCCCTCGGCGTCCTGTCAAGCGCGAAATGCACCAACGAAGAAAACTATCTTGTCATGAAATTTACGAGAGGAGTGTTGGGAACCAATAATATCGATCATTGTGCACGCCTCTGACACTCCTCCACGGTGGCAGGTCTTGCCGCCGCTTTCGGGGCTG
>CAYOWC010000020.1:19559-33508 GCA_964407525.1 uncultured Desulfobacteraceae bacterium | reverse complement strand
CGCGTTGAGCCGAAAAAACAATGTCCAATGTGTTGTCAGATTTCGAATTTCCACTTTCAGCATCCGATTTCCAGTTTCGACATCCGGCTTTAACCGGAAAATGCAACGTCATTTCGGGAAAAAGTGCAAACTTGTGGGTGAAGGATGCCTGATTTGCCTCGCTTCGTTCACTGCCTACTGCCTACTGCTTACTGGCTATTTAGGAGTTAATTCTTATGAAAAAGTATGAATATCATCAGCCTCTTACACTTTCCGAGGCCCATGGGATGATGGAGAGACTAAAAGGGAACGCGAAGGTCATTGCCGGCGGCACTGATCTGATGATCCGCGTGAAGCAGAGAATCATTGAACCGGATGCACTCATATCTTTAAGGGACATAGAAGAATTAAAGAGTGTTGAATATAATGGCTCCCTCCGAATCGGTAGTATGACCCTTTTCAGGGATCTGGAAAGGAATCCCCTGATCACGGAAAGTTTTCAGGCTTTAGCTGAAGCAGTATCTGTCCTGGCCAACCCGCAGATCAGAAATGTTGCGACTTTGGGCGGGAATCTGTGCAATGCAGCCCCGTCTGCAGAATGCGCTCCCCCCTTGCTGGTCATGGATGCTACTGTAACCTTGGAAGGTCCGGGAGGGAGAAGGCAGGTACCTGTTGGAGACTTTTTTACGGGTCCGGGCAAGAGCTGCCTTGGACCAACCGAAATATTGAGTTTTGTTACTATTCCGAAAATGGAGCTCCATACAGGGTCGGCATTTTTCAAGATTGGGAGGGTGTCTCAGGATATTGCCATAGTCAATGCAGCAGCCCTTGTGGTTATGGAGGGAAAAATTTGCAGGAAAGCCAGGATTGCCGTAGGTGCTGTAGCTCCGACCCCGCTTAGACTTTTTAAAGTGGAGGAATTTCTTGAAGGAAAAAAACTGACTCCGGAAACCCTGGATGAGATGACGGTAATGGTTGAACGGGAAGTTCATCCCATATCGGATGTCCGTTCTACGGAAACATACAGACGAAAGATTTCGGGCGTGTTAGTGAAACGGGCCGTGGTGCAGGCATTAAAAAATATCGATGAGACGGGGATTCGGTCCAGTTCAAAGAGAGGATCCGGTTCTCTCAAAGACTTGTCCGTGAACCCGCAGACCAAGGCTGCGGATTTTGAGTTGACGGATGCCTGTGCTATTGGTACGCCCCTTCGGAAAGAGATCCATTTTATCTTGAACGGGGATCATGTCTTCGGAGAGGTTATGTCTCATCAGGTTCTCCTGAATGTGTTACGGGATACATTCGGGTTCAAGGGGGCCAAACAGGGATGTGGCCAGGGAGAATGCGGGGCATGCACCGTTCTTGTGGATGGCCACCCTGTCGATTCCTGCCTTTATCCCGCCTTCGAAGTAGCCGGAAGAACGGTGATCACCATTGAAGGACTCATGGGTGAAGGGAATATAATGCACCCGCTGCAGGAGGCTTTTATTCAACATGGCGGAATCCAGTGCGGTTTCTGTACGCCTGGGATGATTCTGTCGTCAAAGGCACTTCTCGATGAAAATCCGAATCCCGATGAAGAAGCCATCCGAAGAGGGATTTCTGGGAATTTATGCCGTTGTACCGGGTATGTCCAGATTGTGGAATCGATCAAAGAAGCGGCAGGCGGGAATAAGGAAAGAGGTTGAGAAGGTTAGAGGATTAGAACGTTAGAGGCTGAGTATTCATGTTCCCTGGAGCATGGGGACCAGGCTAAGAGCTAACCGCTAATGGCTAAAAGCTATATAGGTGTAAAGATGACCCAGTTTAATTTTATCGGCAGCGACTCTCCCAGGCCTGATTCGCCTGACAAGGCTGCGGGAAAGGCAGTCTATATTCACGATCTTGAAAGACCTGGGATGCTTTATGGAAAGATCAAATTCAGCGAATATGCCCACGCAAAAATAAAACATATTGATACATCGAAGGCGGAAAAGCTGCCCGGCGTGCGTGCGGTCATTACCGGGTACAACACCCCGGAAATCCGAGTGGGTTTTATCAAGGACAATGTGGCCCTTAAAAAAGGAAAGGTGCGGCAATTTCGGGATGAAGTCGCTGCGGTTGCCGCCATTGATCCTGAAATTGCCCAGGAAGCCATTGATCTGATCAAGGTCGAATATGAGGAGTTGCCCGGTGTCTTTGATCCTGAGGAGGCCCTTCAGGAAGGGGCGCCCATCATTCATGACACCGACCCCAGGGGACGTCCCAAAGAAGATAATATCGTGCCCGTGCCGTGGAAATTCGTTACGGGGGATGTGGAGAAGGCAAAGGAGCAGGCGGCCTATATGGCTGAGGGTTTCTATCAAACACCGCTCATTCAGCAATCCTGCCTGGGCACTGCAGGATGTATTGCCGAATTCGATCTTCAGAATAATCTGGTTATTCACACCAAGACCCAGATTCCGTTTTTAGCCCAGAATGATTTCAATGAGGCCTTGCGGGCCATGGGGCTAAAAGGAAAGAATTCGAGAGTTATTGTCCCTGTGCTTGGTGGTTCTTTTGGAACGGGTCTTGATACGCACGGGTATGAATTTATTTCGATCCTTCTGGCTTTTCAAACCGGCAAACCTGTCAAGATTGTCTTGAATCGAGAAGAGGAATTTACCGCCCTGTCGCCAAGGCAACCTACGAGAACCCATATTATCCAGGGGTGCGACAAGGACGGAAGGATGTTGTTTAGAGACATAAGAATGATTCTCGATAACGGTGCCTATACGTCCTGGGGGGCAACAACCCCGAGCGTCATGATGGTGCCCATATCGTCTATCTACAGAGTTCCTAATGTATTTTACAAAACAAAGATCGTTTATACCAACAACACCTACTGCCAGGCTATGCGGGGGTACGGGAATCCCCAGGCAGCATGGGCCATGGAAAGCAATATGGATGATCTGGCCGGCGAGGCCGGGATTGATCCATACGATTTCAGAATGATCAATCGGAATATTCCCAACGAAACGACCCCCATGGGGCTGAAGATATCTTCGTGCGGTTTCAAGGAATGCCTCGAAACCGTTGGTCAGAAGCTCCAATGGAAAGAAAAGCGATCAGCGACGGGGGGAAATCCGAAGGATAAAAACCTGGCTACCGGCGTTGGGATGGCATCCCTGTTTCACGTGGGTGGGTCCGGCAGGGTCTACCGGTCGGATGGGTCAGGCATCATTATGAAACTGGATGATTTCGGGAATGTTTCCGTGGTAACCGGCGGCGTAGAAATGGGCCAGGGGTTTAATTCGGCCCTTTCTCTCGCTGCGGCTGAATCTCTCGGCGTTACGGCTGATCGGGTTACCATTGTATCAGGAGATACGGCCATCTGTCCGTGGGATGTGGGAACCCATGCGAGCAGGGGTGCCTTTACCGCCTGCAACGCGGCCATCATGGTTTCGCAAAAGGTCAAGGCCAAAGTTTTTGATATGGCCTCTGAGCACTTTATGACCCGTGTGAAATCCCACATGAAAAAGAAAAAGAGAAAAGACCCCGATTTTGAAATCCCTGATCTGAATTTTGAAAAAATTGTTGATCCTTCTGAATTTGATCTGAAAGACAACACGGTTTTCCTCAAAGAGGAACCTGAAAACCCCCTGCTGCAGGTAACATTGGAAGAAATTCTCAGGGCAGCTCATTACAAGGAACAGGGAAATATGGTGGTGGAGGAGGCCTTTTACGATCCTCCTAACGAAATGCTGGATGCAAGAACGGGACGCGGCAATATGTCCTGCACCTATATCTTCGGTGTACAGGGGGTGGAAGTTGCGGTGGATCTCGAAACCGGGGTGGTGAAGATTTTGCACCT
Organism: uncultured Desulfobacteraceae bacterium; assembly: GCA_964407525.1. Lineage (GTDB taxonomy): Bacteria > Desulfobacterota > DSM-4660 > Desulfatiglandales > Desulfatiglandaceae > DUZB01. The sequence goes on along the minus strand of CAYOWC010000020.1, from coordinate 29,697 downwards.
TGTAGCTGCCCATGATGTGGGACAGGTCTTGAACCAGCAAACCATCAAGGGCCAGATCTACGGCGGCCTGGTACAGGGGATCGGATATGCCCTTTCTGAAGAGTATAAAACGGACAGGGGAAAAAACCTGAACCCGAATTTCCTGGATTACAAAATCCTGTCAGCCCCGGATCTGGATTTTCCCATCGAGATTGAATGCATTGAAACCCAGGATGGTTATGGGCCGTTTGGCGCGAAAGGAGTGGGTGAGCCAGGTCTGGTTCCAACCGCGCCGGCCATTGCCAACGCCGTGTATAACGCCATCGGAATTCGAATAAGGGATCTTCCCATTACTCCAGAGAAAATATTGGCGGCCCTTGAAGAGAAGAAGGGGGAAATGTAGGTTAGTAAAAACATTCCACCAAGAGACCTTCTTCACTGCAGCATCTGATTTAATGGATTTTAAAGGGTTAGAAAACTTTGCGCCTCTGCGTCTCTGCGCGAGATATTTTTTGGCTCTGGTTTGGCCAGGTTAGGAGAATGTATGTCTGAAAAAGTGTATCGGTTGGGGTGCGATATCGGGGGCACATTTACCGATTTCGTACTGCTTAACGACCAGACGGGCGAAATAAGGATCAACAAATGCCTGACCACCCCTGGAGACCCATCAGACGCGGTGGAACAGGGCATTCGGCAATTGGAGGAAAACCTGCCCGGCTTTGTACAAGAACTGGATGAGGTCATCCACGGGACCACCCTGGTCATCAATTCCATTATAGAGAGAAAAGGTGCTCGAACAGGCCTCATTACTACAAAAGGCTTCCGGGATGTGCTTGAGCTTGGAAGAGAGATCCGGTATGCGCCATACGATGTTTTTGCGGAATTCCCAAAGCCTTTGATCCCCAGGCAACTCCGGCTGGAAGTAAATGAAAGGGTCAGGAGTGACGGATCCGTTTTAAAAGCGCTGGAGAAAAGTGAGGCCGTTAAAGTGGTTCGTAAGATGATTTCACTGGGTGTGGAATCCATCGCGGTCTGCCTGCTCAACTCTTTTGAATACCCCGATCACGAACGGCTCATCAAAGAGATTATTGAAAAGGAAGCTCCTCACATCCCCGTGTCCATTTCCTACGAAGTCCTTCCCCAGATCCGGGAGTATGAAAGGACCAGCACGACGGTTACCAACGCCTATGTAAAGCCTTTGACCGGCAGGTATCTGAGGAAGCTGGCGAAAAGGCTGGAATCCCTTGGTTCAAAAGGGAAACTCTTTATCATGCTGTCGAGTGGAGGGATTACTTCTATCGAAACGGCGGCCGAGTTCCCCGTGAGAATTATCGAGTCGGGACCTACCGCCGCTGTCATTTCGGGCCAGTATTACGGAAAGCTTTTTGATATTCCTGAAATCTTCTGTTTTGATATGGGAGGAACAACCGCCAAGTCGTGTCTTATTCAAGACGGTGTAGCCGGGGTAGTTCCCACCTTTGAGGTGGGTCGAGTGCAGCGGTTTATGAAAGGAAGTGGCCTGACCATACAGGTCCCTGTAGTGGATCTCATGGAGATCGGTGCGGGGGGCGGAAGTATTGCCCACGTGAGCAAGATGGGGACCCTGCAGGTGGGACCCGAAAGTTCAAGCGCTGAACCGGGACCGATCTGTTATGACCGTGGAGGTATGGACCCGGCGGTTACGGACGCTGACCTGCTATTGGGATATCTCGACGAGAACTACTTTCTTGGCGGGGAAATGCCGCTCAACAAAGAGGCTGCCAAAAAAGGTATCGAAGAAAAGATTGCGGGCCCTTTAGAGGTTCCCTATATCGATGCGGTATGGGGCATCCACGACCTGATCAACGAGACGATGGCGGGTGCGGCCAAAACGCATATAGCAGAAAAAGGGGGCAATCCCAGTCTGGTGACGGTAATCGCATTCGGGGGCGCCGGTCCGGTTCATGCTTACGGTCTGGCCAAGAAGCTTGGTGCTGAAAGATTGATTGTTCCTCCCAATGCCGGTGTTGGATCGGCCTTAGGCTTTTTTACGGCGCCAAGGGCGTTCGACCTTGTCAGGAGCCATAAATCCGCCCTCATAACGGCTGACTTCGATGCCATGGAAAAGATTTTTAAGAACATGGAGGTCGAAGGGGCAAAGGCTCTTGAAAAAAAAGGGGAAGATCCGGATATTCAATACGAACGGTCTGTGGATATGCGCTTTGTGGGGCAAGGATCTGAAACCAATGTGCCTGTGCCGAACGGTGATTTTGCCATGTTGGAAAAAGTGGAAATTCGAAAACGCTTCGATGAAATCTATGAGAAAATGTATGGAAGGACCTATCCGGATTCTGCTGTGGAATTTATTAATTTCAAGGTAAGGGCAGGGCTTCCGGAACGACTGTTGAACCTACCCAGGCTTAAAGACGGGGTCTTTTCCTTGTCGGATGCCATAAAAGGACAACGGCCGGCGTATTCAGGGATTGTAAAAGATTTCATTCCGCATACTATCTATGATCGCTACAAATTGTTCAAAGGAGCCGAATTCCGAGGTCCTGCAATTATCGAAGAAAGGGAATCGACAGTTATCGTGGGGGAAGATGCTTCGGTTACGGTGGATGAATATGGATTCTTGTGGATCGACCTTCGTTAGTTTTCTATGAATGGCTCCTAACGGAAGAAGGTGTCAGGTGTCAGGTGTCAGGTGTCAGTGTCGGCCAATGCTCAGAACGCGGCAGCTAAAAACAGTGACCGGGTAACTGCAAACCAAAGGAAGTTTCAGGTAAGGCAAGGCATTCGAATGAAACAAATCCTGAAGCCTGAAATCTCAAATAGGTTTCACACGGGGTGTCAGGTGTCAGGTGGGAGAACCCGTGACTACCAATAGTTATTTGCATGTTGAGGATCTTGAGGTTTACAGGAAGTTATGTCGATTGCACATTGATGTCTGTGATTTAACGCACAAATGGCCGCAAGAAGAAAAATACGAGTTAGGGAGCCAGGTCAGGCGATCCTCAAATAGTGCCCCTGCCCAACTTGCTGAGAAAAACGATGACCGACATATCCGAAACAAAATCGAAGGGGTGAATCGCGGTAGAGGTGAAGCAGCTGAAACCATTCATCACTTATTCATGGCGAAGCTCAAAGGATACATCACGGAAAAGATGTATGTAGAATTCCGACGCCGTTACAAAGAGTGCATTCGTATGCTGAATGGGTTGGAAAAAACATTGGAGCGGAAAATTCCTGAGCGAGAACGGCGTTGGCATTTAGCAGAGGAATCGTCAGTGTATGGTGTAAACGATGAACCGCTTATTCAGGGGTGGATCGTTAACGTTGAAGAAGCTTCCTGACACCTGACACCTGACACCCGACACCTGTTCTTTACGGTAATTGACTAAGAAACGCTATTTTTTCGTAAATTGAAAGAGCTAAAGGAGTTTAATGATGTCCCTGGCATTTGATCCCATAACCATTGAAATATTGTGGCGAAGGTTGACCTCCATTGTTGATGAAGCTGATAGCGCCGTGGCTCGCACAGCCTTTTCCAGCCTGCTCAGGGATGCCCACGACTACACGTGCATGTTTACGGACAGTCGCGGCAGGGAGTTGGCTCAGGGTTCCTTTGCCACACCCGGTCAGTCCGGAGCCATGGCCATCGGTGTCAAGAATCTGGTAACGAGCCTTCCTACGGACACCTACCGTCCCGGTGATGTATTTATTACGAATGACCCCTGGGCATTAGCTGGGCATCTTAACGATGTGTGCGTCATGAGCCCCATTTTTCATCGGGATAAACTGGTGGCATTTACAGCCTGTGTTTTCCATCATTCAGATATTGGAGGGCGGGTAGCATCCGATAATCACGATGTATTTGAAGATGGTCTTTTTATTCCTCTTGTCAAATTGTACGACGGAGGCGTCTTGAATAACTCGGTCATGGAAATGATCCGGTGGAATGTAAGAACTCCCGATGAAGTTACTGGGGACATCCGTTCCCAGATCGCTGCAAATCATGTCTGTGCGGAAAAAATCTGCCAGATGCTCAGGGAATATGAATTGGAAACCCTGGATGACCTGGCAGAGGAGATCATTTCCAGGACTGAAAAAAGCATGCGCGAGGCCATCAGTAAGGTTCCGGATGGGATCTATAAGGCTGAAGGCATTGTGGAACAGACGGAAGGCAAAGAAGATCTTGTTCTCAAAGTGGCGGTCCATGTAAAAGGGAGTGATATCCTCGTGGATATGACTGGTTCTTCGTCCCAGGTAGACTGGGGCGGTAACGTCGTCTACAATTTCACTTTTGCCTATGTTTTCATGGCGCTAAAGAGCATGTTTGACCCGGATATCCCGAATAATGATGGCGCAACCACACCCATTTCACTGGAAGCGCCTGAAGGGAGCGTGGTGAACTGCAGATTTCCTGCCGCAGTTGCCGCCCGTATGCAGGTGGGACATTTCGTCACGGAAATTATTTACAGGGCCATGGCCGATGCCCTGCCTGACAGGGTTATTGCGGGAAGCGGAGGAACGCCTGCCTGCATGAATGTCCTGTATGGCAGGGACAGGGATGGAAAACCGTGGCATTCCGTAAGGATCAGGGGAGGCGGCATGGGAGCCAGTTCCGAAGGCGATGGGAATTTTGTCTATATTTTTCCAGCCAACGGGGCCAATACACCTGTGGAGATTCTTGAAAGTGATACGCCCCTGATTGTGGAGAAAAGAGAGCTCATTCCCGATTCAGGCGGGCCGGGAAGGATGAAAGGGGGTTTGGGAAGAAGAGTAGTCCTGAAAATCCCTGACGATGAGTACGCGCCTCTTCCGCCGGTAAGCCTTGCCATGCAGTCGGGGAGATACAGGCATCCCGCAGAAGGACTTTTTGAAGGGAAGGACGGGCGAAAGGCCAGTTTCCTTATCAATGGAAAGGAAGGAAACCCGTATGGGCTGACTCACTTGAAACCGGGAGATACGGTGATCCTCGACGCGCCCGGTGGAGGGGGATATGGAAATCCCCTGGAGCGTGATCCCGAACTCGTCCAAAAGGATGTGGTGGATGGGTATGTAAGTTTGAAAGCTGCTGCGGATCAGTATGGGGTTGTTGTTGACCCGGAGACCTTGGAAGTGGATGTGGCGGGTACGGTGGAGAAGAGGGCTTCCCTTGTGTGAAACGCGATAAAAAGCGAATAATGAATACCCGCCTGCTTTGCTACACGACTGGTGGTCAAAGATGCCCCTGGTTGGAAAGATCGCTTATGGACCTATCCGGAGTTTTTAATGGCATTGTGGACAGGCCGAACAGTCGAGTCCAGGATTCCGAATAAGGATTTCACCTGTAAAGGTTTTATAAAAGGTTTACACCTTAACTCCGTATGCGGATTTCATCTGTCAAGATTTTACAAAAGGTTTACACCTTAACTCCGTATCTGGATTTTACCTGTCAAGGTTTTATAAAAGGCTTACGCCAGGATTCCGAATAAGGATTTCACCTGTAAAGGTTTTATAAAAGGCTTACGCCTGAATTCCGAATCAGGTTTTGTCATGAAAAGACACCAACCCAGACACATTTATGCCGATAACCAGATTTACTTCGTTACTTCTCATATTCAAAATAAGGACTTCCTTCTCGACTCTGACCTTAAGTGCGACAAGCTGATGTTGAAAATGTTTGTTTTTGCATGGGAAAATGGCATCAAGCTCTTTGCCTGGGTTATCTTAAAAGATCATTATCATCTGCTTTTTCGCAATCGGGAGGGGTCGGAAATTTCCAAGTACATTGGCGATATCCATCGCGGTTTTTCATTCGAAATAAATCAATTAGAGGGAAAGAAAGGTCGTCGCCTGTGGTCAAACTACTGGGACTGGTGTGTAAGAGATGAAGGGGATTACTGGAGACATTTTAATTACATTCACAATAATCCCATAAAACACGGACTGGTACGCGATGTTAGTTCGCTCAAGGGGTATCGATATGCCAGCTTCTGGAATTATTATCGAACACAAGGGATGGAATGGCTTATGGACATAATGGAAGCCTATCCCATTTTAGATTTTACGGTAGAGAACGGTGAAGAAGGGGAATGAGTTTGAGAGGTCGCAGGATCAGACTGCCAGGTCTTGTGATATAAAAGGTTTGCACCTGAACTCCCAATAAGGATTTCATCTGTCAAGATTTTATAAAAGGTTTACACCTTAACTCCGTATGCGGATTTCATCTGTCAAGATTTTATAAAAGGTTTACACCTTAACTCCGTATGAGTTCTGCCTCTGACCGGGAAAATGCTCAGTTTGATCGAGAAAGAAACGTATGCATTCCCACGCAGGAGCATGGGAAAGAGGAATAAGATTTATTTTATTTCAGCCAGTAGTGACTTTTTTGGTGTCAAGCTGAAGCATTACTTCCTTGGTGAACGCCTCGGGGAAAGGCTTATCCTGACAATCAGTCAGAAAAATTTTAAGACGCTTGACAACCCTCAAGTAATGTCTGTATACCCTGCCTGAATAATTTGAAGAAATCGTGACATAAAATTCATGAAATAGACCCCCGAGCGAAATCAGGAGGAACGAAAATAATGTCCAAGTCTATCGGGATTGATTTAGGAACTACCAATTCAGTCGCTGCCATCAAGAGAGTACAAACAGAAGTTCTGAAAAACTCAGAGGGGGAGTTTATCACCCCTTCATGTGTGACCTTGGGAAAGAAGAGACTTTTGTCTTCCAAACCCAAATTTGTAGTGGGAAGGGATGCCCTGGAATGGATGAAGCAGGATCCTGAAAACACAATTGTGACGGTAAAACGCCTGATGGGGAGAAGTTACCTCGATCAGGAGGTGCAGAACACCATTCAGGGGAGGCTGCTCACCTATAAGCTCAAACAGCACTCCACGGGGTCCGAGAACAGCCTGGCTATTATCCTTGGGGGCAAGGAGTACACCCCGGAGGAGATCTCCTCAAAGATACTGGAAAAAATCAAAAAAGACAGTGAAAAATCCCTGGGGGATAAGGTAGAGTATGCGGTGATTACGGTGCCGGCCTATTTCAACGACAAGCAGAAGCATGCCACCAGGGCGGCTGCTGCCCTGGCCGGATTGAAGGTTCGAAGGTTGCTGCCGGAGCCCACCGCGGCGGCCATCTCCTTCGGGGTTGACAATATCGGAGGGGAGGATGCCAGGACGGTCCTGGTCTTTGATTTCGGGGGTGGAACATTCGACCTTTCCGTTTTGAACATAAGCGGCGGGCAGTTCATCGAACAGGGCAAGGGCGGCGACATGTGGCTTGGCGGTGAGGATGTGGACCGCATGCTGGTCGACTATGTCCTGAAAGAAACCGCCGAGGAATATGAGATTGACGATATTAAAGCCACTATTGAGGCCCAGAAAGAGGGGGTGAAGAACCGGTTTTTGGCGGAACTGAAAGACGCCGTTGAAAAGGCCAAGATCCGCCTGAGTACTGATGAAGATGCTTTCATTGAGATCCTGGGGGTTCTCAGGGACATGGACGGGGATCAGATCGACGTGGACGTGGAACTGACCAGGGAGCAATTCAACGAGATCATCTCTCCAACAGTGGAAAAAATCGTACGACTTACAAGGAAGGTGCTCGAAGATATCCATTTTGACCCGGAACTGATCGATAACGTGTTGCTGGTGGGGGGGAGTTCTCAGATCCCCCGTGTGGTGGCGGCCATGGCGCAGGAGTTCGGAAAGGAAAAAATTCTGGTGCACGAACGGCCCATGCTGGCCATTGCCGAAGGTGCGGCCATTTTGAGCCATCGTCTCGCAGATACCTATGAGTGCCCCCAGTGCGGCAGAGAGGTCTCCCAGACCGAGGAATCCTGCCGGGAATGCGGGTTTGATCTTATAAACCATACCATCGAACAGGGAGTCCTGGATATTGTTCACACATCCGCCCACGATTACTATCTCTATCTTGAAAAAGGTCGGAAACATCTGTTCGTGGAAAAGAATATGCCGCTTCCCTATGAAGCGAGCGAAACCTTTGCCCTGGTCCATCCTGAACAGAAGCTGGTTCACATGAAATTTTTCAATGTGGTGAACGAACAAGAGGAGTCCATCGGCGACCTGTGGCTTGGAATCGATCAGGCCGGACCCGACGGGGAAGATGGGGATGACAAACAAGAGGGTCCGCTTCACGTGGAAATCACCCTGCGCATCGATGAAAACAACCTCATCGAAGTGGACGCGGCCATCAAGGAATTGGATCAGGTGCGGATGTCAAAGACCCTTTCCAGGGGAAAGGCGGATGAAAAACTATTGGTTGCCTTGGAAGAAACTATTTCCGAAGCCAACGAAAAAGGCTATGATGGGTACACCATGATCGATCTCATCCACCGTTCACTCTCCTCTATAAAGGAAATCCACAGGGTCTTGGATCCGGAAACCGGCCAGGTTGATGAAGCGGTTTTTGAGCGTACCCGCCTCAAGATTGACAAGGCCAGAAAGATGGCGGCCGAGGACGAAACCAGCATGCCTGTCATCTACTATGCCGAGTCAGCCCTTTCCAGCTTTGGACCAGTCATATCTTCAAAGCAGACGGCGGATATCCGTCGATGCATTAAACGGCTGGAGGAGATGGATGAGAGCGGTACGTATGATGAAAACGTGAAGGCATTGAACGACCTTCACAGTGCCCTTGATAGCCTTGGTGCGATCAACGATCTGATGCAGATTCAAAAGGCAGGGGACCTGTGCAACAAAACAGATCCGGCCAAGGCCCCCAAGTTTTTCCGGGCCCTGGAGCAGATTCTGGAGGCATTAACGAAGGGTGATCAGGACAAGTTCTCCGGTCTGCTCATGGGGATCATGCCGGAGACCACGGCGATCCTTCGAGAGTACGAAGCGCGGCCCGGTGTAATTCATAAGGATATTACTAAGTAAGTGACAGCCAATAACACCTGTCCCATATGCGATTTTCAAGGGATTTCCGCTGACAAGGCAAAATGCCCCCAGTGTGATGCAGACATTTCCTGCTTCAGGGTCCTGGATTCCTTGCCGGACACCGTGGCGCCGGAAGGGCCGGTAAAGAGACAGCGGTCCATCGTTGGCGCCGGGATTGCCCTTCTGCTTTGCATTATTTTAGGGGGTTTTTCAGGGTGGGTATTCCGGGATAAAAAAATGCAATCCCCGACGTCCTATGGACAGATTTACCCCGTGAGTGTCAGGATAGATATGAAAGCTGAGCTGGAGCGAAGGGGCCGCCAACGCCCTCTTGAAGCCGAGGCCGAGATCTCTATCCCCACAATGATTTTTTTTGACGGACCGGAAATGACGGAAGGTTTCAAAGGAGAGGATGGCGACATCCCAGCGGCAGAGGAAAAGAAGCAGGGTGCGGAGGAATCACTAGAGAAAGCAATTGAACAAAAGAGTTCTCAACTGGAAGATGGGTTTTGGACCTATCATGCAGCCGCTGATGATACCTTGTGGAGAATTTCCGCGAAATACTATGGAACCGGAACCTATTTTCCGGTCCTTCTGAAGGATAATCCGGGGATGGGGATCTATGATCTCGAAAAGGATCTTGGGATCAGGATACTCAAGGATCCGCGTCTGGCAGAGCAGGTCTACAAAGAAATAACGACCAAAGATGGGACCGGGGTTTACTATCTTTATGTGGTGGAAAAAGGCGATACCCTCGAATCCATTGCACGAAGGTTCTATGGAAAAGAAACCATGGTCGATCGTTTACACCTGCTGAACCCCGATGTGGAACCAAAGCTCGGGGAAAAGATCAGGATCGAATTAGAGTAGAGCTATGGGTAAAAAGAAGAAAAAGCAAAGCCCTGATGTGATATTGGCGAGAGCGGAAGAGATGTTCCTTCGTGGAAACTATCTCCTGGCCAAGAGAGAATTTGAAAAGATAGCGGGTATTGCGGGATACGGAGATCTCGCACAAAAGATAGAGGTATGCAACCGAAAGATTGAAGAGGCCAGGGCCGAAGATCTGGTCAAAAAGGCCAGAAAATATGCCGGGAAGGGGGATATCTTGGCCGCACTTCGATGTTTTGAAGAGGCGTATGCCATTACCGGGGAAAGCTGGATCAGTGACACGGTTTCTCAGTTACAGAAAATGTCCCTGTCGCAGGATTTAAGCAGGGCCGCCAGGAAAGCCGAGGCGGCCGGTGAATATTTGAAGGCGGCTGAGCTTTACGGCGAGACGTTTGCCT
>CAYOWC010000020.1:0-19459 GCA_964407525.1 uncultured Desulfobacteraceae bacterium | reverse complement strand
GTCCTGCGGGTTTGCGTGGTTTCAGGAACTCTGGAAGGATGAGCAGTATGAGAGGATCATGGAGGCCGTTGATTCGTGGCCTTTTGAGATGGAACCGGCCCTGCTTCAGATCTGTGCCAAGGCCGGCTTCAAGGTTACGGAGAAATCGGGGGCCAGGCTGGATGATCTTGGCCTGTATTGGCTTCCTGCGGTCTATGCTGCACAGGCGGCGGATGGTCGCTCCGCCCTGAAAGAAGGCGCCAGGGTGCGCGAGGAGTTGATCAGGCGGGCGGAAGATCTGTTGAAACGATATCAAGACCAGGAAAGGGGTTTCGTGGATACGGATCTTGTCTGCTGGAATTTGGAACGAAGACTCTTGGAGGATATCTGTGGTCTGGCTGATGGTCGAAAAAAAGACTTTCATTTTTTCATTTGCACACCGCGCCTCGCGATCCGCTATGGCATTTCGAAAACCATCCTTGCCTCGATTCGCAAAAAAAGGAAGCGTTTCCTGGATCTGGAACAATACTTGAATACGGGTGCTTTTTATTCGGTCGCAGGAGATGCACTTTACCTCATGGAGAAAGGGGAACATGAGAAAGCCCTTGAGGTGCTGCCCGGCGGCGAGGCCGGGGATGAGTTCGCCGACTGGGGGATTGCGAGGGTTATTTTTGCCTGCGGCATCCATTCCATGGACAAGGGGGAGATCCCACCCAGAGAGTTTCCTCATATGGCGCTCGCGCTCCTGAATAAGGCTCCCAGGTTTGAGAAGATACTCATTGACGGCGCCGCAAAGGCAGAGGAACTGAAAGAGCAGAGCCGCTACGAGGAGGTCCTGGCCGCTATTCACACAATATGCCCGCGAAAGGGGTTGGATCAGGCCCTCTCCTTTGTCATGAGCAGGCGGGCGCTGGAGATGTACAACAAAGATCACGGCAATGACAAAGTCCTGGCAACGACCCTCCGAAAGGCCCTGGCCCTTGATCCTGAAAACGAACATGCCCGAGGCCTTCTGGTCGATACCAAGGTGGATCTGGAATGTATAGAAATCGAGAAGGCCTTGGACGGGCGTAAAATGAGCAGGGCCTGCAGAATCGCTAAAGAGACGGAGCATCAAAAAGTTCGGGACATTTTTTTTGAGTTTTTCGAGGCCTTGATTGACAGTATGGATGAGGCGGATCTTGAAAGGGCGGAAAAAATCGTTTCCCTCAACAGGATCTATTCGTGGTGTGCCAGGGTAGATGATGATCATGACATCCTCTATGACATTGAAGAATTGATCGAGGAAATTGAAGAGGATAAGTAAGATGAATCCCTATAAGATTCTGAACATCGAGCGTAAGGCAGATAAAAGGGAGGTTATCCGGGCTGCTTCATCGGCCCTTCGCGAGAGGCGGTTTTCCGCGCGAGAAATTGCCTTGGCCCAGAAAGAACTCCTGGACCCCACCTGTCGATCTGTCCATGAGTTTCTCCACTTTTTGGATGTGGGAACCCTTGAGGTTCGGTCTTCTCCGAAAAAGACGCTGAAGCAGCCTCCCTCCGACTTGAAGCGGCTTTCTATTTTTGATGAGGATTCATGAAGGAACAGAAGGAATTTTTACGGGCGAAACTGGTTGAATTCCAGCTGCGGATCGCAGAGTTGAATCACACGCTCAAAGAGCAGGAGGATTCCTTTCAGACCAGGGAGGAAGGGGTTTATGGTGGTCTCTTTGAGGTTTTGGATGCCTTTGAGGGCATAGAAGAGACGCTAAAGGCCAAAGAAGGGGACCTGAACAAGACAGGCCGACGTTTGGGAAAGAGCATCCGAGCTGTTCACAGGAAGCTCGTGCGATTGCTCAAAGCAAATGATGTTGTGCCAATTGAGTTTCCAGACAGCATGGCCCGCATGGAGCTATGCAGGATCGTAGACACCCAGGAATCCGACGGTCTGGAGAACGAAACGATCCTTTCGGTGGTCAAGAAAGGTTACATACAACGAAAGGAGGAAAAAGTGCTCAGAAAGGCTGAAGTGATATCCGTTCTTAATCAATGAGACCTTCTCCTTATCTGGATTTCACCTGTCAAGGTTTTATAAAAGGCTTACGCCTTAACTCCGTATAAGGATTTTACCTGTCAAGGTTTTATAAAAGGTTCACACCTTAACTCCGCATGGGATTTCGTCCAACCACTCAACCAATCAACGACTCAACTACCCGACCATCTCTTAACCGAAGGAAAAAGGGATCTATCGGTGTGGGGAATAAACTTCGCGGCGCTAAAGAGATTCATGAATTCCTGGTTCACATTTAATTCCAGGTAAGTGATCTGATCCCGTATTCGGGTTATTTCATCCCTTGCCTCTTTTTTGATTAGGGCCATGCAGGCCCCTTTCAGGGACGTATTCCCGAGGGATGTATACGTGTCGAGGGGAAGATCGGGAATCATGCCAATGGTGATGGCAGAGCTTGGGTCGATGTAAGAACCGAAAGTTCCAGCCACATAAAATCTTTTCATTTCATTGAGAGGAATGTTCACCGTGTTCGCGATGGTTGTGAGGATGGTGTACATGGCGGCTTTGGAGCGGACCAGTCCATCCAGGTCCGGCTGGCTCAGGGTCAGGAGTTTCCCTGTGCCGGATTCCTCTGCTTTAATCACAACCAGGTGTTTTATTCCATCCAGGTCAATGAGGCTGTCTCCGCATTTTTCAGGTTCAAATTTTCCTCTCAAATCAATCATTCCCGCAAGGAAAAGCTGGGCTGCCAGATCGATCAGACCGGACCCGCAGATGCCAACGGGTTTCCCCGACTGTGGGGAATCTTTTTCAACGCCACCCTGTATAGTGCTGATTTGAAATTCTCCTGTTACGGGTTCGATTCTGACTTTGTCAATCACGTTGGGACCCGCCATCATGCCCATATCCGCAACGCCCCCTTCAAGGGCCGGGCCGGCCGCGCCTGCACAGGCCATGAGCCAGTCCCTGTTTCCAATAACCACTTCCGCGTTGGTCCCCACATCGACTAAAAAGCAGACCTCTTCCTGGTGGGTAATCCCCGATGAAAGGATACCTGCAATCAAGTCTCCCCCGAAATAACTACCCACATTGGGGAAAACCAGGACCGGAGCCCTAGGGTTAATGGCCAATCCAAGTTCCGCCGATTGTATCAGGCCCGGACTGTTTGTAACGGGAATATACGGTTCGCGACATATTCCGTAGGGGTCCAGGCCGAGGAAGAAATGCGTCATGGTGGTATTACCGGCAATGGACATGGCCACGATGGATTTTGTTTTTATGGCATGTTTTCCTGCAATTTGTTCGATGGTTTCATTGATCTTGCCTATCACCATTTTCTGGAGTTCCGCCAGACCCCCTTTTGCTGTGGCGTAATGGATGCGGGTAAGAATGTCTGAGCCAATTCGAATCTGGGGATTGTCGAAAGATACCTCCTCTATGATACTCCCGTCAATGAGGCGAACAAGCTGGAGGACAAGGGTCGTGCTTCCCAGATCGAGGGCGATCCCATAGATATCTGCAGGATTTTCAGATGCGAAAACGTCAATGATTCTCCAAATGCCCCGGTTTTCAAAAAGGGCCACGTGAACTTTGTAATCATGTTCCCTTAGGGTGCCCGAGACGGTCCTCAAGATAGAAAGATCCGCAGCGACATCGGCGCCGAGTTCTTTTTTCAGTCCTTTTATCAGGCGATCCGCATCCGCGGTGTTATCCGACAAACTTGGCGGCGTCAGTTCAGTTTGCAGGCATCTAATCCACGCCTGTTTATCCACATGGTCTCTGTCCTTCGACCCTTCTTTATTCTCCAATGATTTTAACGAGCACACGTTTTTTCCTTCCTCCATCAAATTCCCCGTAAAAGATCTGCTCCCAGGTACCGAAATCCAGCCTTCCTTTGGTAATGGCAACGACAACTTCCCTGCCCATGACCTGCCTTTTCATGTGGGCATCCGCATTGTCTTCCCCCATATTGTGCCGGTACTGAGAAACCGGTGCATGGGGGGCCAGTTTTTCCAGCCAGATTTCATAGTCGTGATGAAGCCCCGATTCGTCGTCATTGATAAACACGGATGCGGTAATGTGCATGGCGTTTACGAGCACAATCCCTTCGCTGATTCCGCTTTCACGAAGGCAGTCATTGATTTCAGGGGTTATATTGATGAAAGCGCGTCTGCCGGGAACATTGAACCAGAGCTCTTTTCGGTAGCTTTTCATGGGATGATCCTTTGGATTGAAGTTTTTGCTTCTCTGATATCGCAGATCGCTGTGAATGGCAATACGAAATTACGGAAAGATCTTTGTGATCTGAGGAATGGGTTAAAACGAAAATTAATTCCTTGATAAACATCGAGAACCCGAGTAAATTTACCTCTTTCAAAACTTACTCGCGTGTATTTTACGACGGAGATGAAATTGTCCCGATATTTGCACAGATATATTGAACAGCCGGTTTGCAACGATTTAAAGCGCAAGATGGTCTTTATTGGCGGTCCGAGGCAGGGTGGGAAAACCACTATGGCGAAACGGCTTTGTAAAGATGCGGGGTTTGATATCAAGGAGCGATATCTGAACTGGGATGCTGCTGAAGACAGAGAAAAGATGATTCTTGAACGCTTTCCTTTCGGTCCTGGATATTTGGTGCTGGATGAAATTCACAAGTTTTCCCGATGGCGCCAGGTGGTGAAAGGATTGTATGATAAAAGGGGAGATGAACTCAATATCCTGGTTACCGGAAGTGCAAGACTGGACCATTACAGGCGAGGTGGAGATTCCCTTCAGGGGAGATATCACTTTTTCCGGCTGCTCCCCCTAAGCTACGCAGAGCTTTCCCTACCGGGCCTCTCTACAGTTAAAAACCTTCTGAGATTTGGTGGATTTCCTGAACCATTCACCCTGCAATCTGAAACAGAGAGTAAACGTTGGAGCAGGGAATATCGCTCACGCCTTGTCAGGGAGGACCTGAATGATCTGGAAAATGTGCGTGATTTGAGTATCATTGAGCATATGGTACTGCGTCTTCCCGATCTGGTCGGTTCTCCGCTTTCCATCAACGCATTGAGAGAGGATCTGCAGGTATCCCATCAATCGGTAACGAGATGGATAGGCATGCTGGAGAATCTCTACATGCTGTTCCGTATCTACCCATTCGGGGCGCCCAAGATTCGGGCAGTGAAAAAAGAGGCAAAACACTATCATTTTGACTGGACGGTAGTGAACGATATGGGAAAGCGCTTTGAAAACCTCGTGGCATGCCATCTACTGAAATGGTGTTTCTATTTGCAGGACGTTGAAGGGCGGGATCTTGAGCTTCGTTATTTCAGGGATATTGACCGAAGAGAAGTGGATTTCGTGATAGTTGAGGAGGGAATGCCTTCTCATTTTGTGGAGTGCAAAACGAGCGGGAAGTCTGTTAGTCCATCCCTTCGTTACCTGAAGATACGTTTTCCTTCGGTTCGGGCTACGCAGGTGGTTCTCGAAGGGAATCAAGATCTAATGACGAAAGACGGCATTCGAATCTGCCCAGCTCACAGGTTTCTCGCGGATTTCGTTTAGAAAGAGGGATGACGGATAATGGGAATCAATGCCTTTCTTATGGAATCTTATACCATGACGTAGATGTAAAGAACAGGAAGGTTTAAAACAGCAATTCTCATTATGGGGCCGCATTCATTTCCGAATACTGTGTGAGTGGCATTTTGCCACGATTTTTCGAGGCTAGAAGCCTCTCTCACAGCTATGTTTTCAAAATGAGAAGTGCTGAGGTTTAAAGAACAAAACTTCAGAATCCTAAAAATTAACCCTGTGAATCGGGGAATGTAAGAATGAGTTTCTTTAAAAGACTTCGACTTGCTGAAATCTGGGATCCAGGAGGAAAACCTTTTGATCCCGCGAATTGCCGGAGAACCGATCCTCGATAGTCCGAAGATCGAGGATTTGCCATGAAGCCCTTGAACAGGAGTGAATTGGCCAGGTCCGTTCGCAGTTTGCTGGACAAAAAACATTCCCATTAATGACTCCAGACCTCTATTCTTCGACAAGATCAACAGGATTAACCGGATAAAAGAAAAAGGACATAAGTATCCTAAAAATCCTGTAAATCCTGTAAATCCTGTCAAAATTACTGGATAAATATCATTCGCCATACGGAAAGTGGACGTTCATTGACTTTTAGGAAATAATAATGTCAGATACTTACGTTGATATTGAGCGTCTTCCAGAACTTTGCACACCGGAAGATGTCCATTTTTTGTGTCTCATAACAAGGCGAGATAACGAGATCTGGACTCAGCCGCAGATCGTTTTTTCCCCTCCTCAATGCTACGAAACCCATAATGAGTCATAATAGTGTCTCAACGTTGATTCTATTGACTTAATGTAACTTATTTGAGAAGATTCAGTAAAATGCATAGGGCTCGTTTCCACTCGATTCACCTGAACAGGTAACGTCCCTCCTCCGGAAACCTAACCTCATTACAGGCGATCCTGTGCTGTCGATCGGCTGGCCTGAAGACAGGAGGCGCAAATGAACAAAACATTCCCCATGAAGATCGCGACCGCCGTTTTCGCAATGGCAGTGGGAATTTTCCTAATGTCCTGCAATCAATCATCACAACCTCCGAAAGAGGATCTGCAGAAGGTGACCATTGCTGCTATCAACCCCTCGCTTACCGGATACACCATCTATGTGGCACTCGATAAAAAATATTTCGAGGAGGAGGGACTGGATGTGGTCCTGGAATCCTACCCCCATGGCAATGCTACGCTGAAAGCGCTGATGGACGGCAAGGTGGATCTGGCTACTGCGTCGGAAACCCCTTTCATGCACGCGGTGTTGAAGGGAGCAGAGATCTGCATCCTGGCCACCATGATCACCGGCGAAAAGCACATGGGCGTGGTGGGGCGCAGAGACCGGGGCATTGCCTCCGCCAAAGATCTGAAAGGGAAGAAAATCGGGGTTACCATGGGAACCAACGGGGAATACTTCCTGGATACGGTCCTGCTCCTGAACAAAATTTCAAGGGATGAAGTCCAGACCGTAAACATCAAACCCAAGAAGATGTTTGAGGCCTTGATGAACGGAGAAGTAGACGCCATCGCCACCTGGAACCCGCAAAATGCAAAAGCCCTGAAAGCGCTGGGCGAGAGCGGCATCTCATTCGATGCCGAGGGGCTCTATTCACCCTCCTTTGTCATGGCGGCGAGACGCGATTATTCAGAGTCCCACTCTGAAACCGTCCGGCGGGTTCTAAGGGCGTTGGTAAAAGCCTCCGAATTCATACGGGAGGATCCCGGAACGTGCCGCGCAATCGTAGCCGACCATCTTGGTATTAAAGAGGAATTGCTGAACGATCTGAGCGCCACCTACCGATTCAAGATCACCCTGGATCAGACCCTGCTGTCCACATTGGAAGCCCAGTGTCAGTGGGCCATTAAAAACGGCCTTTCGGACGCGGCGGAAGTTCCGAATTTTCTGAATTTTATCTGTGCGGATCCATTGGAATCCGTCAAACCCGAAGCGGTGCGCATCATCCGTTAGGAGAACCGTCATGAATATCAGACTGAAATCTATGATCTTGCCTTTTATCATGATTGCAGCATGTTTCTTGACAGGCTGCGATACAAAGAAACCGTCCGTCCCGAAAACCCTCCAGAAAATCACGGTGGGATCGGTCCCCGCCATCGTGGAAGCTCCCACCCATGTGGCCCATGACAAAGGATATTTCGAGGAACAGGGGCTGGATGTAGATCTCAGAATCAATCCGGACGGCAAGACATCCCTTCAGCAGCTCTTCGACGGAAAGGCCGATATTATCCACGTGATGGCCACGCCCATTGTTTACGCCAGTTTTGACCGGGACGATTTTTTTGTTATCGGTAAGATCCGCCATTCCAAAATCCACTTTGCCGTGGCCCGCAGGGATCGGGGAATTGAGAAACCAGCGGACCTTATGGGGAAGAAAGTGGCGGTTACCAAGGGGACCTCTGGCGAGTTTTTCATGGACTCCTATTTCCTCCACAACGGCATCGATCCTTCCCGGGTCGACATCGTATATATGGACGGCCCCACCATGGTGGAGGCCATTTCAAAGGGCGATGTGGACGTCATGTTCTGCTGGTCCCCCTTTCCCCTGCTGGCTGAAATGCGGCTGGGGGAAAATGCCGTGGTACTGGCCAGTGCAGACATTGTGCCCGGCTCCTGGCTGATTGTGGTGAAAAAGAAATTTGCCAGGCGGCATCCGGATATTCTGAAAGGATACCTCAAAGCCCTGCTGAAAGCGGAAGAATATATTGCAGGCAATCGTGAAAAAGCCATTGCCACCCATGCGAAGGTCGCCGGCGTCGATCCAAAGATTGTTTCAAAACTTTTTGAAAATATGGATTGGGGAATGGGTCTGGACCAGGCCCTTTTGAGCGATCTGGAAGACCAGGCCCGATGGATCATCCGTTACGGCTATACGAAAAAAAGCAAAGTTCCCAATTACCTTGGACTCATTCATGCGGAACCTTTGAAAAATGTAAAACCGGAGGCGGTTACGGTGATCAAATGAGCGTGAAAACATGAAAATCAAGACCCGGCTTTACCTGGGCGCCATTTTGACCATTTCGCTGATTGTCTGCCTGGTGATGATGGTCCTGTATTTTTTGGGGCAGATACAGGAAGAAGTTAAGAAAACCCAGGCGGCCAACCAGTTGGACCGTAGAATCGCGGAACTGGTCCTGGTCACGGACGAATACCTGGCATACCAGTACCAGCGAAGTTTTCAACAGTGGCTTTTGAAACATGAACAGATCATGCGGGTAACGGAGAGAGAGGCGCCAGACCTGTACCGGTTGATCCAGCCGAATCTGGAATCCCTTCATCGATCGTTTGTGGCATTGGAAACCATTATTGATCAAAAGCCCCGGGTCATGGCCAAAGGGGAAGCAAAAATCGAAATGGCGAACACCCAGTTGCTGGAAGAGCGAATTACAGGCAGAATCCGCCTGGATTGCAACCGTATTCTGTCCGACGCCTTCGGCTTTTCCAAAATGGCCATGGGTCGACTGGAAGCCCTTCAGCATCAAAGCAGGCTTACGCTCATAGTCAGCGCTCTGGTGTTGTTTGCTCTCATCGCCGCCGCTTCCTGGGTTGTGATCCTGAAAATCACAGGCCCGTTGAAGACCGTGGTGGAAGGCGCGAACCGCATCGAAAAAGGCGATATGGACCATCGCATCGTACTGGAAAAAAGCCAGGGCCAGAGCGCTTCCGGAAATGAGATGGTTGAGCTTGCCGTCTCTTTTAACGCCATGACGGAAAAACTGGTCCATACTATTCGAATCCTTCGGGAAATGGAACAGAAGCTCAGGGCCGGTCTGGCGGAAAAAGAAGTGCTGCTCCAGGAGATTCATCACCGGGTAAAAAACAACATGCAGGTTATTTCGAGCCTGCTTCAAATCCAGGGAAACCGGATTCAGGACCCAGAGGCCCGGGATGTCTTTAACGAAGCCCGGGACCGGGTCAAGGCCATGGCCCTGATTCACGAGTCCCTATACCAGTCGGCCGACATGGCGAAAATCGCCCTGGGAGACTACCTGGACCGGCTGGCCGGATATCTGTTTCGGGTACACGGCAGCAGGGCTCAACATGTGAAACTGAAATTGAGGGCTGATAAGGTGTTCGTTTCCCTGGATCATGCCGTGCCATGCGCCCTGGTCATGAGTGAACTTATTTCGAATGCTCTGAAACATGCATTTCACGAGGGCCGCCAGGGCGATCTGAATATTCGCGTCACCGATTTGGGTGACGGGGATATCCGGATCCGGGTTGCGGACAATGGCATGGGATTGCCTGAAGGGTTTAACTTGAGCCGGACCGAGGGTCTGGGCCTTCAGCTGGTAATCGACATTGTTGAAGACCAGCTGGATGGCAGTCTGGAAATTATTAGTGACGGAGGCGCTATTTTCATCGTCACATTTAAGGCTTAAAAAGCAGGAGAGTAAAAGATGGGAAACCCGGTCATCATGGTGGTTGAAGACGAAACGATCGTATCAAAAGGGATTCAGCTGACGCTTCAAAATATGGGGTATGAAACCACGGGTGCAGTCAGAACCGGGGAGCAGGCCGTCAGTCGTGCGCTTGCCGAGAGGCCGGATCTGGTACTCATGGATATCTCCCTCAAAGGGGAGATGGACGGCATCGAAGCGGCCCGGCAGATCAGGGCCGCTTCGGCTATTCCCATCATCTTTCTGACCGCTTTTTCGGATGACGAAAAAATCGAACGGTCAAAACTCTCGGAGCCTTCGGGCTATATCATAAAGCCTTTTGATGAGCGGGAGCTAAAGGCAGCCATTGAAACCGGTCTTTACAGGGCGCGGATAGAACAACGCCTGAAAGAGAGCGAGTCGAAATACCGCTTCATTGTAGAAAACCAGAACGACCTGGTGGTGAAATTTGACGCACAGGAGCGGTTGCTGCGCTTTGTGACCCCCACTTTCTGCGATACTTTTGGCCGGAAGGAATCTGAACTGATTGGGGAAAAATTCATGCCGCTGATTCACGAAGACGACCGGAAGCAGGTCGCCGAGTCGCTCGCATCCCTTAAGAATCCCCCGCATACCACCTATCATGAGGAGCGGCTTATGACCGTGAATGGGTGGCGTTGGTTCGGATGGTCAGCCCGTGCTATTCTTGACGAGCAATCGGTCATTTCAGAAATTATTTCGGTGGGTCGAGACATTACCGATAGGAAAATGCTTGAAAAACAACTTCGGCAGGCCCAGAAAATGGAGGCTATCGGTACCCTTGCCGGTGGCATCGCCCACGATTTCAACAATATCCTCTCATCGGTTCTCGGATTTACCGAACTCTCCATGGACGAAGTGAACAAAGATTCCACTTTGTACGACAACCTCCACGAGGTACTCATTGCCGGAAAACGGGCCAGGGATCTGGTTCAGCAGATCCTGGCCTTCAGTCGCCAAAGCGATCGGAAAATGGTGCCCATGAATGTGGCGGCGCTACTTCAGGAGACCAAGGGGCTGCTCAGATCCACTATTCCCACCAGCATCGATATGGCAGTGGATATTCGTCAAGAAAATTGCGCCATTGAGGGCGATGCCACCCAGATACACCAGGTAATCATCAATCTCTGCACCAATGCGGCCCATGCCATGGAGGAGGGTGGACGACTGAATGTGATCCTTGAAAAGACCGAATGCGACGCTCGGGATGGGGAAATACCGCCGGGAAAATATGCGCTGATGACTGTAAAAGACAGTGGGCATGGCATGGCCCCCGAAGTGTTGGATCGAATCTTTGAACCCTACTTCACCACCAAGGCGACAGGCAAAGGGACGGGCATGGGAC
This sequence comes from uncultured Desulfobacteraceae bacterium, assembly GCA_964407525.1. Lineage (GTDB taxonomy): Bacteria > Desulfobacterota > DSM-4660 > Desulfatiglandales > Desulfatiglandaceae > DUZB01. The sequence continues at coordinate 8,144 of CAYOWC010000020.1, read as the reverse complement.
TTGCTCTGGTGTATGGTATTGTAAAATCCCATAACGGCCAAGTTACCGTTGAGAGCCAGGAAGGAAAAGGCGCCGTTTTTCGTGTGTATCTGCCGCTGGTTGATGAACAGGACCCAGATGTAGGGCCGTTGAACCATAAAACTGCGGCGGGAGGAAATGAACATATCCTGGTGGTGGACGATGAGCCTCAGGTCGCCGATTTCCAAAAACAGGTGCTGGAACGACTGGGCTACCGGGTCCGGGTCGAAACCGACAGCATAGCGGCATTGCAGGTATTTAAAACAGAATCCCATACCTTTGATGCGGTGATTACCGACATGACCATGCCCCAGATGACGGGGGGAAAACTGGCGTGGGAACTTCGGAAAATAAGGGCCGACATTCCCATTATCCTCTGTACGGGCTATAGTGATAAAATGTCAAAAGAAAAAGCTAAGGAAATGGGGATCAATGCCTTTCTCATGAAACCGGTGGGTATGGCGGACCTGGCGAAAACCCTGCGGCGGGTTTTGAACGGATAAAGGAGTTGTCCATGAAGACCATGCCCATCACCGAAGCCAGAAATAAATTCATGAAGCTTCCCGAGCAAGCGGCCGGGGATCAGGTTATTGCGGTGACCGGAAGGAACCGGGAAGTTATGGCCGTCATGAGCTGGGAATTATACGAGGGGTTGCCGAATACGCTGGAGGTATTGTTGGATCCGGAGTTGATGCATCAGCTGAAAACGGGGCATAACGATGTCAAAGCGGGGCGCACCCATTCCCTCCGGGAGGTCTGTAAAGGCTGGGGTTTTGAAATACCAAAAAACAAATCTTCTTGATGTGGAAGAATCCCCATAACTAATGCCTGAACGAAAACCCCGAAATTCAAAATATTCAAAATTTATCATTGAGTTATAGTGAGAGTAAGTTGTTTCATTCAATCCGCAATCCGAAATCGTGCCTGAACAAGGTTTTCGTTAAGGCACTAACGAACCCGCCACGGTGTTTCCAATCGTTTGAGCATTTGTGTATCAACACCTCTCACAGGAATTTATCCTCCCATAGATTTTTCAGGAATTTTTGCCAGGGAAGGGTGAGGATACCGTCCATATGGGCGCTGATGGGGTCTTGGCTGACCAGGATAAGATGTTGAAATATGCCTTCCTCTTTCAAATATTTCAATCCTTTGAAGTCATTCTTGCTGATTCTTCTGGAGGCTTTGACCTCGATAGCGGTTTTTTCTCCCAACAGGAAATCCACCTCATGGCCGTTGGTTGATCGCCAGAAGGATAGGGCAAGTCTTACCCTGGTTCCCACGCCCTGCGTGGGAACCTCCGTTGGACGCTCCGCGTCCTGATATATGGATTTTATCCACTTAACCCTGGGTTTATTTCGACTTTGACAAAGGACGCAGAGCATCCCGGAAACCGCTCCCACGCAGAGCGTGGGAGCGAGTGCGAGATCCTTTAGGGAATTTTTGCCAGGGAAGGATGAGGTTATCCGATAACAGCCTTCAAAACCTTTGCCAATTCTACTCTCTGATAGGGTTTGGGAAGGGCGCCGGAGAAACCGTAGGCCCTGAAGTTTTCCAGTATGGGATCAACACAGTAACCGCTGCATACGATGGCCCGGACGTCCTGATCCATTTTCATTAATGCTGAAATGGTCTCCTTGCCGCCCATCCCCCCTTTGATGGTGAGATCCAGCATCACCCCGTCAAAAGGTCTGTCTGATAACATGGCTTTCTCGTAGGCAAAAATAGCTTCATTTCCATTCGCTATGGTCTCGGATTCGTACCCCAACCGCTGCAGCATCAGTATTCCCATCTTCCTCAACATCTCCTCATCATCCATGAGCAGAACACGCTTTTTCGGTGCGGGTTCATGGACTGATGAAATGGGAGGCCTTTTTTGAACGCTTCCCGCGACGTGGGCATTGGTTTTGTCCATATGATTTTAGGACTCCTTGAGTTGGGGGGGGGGCAGTCTGAACATCTGATGAGCATACCTTTTAAACGAAGAACATAGATAGGTCAACCATGGTTTTTTGAGGGGGTGGGGTTTTTTTCGGTAGTTGGTTTACATCAAGGACATCAGATGGTACATCAGATTTTCGTTTCGATCTGTAAGACCAAGTTTTTTTCGAATATGTCTTCGGTGCCATTCAACGGTGTGAAGCGATACATTCAGTTTTGCTGCGATCTGTTTATTTCGCATGCCCTGAACGACCAAGCCGGCCACCCGGAGTTCTGAAGTTGTCAGTGCACGCATTTCTTCGGACAAAGGGGCGGGCGAGCTGTTGTTATTATCTTTGAGAATTTTTTCGGGAGTCTGCCTTTCCATCTGGGCTTTCAGATACATGGTATGACAGACAATTTTGACCGCGGCCAGAATTTGCTGCGCATTCATCGGTTTGAGAATGTACCCGAGAGGTTCTACTTTCGCGGCCCTTTTAATCAGTTTATCCTTGGAATGGCCGGTGAGGAAAAGTGACCTCACGCCGAAGTTCTGGAGTATGTAGGCGGCGGTCTCAATACCATCCATTTTCCCCTTCAGTTTGATATCCATCAGGACCATGTCCGGAGTGAGTTGCTCTACCATGGATATGGCCTCAGGAGCGGTTCCAGTAATTCCTTTCACCCGGAACCCATTAGAAACCAGAAGCTCCTCCAGCTCCAGGGCAACGGTTATCTCGTCTTCGACGATCAGTATTTTCGTCATTTTAGGGTTTTAAGACATCACTTCGTAGGTTTATGGAGAAATCCAGCGCATGTAAACACTAAGGAATACGGAAAGAAAGGTGTTTAGTCAACCATGGTTTTCCGGGGGGGTCGGATAGACCGTAAAAAGAGTGACAGAAAAAAAGGTTTGTGGTAGATTTTTTCACCATCCTCGCTATCTATCTCTTTACCATGACATGGGTAATTATCTCCCATGCGCGCAATGCGCAAAACAAGCTTTACCCGGATATTGATCTTTATGATGAGGATAACAAACTTGCGTAAGGATTATCTATTCTTCAAACAGAAAGGAAATGAAAATGGCCAATGTACCCTCTGGAGAAGAATCGGCAAAAGAAATTCAGCGGTTGGAAGGGCAATTACGCCGGAGCAAACGTGGTGAAAAAACCTGGCGCGACAAAACCGTTTTCTACGAAGAACTGATCCACAACATCTCGGACTCTATTTTTGTCACCGACGATGCGGGTTCCTTCACCTATATATGCCCGAATGTTCACACCCAGTTTGGCTATGCGCACGCTGAAGTGGAGAAAATGGGCAACATTGAGCATTTGTTGGGTAAAGAGATTTTCCATCCCGGGGAGTTGAAAATATCGGGGGAAATTCCCAACATTGAGAGAACCATTACCAGAAAAGACGGCGGAAAGCGCACGCTCCTGGTGAATGTCAAGCGCGTTTCCATGAGGGCCAGCTCACTTTTGTATATCTGCCGCGATGCAACCGTTCGCAAAGAGACCGAAGATGTGCTACGGGCCAGCGAAGAGAAGTACAGGGCTCTGTTTGAGGGCATGCTCAATGGCGCTGCCTACTGCAAGATGTTGTTTGACAAGGACAAAAAACCCGTCGATTGGATCTATCTCGATATTAACAGAACCTTTGAAACCATAACCGGATTAACAAAAGAGGTCATCGGCAAAACGGTGACGGAAGCCATACCGGGGGTCAAAGAAGACACCCCGGAGTTATTTGAAATTTACGGAAAGGTTGCCTCAACCGGAGAAACAGCCGGATTTGAGATTTACATGGATACCTTGAAAGTGTGGTTCTCGGTAATGGCCTATAGCCTTCAAAAAGACTATTTTGTAGCGGTCTTCGAGGATATCACCGATCGCAAAGAGGCGGAGGAGAAAACCCAGAGCCTGCTGATGGCGGTTCACCATGAGAGAGAAACATTGTCCGCCCTGTTCAACAGTATGACCGACGAAGTCTGGTTTGCCGACACGAATGGACAATTTACCCTGGCCAATCCGTCCGCTCTTGGGGAATTTCAGCTTGGCCTGGGTGACGGGATAGATGTTACGACCCTGGCCAGGGGCCTGGAAGTGCTCCGTCCGGATGGGAGCCCCCGCCCTACCGAAGAAGCACCGCCGTTAAGGGCTCTCAAAGGGGAAGTGATCGTCAACCAGGAGGAGTTGGTCAGGACTCCCGCAACGGGGGAATTGCGGTATCGGCAGGTGAGCGCATCACCGGTCAGGGATGTGGACGGCCATGTCATCGGCTCGGTATCCGTAGTCCGCGACATTACCGACAGCAAGCGGATGGAAGAACATCTGCTAAGGACCCAGAAACTTGAATCGGTGGGCGTGCTGGCGGGCGGAATCGCCCATGATTTTAATAATATTCTCACAACGATCATCGGCAATATTTCCATGGCCAAAGCGGGAGTACCCCCCGGGGATGAGATCTTTGACCTGTTAAGCGAGGTAGAAACAGCTTCAGCGAAAGCGCAGACGCTGACCCGGGAGTTATTGACCTTTGCCAAAGGGGGAACACCGGTAAAGGAGACCGCTTCCATGGGAAATATCGTCATGGAATCGTCCCTCTTTGTGCTGCGGGGCTCAAAATCAAAATGTGTGTTCTCCATGGTGAAGGACCTGTGGCCGGTTGAGGCTGACACCGGGCAGATGAGCCAGGTCATCCACAATATCATCATCAATGCGAACCAGGCCATGCCGGAGGGGGGGATTATCGACGTTAGGGCAGAGAACCTGGTGATGGAAGAAACGAACGGGTTACCCATTAAGCCGGGAAAATTCATCCGGATATCCATCACGGATCAGGGGATCGGCATCGCCGAAAACCATCTCTCGAATATCTTCGACCCCTATTTCACCACAAAACAGGCCGGAAGCGGTCTTGGACTTGCTACAACTTATTCCATTATCAAAAAACATGAGGGTTTCATCACGGTGAAATCCCGGTTGGGGGTCGGCACAACATTCCACATCTACCTGCCGGCCTCCGACAAAAGTATCCCTTCGAAAGAAGAAGTCCGATTGATGACCGGCCACGGGAGGATCCTGGTAATGGATGACGATCCGTCGTTAGGCAAAATGGTCGGAAGGATGCTCGAAAAACTGGGTTATGAATCAGAATGCTCGGAAGACGGCACTGAAGCCATTCGGATCTATAAGGAAGCCAAAGACGCCGGGAAACCCTATGATGCCGTAATTCTGGACCTGACCGTTCCCGGCGGTATGGGCGGTAAAGAGGCTATGGGGAAATTGCTGGAATTGGACCCTGAAGTGACAGCCATCGTCTCCAGCGGATATTCCGATGACCCTGTTTTGTCGAATTTTAAGGATTATGGTTTTAAGGGCGTCATGCCGAAACCGTTTGAATTCGGATCGTTGAGCAGGGTGTTGCATGAAGTGCTGAAAGTTACACATGAGGTGTGACGATGTTTGATGAAAATGAGAAAAGACACCCATCTGCTTCAACCATTTCTCCCGATAAGCAGAATCAAGAATCACATGGCAATGACGAAAACAATTCCTTTTCAGATGAATTTAAGGCGGTGGTTGATAATGCTGCGGAAGGAGTGGTCATTATTCAGGACGATTTAATACGTTATTTTAATCAAGCCGCCCTTAACATCTCCGGCTACCCACCGGAAATCTATGTTAAAACGCATATCAGCAAGATCTTGCATCCCGATGACGTTGCTAAAATGGTTGACCGGTACAAACGCCGCCTCGCGGGCGAGGATGTCCCTGCATTTAGTGAGGCAAGGTTTGTCCGATACGATAGGTCGGAAGGTTGGATGGAGGTTAGATCTTCCCAAATTAATTGGAAAGGTAAGCCCGCTACGGTCAATTTTTTCTCCGACATCACACGGCGAAAAACGGCGGAGGAGGCGCTACAGGTAAGCGAAGAAAAATACAGGCTCTTTTTCCATGTCTCTCCCGATGCTTTGGTTGTTACAAGAGATGGCCTGATTATACATGTAAACGATGCCGCACTCAATTTATTCGGTTTAAAGGATGCATCGGAGATTATCGGAACTGATCCAATCAAATGGGTTGATCCAAAGTTTCGCGAATTGGCGCAAGACAGACTTGATCGATTATACGCAAAATCCGAAAAACTGCCCCGATCTGAATATAGAATTGTCAGAAAAGACGGTGTTTTGAGAGACATAGATGCTCAATCTTCGTCCATGCGCGACCGAAATGGGACCTTATCTCTGGCGGTACGGCGTGATATCACCGAACTAAAACGTATGGCAGAACATCTTCGACAATACCAGAAATTAGAATCCATCGGCACGTTAGCGGGAGGTATTGCTCATGATTTCAACAATATTTTGGGTATCATCCTGGGCAATACGGAGCTGGCCATGGACGATGTACCCGAATGGAATCCTGCCAGGCAAAACCTGGATGAGGCAAGAAAAGCCTGCCTCAGAGCAAAGGACGTGGTCAGGCAGATTTTGAGCTTCAGCCGCAAATCTGAAGCGGAGCAAAAACCGGTCGACATTGCGAACGTAGTTACTGAATCCTTGAAACTCTTGCGAGCATCCATTCCTACCAGCATTGATATACGCCAACATATCTCAAACGATTTGGCTGACATCCTGGGGGACCCCACTCAGATTCATCAGATCATGATTAACCTTTGCACCAATGCGGCTCATGCCATGGAAAATTATGGGGGAACGCTTGAAGTAGCGGTAGAAAATAAAGAGATTGATGAAGACAGGGTGTCGCTATATCCTGAATTAAATCCCGGTCCCCATGTGCATTTACGTGTAAGTGATACAGGAGATGGCATTGGCCCTGAAATAATAGACCGAGTCTTTGATCCCTATTTTACCACAAAGGATGTGGGGAAAGGCACAGGACTTGGGCTTTCGGTTGTACACGGTATCGTAAATGGCCACAATGGAAGAATTTGGGTGGAGAGCGAACCGGAAAAGGGATCGACATTCCGTATATTGTTCCCGGCGGTTGAAGGGAAGACCAGGGAGGAGCCGAAAGAGCTTCAAGAACTCCCTGCGGGAAAAGAATCAATCCTGTTTGTGGATGATGAAGAACCCATGGTAAAGCTGAATCAGCAACGATTGGAAAAACTCGGATATAGGGTCACGGGGAAGACTGATCCTTCCGAAGCCCTGGGATTTTTCCGTGCCGGCCCCGACCGAATTGACCTCGTCATCACCGACATGACCATGCCCAAAATGACGGGGGATAAACTCGTACAAGCGATACTTGAAATCAGATCCGATATGCCGATCATACTATGCACCGGCTACAGCGAGAAAATATCAAAGGAGAGCGCCCAAAAACTCGGTATCCGGAAATACATTGAAAAACCCATTGAAATGGTAAATCTGGCGAGGTCCGTCAGGGAGGTTTTGGATTCGAACATCATTACAAAGGATAAGCCATGCAAAATAGAATGAGACTCGCTATCTCAGGAAAACTGCCGGCAGGCTTTGGGGGTTGTTCTTCTTCCGGCAGTCATGGTGAACATTACACCGGGGCGCCACTGAAGGATGAATCGGGGCGTATCGTCGGAGGGCTGGAGTACATGACCGATATCAGTGAACTCAAAAAAACCGAACTTTCGATTCAAAAAACCAACGGTTTTCTCCAGGGACAGATTCTGGAAGCAACGGGTCAACTTACGGCGGCCTCGGCGGAAATTCTTGCGGCAACCAGTGAGCAGGCCGCATCAATAAGCGAGCAGGCCTCGGCGGTGAAACAGACCTCCTCTACGGTGGATCAGGTGCGGCAAACCGCCCTGCAATCGAGCGAACGGGCGGAAAAAGTAGCGGAAATGATGCGGGCATCCTCTATTCTGTCGCTTAATGCGGCCATGGAAGCGGCCCGGGCCGGAGAGTCCGGCAAGAGCTTTGCGGTAGTTGCCGGCGAAGTCCGCAAATTGGCGGAACAGTCTCGCCAGGCGACGACGAAAGTCCGGGAAATCCTTGGTCAGATCCGGAAAGCGGCCAATATAGCGGTGATAGTGACCGAAAGTTGATGATTCAAAACATCGCTGAAAAAGATTGGACTCAAAAGCTGCAATTAGCACTTAGCCGTTAGCTATTAAGAATACAATTTCAACTAGTTACTGTGAAATAGGTCAGCATCAAAAAATGATGCCTCGAATATAGACAGAGGCAATGCAAATACTTGAGA